>JBKHWK010000053.1:0-10716 GCA_046566625.1 Gammaproteobacteria bacterium
GATTCGATGGCTCCCAAAGCTTGTCTCGACGCTCGGGTAGCCGGGTCTTTGACGATGAAGATGCGGTTGCCCTGCCGTTTGCCGGGATCGCGTGGTGCCGCCGATCATCACACGAATACCGGCATGATTTCGCTGACGAAGAGCGCATGGGACTCAGCCGACATGGGCAGCAGGATGTGATGGGTCATGCCGGTCTGTTCGATGCGCGTGCTCAGCTCGTCCACCACTTCATTCGGAGTGCCGAGCAGGGCCACGGGCGACCGCTGCGCCATTGCTAGCTGCTCGACAGGCAAGCGTAGGCAGCCTCAATCAGGCGGACGCCGCGCGGATCGCCGAAGATATTGGTATCCATCTGGTTCATGGCATAACCCATGCCGAGTCGCGCTTTGGTATCGGCGAAACCGAACGAGCCACCCCAGCCGCTGTGGCCGAAGGCATCGGGATTGGGTCCATAGAGTTCGGCCTTGTTCAGAATGAAGCCGCGGCTCCAGCGCATCCGTACCCCGATGACTTCGTCCTTGCGGAAGCATTCCTCGCGGGTCATCTCGGTGATGCCCTTGGCGCTGATGATGCGCTTGCCGCCCAGCTCGCCGCCGTTGGCCAGCGCGCCATAGACCTTGGCAATGCCACGGCCGTTGCCCTGGCCGTTGGCGCCGGGTACTTCCGCCGCGCGCCAGGCGCGGTCATTGGCAATGTGCGCCGTCAAAGGTGGATGTGCCATGGCGCAGTAGAGGGCGTCGCTCATGCGCTTCTTGCCGCCGAGACCGGTGCCCAGTTGTTCGGAGCCCACCACAGGCAGCATTTCGGCGACGCGATGATCTTCACTGGCGGGCAAGCCGATGTAGTAATCAGTGCCGGCGCCGATGGGGCCTGCGACCTTCTCGGCAAACAATTGGCCAAGACTTTTCGTACGGCCGGTGACGCGACGCGCGACTTCGCCGGCGAGATGGCCGAACACCACGGCGTGGTAACCGTTGGCGGTGCCGGGTTCGAAGAACGGCCACTGTGCCGCCAGCACCGCGCAGAGTTTGTCCCAGTCGTAGAGATTGGCCATTTCCACCCGCTCGCGCGGACCGCAGATGCCGGCCTGGTGCGACAGCAGTTGCGCGACCGTTACATTCTGCTTGCCGGCCGCGGCGAACTCGGGCCAGTAGTCGGCAACCCTGGCGTTGTAGTCGATCAGGCCTTCGTCCGCGAGCACGCCGACCACGGTGGCGGCCATGCCCTTGGTGGTCGAGTAGGTGTTGATGAGGGTGTCGGATTGCCAGGGTTGGGTGCGGGCGCCGTCGGCGAAACCGCCCCACAGATCAACCACGATTTCGCCTTCGATGGCGAGCGCAAAAGAAGCGCCCACCTCTTTGCCATCCGTGAAGTTGGCGGCAAAGGCATCCTGCACTTTGGCAAATCCGGGCGCGCAGGTGCCCTGAAGTTCGATCCCGGTGCTCATGGCAGTCCCCTGGCAGAGTCGGAGTTGGCGCTAGATATTTTTCGACGCGATGACATTGCGGGCTTCCAGATCGGCGATTTGCGCCTCGGTATAGCCGAGCCGTTCGCGCAGGATCTCGTGGTTGTATTGCCCCAGGGTGCCGGCGCGCAGATCCGGCGTATCGGGGAACTCGGAAAACCGCAGCGCCGTGCGGGGGACATGAATGTCGCCGAAGATCGCATCGGGAATGGTCCGCATCAGGCCGCGTTCCTTGCTGTGCGGCAGAGCGATCACTTCGGGAATACTGAGGATGGGGGCACAGGGCACGCGGTGTTTCTGCAACTGGGCCACGGCTTCGTCGACGCTTGGCAGCGTATCCAGCCAGGCTTCGATGGCGGCGTCGAGTTCGTCCTTGTACTGGCCCATGGTTTTCAGGTCGCTGAAGCGCGGATCGGCGAGCATGTCCTCGCGTCCCATCGCGGTCGCCAGGCCGCGCCATTGATGATTGATGCCGAGCAGGAAAATGTAGCGATCCTTGCACTTGTAGATGCCGACCGGGGAGAGCATGCCGTGCCGCGCGCCGGAGCGCTGGGCGACCCACTGGCCGCCCGTGGTGTCGTACATCTGCACGGCGAGTTCGTGATAGCTGAACAGCACTTCCATCAGCGCGAGGTCGATGTGCTGGCCCTTGCCGCCGCGCATCCGGTGCAGCAGCGCCGTGACGATGGCGCCGTAGGCATGGGCGCCGGTGGATACGTCGCCGAAGGCGAAATCGCCGAAGATCGGCGTGCGTCCGGGTTCGCCGAGCAGATCGATGATCCCGGAGTAGGACTGGGCGATCCAGTCGTAGCCGGGCAGGTGGGACAGCGGCCCGGTTTGACCGAAACAGGAAATCGAGCACATCACCAGGTTGGGATTGATCTTGCGCAGACTCTCCCAATCGAGACCGTGTTGCTTCATGACGCCGGGCGAGAAGTTCTCGACGACTACATCGGCCTGCTTGATCAGTTCCCGGCAGATAGCCTGGGCCTCCGGGGTGGCGAGATCCATCGCCATGGGTTTCTTGCCGACATTGTGCTGAATGAAATAGGCGCTGCGACCTTCGCGATGCATGGGCAACATGCGCGCCAGCTCGCCGCCGAGCGGCTCGATTTTGATCACCTCGGCGCCGTGCTCGGCCAGCAGTTTGGTGCAGTGCGGGCCGGCGATGACATGGGTAAAGTCGACCACCTTGAAGCCTTCCAGCATTCGCTGAGTCATGGTGCACTCCTGGTTGAAGGGCTTGCCGCCCTTTTTATTGAAAGTTTTTTATTGAACGCTTTTATTCTGAAAGAGCGCCCGGTCCATCTTTTGGATCGATGTTCCGGGCCCCTCGCTTCTGATTATTACCGTTACTTTTTGGAAAAGGTGAAATGTTTTTCCATGTCCCGCTCGACGTCGGCGAGGTGGGCCATGTACTTCACGAAGCCACCATTGTAGGTGCCGTCCTGGCGGCGGTTGTCCTCGCCTTCGAAGTTGTAGTACCCCGGCGTGCACTGCTTGTTGCGATCGGTCTTGCCGCGGAACTTGATGACTTCCTGCACCCAGAATTCCTCAGCGTCCTCGGTCACATCCAGCGTCTGGTAGCCATGCTTGCGGACATGGTTGACGCACGCGGCGATATGCCCGCCCTGGCTCTGCATCATGTCGGTCAGGTTGAACTGAAACGACGCCTGATAGCCGTTCATGATGAACAGGTTGGGATAGCCCTTGGAATGGATGCCCAGCAGGGTGCGAATGCCGTCCTTGTATTTGTCGTTCAGCTCGACGCCGTTCTCGCCAATGATCTGGTTGTAGATGCCGGTTTTCTGGATCTCGAACCCGGTCGCGTAGATCAGCAGGTCCAGCTCGTACTGTACGCCGTCAACCACTGGGCCTTTCTCATTGATTTCGGTGATGCCCTTGCCGCGGGTATCGACCAAATGCACGTTCGGCCGGTTGAAGGTGGGCAGGTAGTCTTCGTGAAAGCATGGCCGCTTGCACATCATCATGTACCAGGGCTTCAGCGCCTCGGCGGTGGCCTTGTCCGTGACGATCTCCTCGATGCGTTTGTGGATGCGCATCATCGAATCGATGTTGGCGTTCTCCTGCCGTCGCAGCTTTTCCTCGCGCGGCATCGCCGCGATCTTGGCGAGTGCCTCGGGACTCAGCGGCCTGGGTTTCAGCATCAGGTCACGGCGCTGCATCTGCCAGCCGGCGGGCAGCTTCTTGGCCCACTCGGGATCGGTTTCCCAGTCATCGCGGATGTCGATGGACGAGGGCGTGCGCTGGAACACATACAGCTCCTTCGCGTTGGCGCCCAGACCGGGCACCGCCTGCACGGCGGTCGCGCCGGTGCCGATGATGCCGACGCGCTTGTCCTTCAGCTTGGACAAATCATCGCCGGTATAGGCGTAATCCCAGCGCGAGGTATGAAACGAATGGCCCTTGAAGGTTTCCATGCCCTTGATCTTGGTCAGCTTGGGCTTCGACAGGATGCCGTTCGCACAGATCACGAAGCGCGCCTTCATGTGGTCGCCGCGATCGGTCTTGATGTGCCAGAGCTTCTCGGTCTTGTCCCAGCGGGTCTCGATCACCGTGGTCTGAAACACCGCCAGATCATAGAGGTCGTATTTTTTGGCGATCGCCCGGCAGTGCTGGAAAATCTCGTCGCCGCGCGCGTAACGGTGCTTGGGGACGTAGTTCATTTCGTCCAGCAGCGGCAGGTAGTCGTAGGAGGGCACGTCGCAGGCGATGCCCGGATAGCGGTTCCAGTACCAGGTGCCACCAACATCGGCGCCGCGCTCGACGATGCGGATGCTGTCCACGCCGATCTCGCGCAGCCGCGCCGAGGTCAGCAGCGCCGAAAAGCCGCCGCCGATGAATAGGCATTCCACGGTATCGGTCAGCGGCGCGCGCGGGGTGACCGGTCCAGCGTAGGGATCCTGGTCGTATTTGGCGAGCGCGCCCTGCAATTCTGTGTCGTACTGCTTGCTGCCCTCGGGCCGATAGTTGATGCGCAGATCCCGCTCCTCGGCGAACCGCTGCTTGATGGCTTCGTAATACGCCTGCGGATGGGTCTCTTCGGACAGCGGGTCCATCACGCCAAACTGGGGCGAATCCAGGCGGATCGCGCCGTGCATGACGATATCTTCCGCAGTGTTGCTGCTCATGGGGTTACTCCGTGAATTAACAGGGGATTGATTGCCGCAACCGGCGTTGCCCGGAGCGGATTTAGGTAAATGGGCTGCCGATGATAGCCGCTATGAGTTGGCGGGCAAACCGAATGGCAAAGGGTCGGGCGAACGGGCCGGCCGAGCCCCGGTGCGGGCTGGATCGGAGTGGTGAGGCAGAGCAGGCGGACCGCGGTTGTCGATCCGGCCTGCAAGGGGTCTTGCGCAACAGGCCGGCTGGCGTGCCCGGCAGCAGCGCCTTGCGCACGGTGCGCCGGCGCCGGGTTCGGGCCGGCCTGACGGGATGCAAGCTGCGTGGATGCATGGAACCAACCGCTAAGGCGGATAAATCGACCGCTGGTCGGTAACGTCGCGGTCACATGACGCAAATTCGGGGGTTTTGACAGGACACGTCAAGGGCTGACAAATTCTGAAAACTTTCGTATTTCATTAAGTTATATCGGTTGAACAAAGCTATTCATGCAGTTTTCGCGGCCGCGAAGCGGCACCGAAGTGCCGTGAAGTCCCGTCTTGACGTCAGTCGTCGAACGGGCGCACTCTGACTCTGCTTCGAAAGGGCAAGGTCCGCCGAATACAACTCCCTGGATCGGGAAAGCGGACTGCGCAACGCCAAGGATTCTGGTCGCGCTATAGCAAGGCCAGAACAGCCAGGCTGCCGAAAAGCACCGACGGGTTGTCTACGGATCGACAGTCGGGGTCTTACTCGGTGGCAGGCAACTGGTAATCCTCCGCCCTTTCGACCCCCGCTGTTTTTTGATCGCGCTGTGCGCTCTGCTCCGAGCGGGGCTGCGTGCGGCGCTTTCGGCGTCGTTATCCCGTTGGGCGGGCCGGCATAAGTCGGTCCCGAGAGGTTGGACACCGGGTGGCTTTCCGCTGCCGGTGCAACGAAAATTACGGGAGAATACATCATGGAAAATCCAAAACGAAACCGGGGCGCACGCCGCGGCTGGCCGCTCGCCGCGCCCCGCAAACTGATCGCCGCCCTTGCGCTCGCCGGCGCAACAGCGCTGCCGGGCGTGGCTTGGGCGCAGACCGGCTGTGGGGGAGCAATTTCCATTGGAACCGACCCCAATACCTTTCCGCCCGATGAGCTTTTGCTGACGGAGGTGCCGCTTGGGGACACTGTGCGGGTTACCCTGACTCCGGCGAAGGGTATTGGCACCAATGACCTTACGGTCGCTCAGGTCCAATACGCATTGACCTGTACAAACAATGGCGATTCTGTGCCCTGCGCTGGTGGCAATGACGCGG
Organism: Gammaproteobacteria bacterium; assembly: GCA_046566625.1. Lineage (GTDB taxonomy): Bacteria > Pseudomonadota > Gammaproteobacteria > Pseudomonadales > Porticoccaceae > JAGPUQ01. The sequence continues at coordinate 5,890 of JBKHWK010000053.1, forward strand.
CCAACAGTGGCGGCGCACCCATCGCATTTGCCGGCAACGTGGATGGCACCTGCGGCGCCACCAACGCCACTACCACCGACAACGGTGACGGCACAGTGACGTTCCTGTTCCCGCCAGCGGTCTTGGACACGGCGGGCTGTACGGTCGCATTCGATGTAACTGTCAACGACTACGGCACCGATGCCTCGCCGTTGAACCTGACCAGTGCGGCCACCACCATCGGCGGCTTCTGTTCGGGCGGATTACTTAACGGGACTGCCCGCGGCAGCGCCTCCATTTTTGTCGAGACCGTGCCGGATATCAAGATCGTCAAGGAGATCCGCACCGACGGCGGCGCCTGGCTTGACGCCAACGATGTCGGCAGTGCCCCCACCGAGGTGTTCCCCAGTGATGCCGAATACCGCCTGACTGTGACCAACACCGGCACCGCGCCGCTGACCAATGTAGTGGTCAACGACGCGACCCTGGGTATCGTCGACGAGCCGGTCGGCGATCTGGATCCGGGGGAGTTCGTGGTGCTCGACAGCGGGGACATCCCGGCGCTGTTTGTCGTGGATCGCTGCACCAACTCGGGTGAGTTCACCAATACCGCTTCCACCCGCGGGGAATCGGTGCATACCGGGGCGGTGGTCGAGGACAGCGACCCGGCGGTGCTCAAGTGTGTCGGCGACCCCGACATCAGTCTGCTCAAGCAGATCAGTGTCGACGGTGGCGCCACTTGGGCGGATGCCGACGCTGTGGGTGATGCCGATGTGCCACAGGTGGCCTTCCCGTCCGGTGCCATGTACCGGTTCATCGTGAAGAACACCGGCACCGCGCCGCTCACCAATGTCACCGTGTCCGATCCGACTGTGGGCATTCCCCCCACGTTGATTGCGGATCTGGCGGTTAATCAAGAAGTGATCATCGATAGCGGTACCTTCGGCTTTGAGGACCTGGACGTCGCAGAGCGCTGCAACAGCTCGGGTGAGTTCATCAACACCGCTTCGGTGAGCGCTCAATCCACTGAGACCGGGGACGGCGTCAACGACAGCAATCCGGCGGTACTGATCTGCGTGGGCACGCCCAACATCGATATCCTCAAGGAGATCAGCATCGACGGCGGCACCACCTGGCATGACGCCAATACCGAAGGTGCGGCGCCCGTGGCAGTATTCCCGCACGATGCGGAGTACCGGCTGACGGTGACCAATATCGGCTCTGCGCCGCTGGTCAATGTGGTGGTCAACGACGCCACCCTGGGTATCGTCGACCATCTGATCGGTGACCTGGCACCGGGCGCCTTCGTGGTGCTCACCCAAGTCGAGATCTCGGCGCTGTTTGTCGATGATCGTTGCACTGAATCCGGCACCATCTCCAACGTGGCGTCCACCAGCGGGCAATCGGCGGAGACCGGCACGCCGGTCAACGACAGTGACCCGGCATTTATGGTGTGCGTGGGCACGCCCGACATCGAGATCCGCAAGGACATCAGTATCGATAACGGCGTGACCTGGTTTGACGCCAACGATGCCGGTTCGGCGCCCGTAGCCCAGGCTCCGTCCGGTGCCCTGTACCGGTTCGTGGTCACCAACACGGGTACCGCGCCGCTGGTCAATGTCGTGGTGGCGGATCTGGAGCTGGGGATTCCCTCGACCCCGATCGCCAATCTCGCCGTTGGCGAATCCGTGATCATCGGTAGTGGTGAGATCCCGGCCCTGAACGTGGCGGAACGCTGCGACAGCGCTGGCGAGTTCACCAATGTCGCCTCGGTGGACGCGCAGTCTGCGGAAACCAGCGAAGCCGTTACCGACAGCGATCCGGCTGTGCTCCTGTGCGAGGGCGTCGATACCTGCCTGACCCGCACACCCGGCTTCTGGGGTACCCATCCCCATGTCACGGTGCAGTTCCTCGACATCGAAGTCTGTGGGAACACCATCGACAACACTGGGGCAGGCAACGGCAATTCCTCGGCCGAGGCGATGTGCATGAGTGGCCGGGATGCCAAGAAAGCTGGTTCCAACATGTCCTACCTGCAACTGGTACGGCAGTTGACCGCGGCCAAGCTCAATATCGCGGCCTCGGCCACCGATGGCGGCACCTGTGACAGCGTTGGCGGAGTGAACATCGATAGTCTGATCGAGCGTTGCGAGCTGCTCTGCGATGCTTCCGCCAAGACGATCGCTGCCTCTGGCTGCATCGAGCAACTCGATGCCTTCAACAACTCGGAGGACACCCTGGAGACCTTCGGGCCCTTCATCCAGCCCGGACCCGCGGCTCCCGCGGAATGCCAGGCAGCCAACGGCAACGGCATCATCGTGAAATGATGCCTGCCTGAACGGCTGGCGGTGGGAACGCCGCCAGCAACTACCTTCAACCCGCCTCTCTCCTGAGAGGCGGGTTTTTTTTCTACCTTCAATGGAAGAAACTGCATGAACAACCCAAATTTGATCAGGTGCGCCATGACCAAAGGAATACGGACCGACCGGATTTTGACCCCGCTGTTCGCGCTGCTGATGCTGAGCCTGGCGCCGATGCCACTGCAGGCTGCCGATGCCGACGACCTGGCGGCGATCAAGACCGAGCTGGAGGCCCTGCGCGAGGGCCAGGAACAGACCCGGGACGATGTCGCGCAGATCCGTAAGCTGATCGAGGGCGCCCGCGGCCAGGCGCGCGAGGAACCCAAATTCGAACCCACGTCGATGGAATTGGGCGAGTCGTCCGTGCGCGGCGACCCCAAGGCGCCGCTATTCCTGGTGGAATTCAGCGACTACCAGTGTCCCTTCTGCCGCCGTCACGCCCAGCAGGTGCTGCCCGAGCTGGTCAAGAACTATGTGGACACCGGCAAGGTGAAGTATGTGATGAAGGAGTTCCCCATTCCCAACCTGCATCCCCAGGCCGAGGGCGCCTCCCAGGCCGCGCTCTGCGCCCAGGAGCAGGGCAAATACTGGGAGATGCACGATGCCCTGTTCGCCAAGGGCGGCGACATGGGCCCCGAACAACTCAAGGCGCGGGCGGCGGAGCTGAAGCTCAAGGAAGGCAAGTTCGCCAAATGTCTCGATGGCAAGCAAACCGCCGAGCGCGTCGCGGCCGATCAGGCCCAGGGCCAGAAACTCGGGGTGCAAGGCACGCCCAATTTCTTCCTCGGCCGCGCCGATCCCAAGAATCCCGGTCAGGTGATCCTCACCCAGCGCATTCCCGGCGCGGTGGGCTACCCGGTGTTCAGCGGCGCCATTGACGCCATGCTGGCGCCGGCCAACGCCAAGCCTTGAGCGAGAGCGTGGATGGATAGCTGAAAAACTGTTGTGCTAGCAGTTTTTCAACAAGCTGCTAGTAGCGCGACCTATAACTAAGGCAACGTCAAGCCCGCACCGGCGGCTGTGTGAAAAGGCGTCATGGGGTGGGCAACGCGTAGCGTGCCCACCTGGATGCGGAGTCGGGACGCCTGGATTCCCGCTTTCGCCGGAATGACGCGATGCTGTCGTCCTCGCGAACGCGGGGACCCAGATGCGCCGCTCTGAAGTACCACAGTCTGAAAAATCCACTCAATGCTGTGCAGCCGCTCTGGCTGCACAGCATTTTTTTGGGATTTTTAACAGTCATCGAAGTTGGAAGGCTTTGCTCTGGCTCGGCGTTGGCGGGTTGCCGAAAAGCTCCCCGGGATGCCGGGGCCGGGACGGCATCCGATCCCTCGGCATGCCGCTCCCGCCGCCCGGCCCCCACCCATGTGCCGGGGGCCAAGGGAGTCAGGGCCGTGCACGGGGAGAGTGGGGCCTGGGGCCATGCCGCGCGGCAAACTCTGACACCAGCGGGGAGAGGACGGACAGGGGTGTGCGCGAGCGCAGACCCTGCCCGCCGGCTGCGCAGTGGAAAAACCTTTCTCGACATGTCTTCCTTCGCGTGTCCGCGCATGGCAGTTATTGCCGTTTGATGCCATTTCTGGAACCGTCAGGCTGACGATGAGGTGACCCATGCAAAGCATGAACATTTCGCTGCCTGACCCGCTCAAGCAATTTGTGGACAGTCAGATTTCGACCGGGCGTTACAGCAGCGCCAGCGAATACGTGCGCGAGTTGATCCGCGCCGACGAGAAGCGCAAGGCCGCAGAACAGCTCGAAGCAAAGCTGTTGGAAGGGTTGAGCAGCGCCGAGACCGCCCTGACCCCGGCGGACTGGAGCGCCATCCGCCGGGAAGCTCTGGCCAGGGTCGAAGCGCGCAAGCAGCCGCGTTGATGCCGACGGTTACCCAGCGCGCGGCGGCGCGGCGTGACTTGGTCGAGCACTTCGTGTATTTGGCCGAAAATGCCGGACTGGACGTGGCCGAGCGCTTCCTCACCAATGCCGAAGCCAGCTTCAACGATCTGGCGCAGCAGCCCCGGATAGGCGCACCGTTGACGCTCAAACACCCTGACTTGGCGAATGTCCGCAAGTGGCGGGTCAAAGATTTCGACCATCACCTGGTGTTCTACCAACCGCGCCCCGACGGCGTGGCCATCGTGCGCGTGCCCAGCGATTGGTGGAGCCTGTTGGGCTTGGCAGACTAGCCGAGGGCGGCCGCCTTCGTGCACGACCTCGACGTCCTTGGCGCTCAGCTTGTTTTGCGCCCGCATGGGGGCAAGACCTCTCAGGGTTTGCGCCATCCCCCGAACCATGTCCCCATTGCGTGCCGGAATGGAATGGAACCTGCCGGACCGCTATGGACAGTGTTTCGTTGTGAATCCAGCGGTTGTGGGGTTTTTGGGGGGGGTGTTGGAACCGTGCGGAAGGGTGTTTGGTGCCGGAAAGAGGATTTGAACCTCCGACCAACGCATTACGAATGCGCTGCTCTACCGAGCTGAGCTATTCCGGC
>JBKHWK010000054.1:0-10557 GCA_046566625.1 Gammaproteobacteria bacterium
GGTCGCCGAGGGCGGCAGCATGTCGGCGGCTTCGTCCATGCACATCAATATTTTCGGTCCGCACCCGATTCTGGTGTTCGGCACCGAAGACCAGAAGCGCCGCTTTCTGCCGCCACTGATCGCGGGCGAACAGAAAACCTGTTTCGGCGTCACCGAGGCCAACGCCGGACTCGACACCACCCGCATCGAGACCTTTGCCAAGCGTGAGGGCGACAAGTACATCGTCAATGGCCAGAAGATATGGACCACCACGGCGCAGCAGGCCGACAAGATCATGCTGCTGACCCGCACCACCCCACGGGACCAGTGTGCCAAGCCCCACGAGGGCATCACGCTGTTCTACGCCAACATGGACCCCGCGCACGTCCAGATCCGGGAGATCCACAAGATGGGTCGCAAGGCGGTCAACTCCAACATGACTTTCTACGACAACCTCGAAGTGTCCGTGGATGACCGTATCGGCGAGGAGGGCAAGGGCTTCCAGTACATCCTGCACAGTCTGAATCCGGAGCGCATCCTGCTCGCCGCAGAATCCGTCGGCATGGGCCGCAGCGCGCTCAAGCGCGCTGCGCAGTACGCCAAGGATCGCAACGTGTTCGGACGCCCGATCGGCATGAACCAGTCGGTGCAGCATCCGCTCGCGGAAAACTGGATCGAGCTGGAGGCAGCCTATCTGAGCGTGATGCGCGCGGCCTGGTTGTACGACAACGGCAAACCCTGTGGCGCCGAGGCCAATGGCGCCAAGTATCTGGCCGCCGAAGTCGGCTTCAAGGCCTGCCAGCAGGCGGTACTCACCCACGGCGGTATGGGCTACGCCAAGGAGTTCCACGTCGAGCGCCTGATGCGCGAAGCCATGCTGCCGCGTCTGGCGCCGGTGAGCCAGAACATGGTGCTCAATTTCATCGCCACCAACGTGCTGGACCTGCCGCGCTCCTATTGACCGAAAACCCAAACCCCGCGGATACGGTCTGCCGCGCACGCGGGGCGCGGCTTGATCGCTACTATCCCGGTGATTGAGCAAGGCGGGAATGCGGGGTGCCTGGCGGAGTCTGGCTGCCGTGTGCGGTCCCGTGTGCCCGCCACGAGGGGCCGATCTTGCGCGGTACCCGGCCGCGCTGTCGGGGCTGCAAACGCGTGCCCCGACACTACTCTTCTGTGTTATGCCTCGACGACGCCCAACCCGGTGCTGTGCATCGGGTTGTGTTCAACCGATAGTTCACGCTTTAATCGGGATCCGCCGGCCGAGCCGGTAGTTTGGAACAACGTCATTGATGTCGCCCGGAGGCGCCGGACGGCAGTGACCGGCGCCGGCCCAGGCTGAGCCAACAATAACGATTCCCTCCGGCTGTCGCCGCGTATGCGAGCCATCAGCCGCAAGCCACCGAGGAGACAGCGCGTGCCAGGTAAGACCAGCCCTTTCTATTGCTATCGCAAATGCAGGTTGTTGGCCGGCGGGGCGCCGACCGCAGCGGTCCTGTTGGCACTGGTTCTGTCCGGATGTGGCGAAAAAGCGGTAGCGCCACCGCCACCGGGTCCGGTGGAAGTCGGGGTTCTCACTCTCGCGGCCAGCGATGTGGTGCTGGCGGCGGAATTTTCCGGTCGAACGGTTGCCTACCGCGTTGCCGAAGTGCGGCCCCAGGCGGCCGGGATCGTCCAGCGCCGGCTGTTCACCGAAGGCGCCAATGTGGTTGCCGGCGAAACCCTGTACCAGATCGATCCACAAAGCTATCGCGCTGCGCTACAGCGCGCGGAGGCAGCGCTGCAACGCGTGCTGGCCAGCGAAAAGGTGGCGCGTCTGAAGGCGGATCGCTACCAGGGCCTGATCGCCAAGAAATTGATCAGTCAGCAGGACTATGACGATGCCGACGCGGTCCTGAACGAAGCCAGTGCCGCCGTCGCGGTGGCGCGGGCCGAGCGGGACATCGCGCGCATCAACCTCGAATACACCAGTATCCGAGCGCCCATCTCCGGCCGTATCGGCCGCTCCCTGGTCACCGAGGGCGCGCTTCTGGAAGCGGAACAGGAAGCCCCGCTCGCGGTGATCCAGCAGATCGATCCGCTGTTTGTGGATATCACCCAGTCGAGTGTCGATCTCACGCGCCTGAAGAGCGATCTTGCCGAAGGCCGGCTTGCGCCCGCCGGCGACGGCGCGGCCATGCGGCTGGTGCTGGAGGATGGCACTCCCTACGCCCACCCGGGAGTGCTGGCGTTTTCGGAGGTTCGTGTCGACGAGAGTACCGGTAATGTCACGCTGCGCGGTGCCGTACCCAATCCCGACCAGCTGTTGCTGCCCGGCATGTTCGTGCGTGCCAGCCTCGATCAGGGGGTACGCCGGAATGCGATTCTCGCGCCTCAGAAAGGGGTAAGCTTCGACTACACCGGCAAGGCCTTTGCCATGGTGGTCGATGGCGACAACAAGATACAGCGCCGCTTCCTAAGCGTGGGCCGCGCCATGGGTGACCAATGGTTGGTACTTGAGGGTCTCGCCGCCGGCGATCGGATTGTGATCGATGGTCTCCAGAAAATTCGCGAAGGTGCCGAAGTGACGACCGTTCCCGTTCCCGCTGCCGCAGGCGGCGCGGCCGAGGCGCACTGAGATGTCGAATTTCTTTATTGACCGACCCATTTTTGCCTGGGTTATCGCCATGGTAGTGATGATCGCGGGCGCCCTCGCGATCACCCAGTTGCCCATTGAACAGTACCCTGAGGTCGCGCCCCCGAGCGTGGTGATTCGCGCGATGAATCCCGGCGCCTCCGCCGAGACGGTGCAGGACACAACGGTCCAGATCATCGAGCAGAGCATGGTTGGGCTGGACAATTTTCTGTACATGTCCTCCAAGAGTGATTCCGCCGGGGCGGGTGAAATCACCATCACCTTCGCACCCGGCACGGATCCCGATATCGCCCAGGTCCAGGTACAAAACAAGCTTGAAGTGGCGATGCCCCAGTTGCCCCAAACGGTGCGGGATCAGGGCGTCAGGGTCACCAAGAGCAGTCCGGGAGCCATCATGGTGGTGGCCTTTTATTCTCCAAAGGGGGACCTGGACCGCTACGACATGTCGGACTATGTGGCGGCCAATATCATTGAGCCGGTGAGCCGGATCAATGGGGTGGGCGATGTGACCCTGTTTGGTTCCCAGTACGCCATGCGCATCTGGCTCGATGCGGACAAGCTCAATAGCTATCAATTGACACCGGGCGATGTCACCGACGCCATCCGCGAGCAGAACTTTCAGGTACGGGCCGGAGAGCTCGGCGCTGGTCCCGCCGCGCCCGGGCAGCAGCTCAATGCCACGGTCATTTCCCAGACGCTGCTGAAAAATCCCCAGGAATTCGGTGACATTCTGTTGCGGGTCAATAGCGACGGCTCCCGCGTGGCGCTGCGCGATGTCGCCCGGATTCAGCTTGGCGGCGAAAATTACCAGTTTTTAAGCCATTTCAACGGCTACGTCGCCACCGGCATCGTGGTCAATCAGGCACCCTATTCGAACGCCCTGGAGGTAGCCGCCGGGATCAAGGCCAAACTTGCCGAACTGGAGCCTTTCATGCCGGAAGGCATGGTCATGGAGCTCGCCTACGACACTGCACCCTTTACCCAGGTGGCGATCCGCGGCGTGATGGAAACCCTGGTCGAGGCGGTGATCCTGGTCACCCTGGTGATGTTCCTGTTCTTGCAGAATATCCGTGCCACCATCATTCCCACCATCGCTATCCCGGTGGTGATTCTGGGTACTTTCGGAATCCTGCAGGCGTTTGGTTATTCGATCAACACGCTGACCATGTTCGCCATGGTGCTCGCCATCGGACTGTTGGTGGATGACGCCATCGTGGTCGTGGAAAACGTCGAGCGTATCATGGCGGAGGAAGGCCTGTCGCCGCGGGAGGCGACGCGCAAATCCATGGGCCAGATCCAGGGAGCGCTGATCGGCATCGGAACCGTGCTGTCCGCAGTGTTCATCCCGATGGCGTTTTTCCCCGGGACTACCGGGGCGATCTATCGCCAGTTTTCCATCACCATTGTCTCGGCCATGGTGCTGTCGGTGTTCGTGGCCCTGATTCTGACGCCCGCGCTCTGTGCCAGCATGCTCAAGCCCATCGCGGCCGGCCACCACGAAGATAAGCGCGGCTTTTTTGGCTGGTTCAACCGAACCTTTCAACGCAGCGCATCCGGGTACCAGGGTCTGGTGGCCGGAATGCTGCGCCGAACCATCCGTTATCTGGTTATTTACGGCGCCATCATCGCGGGCGTCGCCATCCTGTTTGCGCGCCTGCCGACGGCCTTTCTGCCCGAGGACGATCCCGGCCTCATGTTCAGTCAGGTGCAATTGCCGGTTGGTGCCACCCTGGAGCGAACTCGTGGCATTCTCGAACAGGTGGAGAGTTACTACGCGGAAAACGAAAAAGACACCATCAAGACCGTCTATTGCGTGACCGGGTTCAGTTTCACCGGGCGCGGTCAGAACAACGGCCAATGCTATATCCAGATGCACCACTGGGACGATCGCTCGGAGCCCGGGCAGGACGTCAAGACAATTTCACGTCGCGCCATTGGCGCCTTTTCCCAGATCAAGGACGCGCGGGCGGTGGCTTTTTACCCACCGCCCATTCGCGCGCTGGGTACTTCGTCGGGGTTCGTCTTCGAACTGAAGGATAATGGCCACCGTGGCCACGCCGCCCTGCTGGCGGCGCGCAATCAACTGCTCGGTGGCGCGGCGCAGGATCCCCGACTCGCCAAAGTGCGGCCTAACGGGCTTGAAGACACGGCTCACTTCCAGATCGATATCGACCAGCAAAAGGCGCGTGCACTGGGCCTGTCGATCGCGGAGATCAACGACACCCTGGCTACCGCCTGGGCATCGACCTACACCAACGATTTTCTGCACAACGGTCGCATCAAGAAAGTCTATGTGCAGGGCGACACGGAATTCCGGATGCTGCCCGAAGACCTCCAGCACTGGTTCGTGCGCAATCAGCGCGGCGAGATGGTGCCTTTCTCGGCGTTTTCCACCGCCTCCTGGACCAAGAAATCGCCACGGCTCGAGCGCTACAACGCCGTGCCTTCGATGGAGATCGTGGGGGAAGCTTCGCCAGGCCATACCACGGGCGAGGCCATCCAGGCGTTGGAGGAATTGGCGGCCAAGCTACCACCCGGGTTCGGTTACGAATGGACCGGAATTTCGTTGCAAGAGACCGAGTCCGGAGCCCAGGCTCCGATCCTGTACGCACTGTCGATTGCGCTGGTATTTCTGGCCCTCGCCGCGCTCTATGAGAGCTGGTCGGTACCTTTTGCCGTCATTCTGGTGGTGCCCTTGGGGGTCATCGGTGCTTTGTTGGCGGCCTATGGTCGCGGGTTGTCCAACGATATCTTCTTCCAGGTCAGTATTCTGGCGACGGTCGGTCTGTCCGCCAAGAACGCGATTCTGATTGTGGAATTCGCGCGCGATCTGCAGGCTCGTGGCATGGGGGTCGTCGAAGCGACGCTCCAGGCGGTGCATCTGCGGTTGCGCCCGATCATCATGACTTCGATAGCCTTCATGCTGGGAGTACTGCCGTTGGCGCTCAACTCAGGTGCCGGCTCCGTGAGCCAGAATGCCGTCGGCACCGGAGTCCTCGGTGGAGTCATCACGGGCACACTGTTGGCGATTTTTTTCGTGCCGGTGTTTTATGTCGTTATCCGCCGCATCTTCAAATCCGGTTCGCACCGGGATCACGAATTGGCGGAGGCGGCCGCTAAGGATGACAGCTCGCATTAATCAGGTGCTCCCATGAATCGAATCTGGATGCCGAGACAGCGCGCGATACGTCATCTGTTGGCGCTGCTGGCATCCATGCTGCTGGTTGCCAACGCCTGCGCCGAACCGATCAAGGTGCTGTTGCATGTGGATCAGGCGGATCAGGCGGTAACCCTTATCAATGTCGTCGACGAAATCACCAAGGCCAATCCAGCCGCCGACGTACAGGTGGTAGTCCACGGTGCCGCCGTTACCCGGTTGCGGCGCGACGATTATCTTAGTGCCGATTTTGAACGCATTCTTGCGCTGGGAGTCGATATCGGTGTCTGCAATGTGTCGATGGTGCGCAGGGGTCAGCTTCACTCAAGCCTATTGTCCGGCGTGGAACTGCTGACCGAGGGCAGCATCGCCCGCATCCTTGCGCTTCAGAAACAGGGGTATTCGTATATAAAAATTTGAGTGGGAGGCGCGGTGTTTGAGTTTGCCGCGCTATTCTTGGCCGGGGAAAAGCGACGATAGTCGATCATGTGTCGGTTGAGATCCGGGAAGGCGGCTAACAGCCTTTTGGAAAACGTCGCGAGACAGCCAGATGCGAGGCACACGGCGCGCAGCGACCTAGACCCATCGATGGGTAGGTCACGGAGCGAGCGCCGCACAACGAAGTGATGGCTGCCGCAGCAGTCTTTTTACCAGCGGCTAAAGCGCCTCCGCAACTTCCTGCAACGAACACAACTGCTGTTCCAGCGTGCCGACGTGCTGGGTCCAGTAGGCTGGCGTGTTGAACCAGGTGAATGCGCGCGGAAATGCCGGATCGTCCCAGCGGCTCGCCAGCCAGTGGGTGTAGTGAATCATCCGCAAGGCGCGCAAGGGCTCTATCAGTTTCAGTTCGGCACGACGGAATTCGTTGAAATCTTCGTAACCCGACAGAACTTCATCCAGCTGCTGGCGCTGTTCATGAACGTCGCCCGACAGCAGCATCCAGATATCCTGCACCGCCGGACCCATCCGGCTGTCATCGAAATCGACCACGAACAGGGCGTCGTCGCGGGTGCAGAGAATGTTGCCGATATGGCAGTCGCCATGGGTGCGGATATACCGCAGATCAGGGACATAATCGAACAGTTGCCGGCACAGGACGACGATTTGCGCGACGGCGCTCTGGTAACGCGCGACCAGTTCGCCGGGAATGAAGCCTTGCTGCAAAAGCTGTGCACTGGGTTCGATCGCGAAACTCTCGATGCTGATGGTGGGTCGGTGCCTGAAATCGTGATTTTTGGCGACGCCGTGCAGACGCCCCAGGAGCTGACCCATTCTGTAAAGGTAATCGAGATCGCCCGGCTCGGGTGCGGAGCCGCCCTTGCGCGGAAACAGGGTGAACAGGAATTCGTTGAACTGATGCAGGCTGGCGCCAGCTATTTTGAGCGGTGCGATGACGGGTATTTCGGCGGCGTGGAGTTCGTCCAGAAAGGCATGCTCTTCCAGAATGGCTTCCCGGGACCAGCGATCCGGCCGGTAGAATTTGGCAATGACCGGCTGCGCCTCGTCGATGCCGATCTGATACACCCGGTTTTCGTAACTGTTGAGGGTCAGGATGCGCAGGTCACTGAGCAGCCCCAGGGATTCGATGGCGGTGATGACGGCGTCAGGCATCAGCGCGTCGTAGGGGTGAGACATGGGTGCCGCCGGTAAACTGCAAGGCGGTCATTGTAGGGGGTTATGCGGTGGGCGGCGGTGGAATGCCCATGGCAAGGGCCGAATAAGAGGAGTTCAGGGCAAACCGGCTCCCGATCAGTTTCCGAAGCGAAATGCCGAGACGGGCGCGCCCAATACACGGTCGCGGTAGACGCAAACGCCGGCGTCAGAACCAGCGGCACCGGCGATGACATGCAGCGGCAACAGGTGCTCTTCGCGTGGGTGCGCGTGGCTTGCCCCGGGGGCTTTGTGCCAGGCGTCAAGACGGCGATTACGTGTGTCGGGGTCGGCGGTGCAGGCGTCCTGAAGCCAGGCGTCGAAGGCGTCACCGGCGGGATTGGTCGCCGGCTGGTGCATCAAGATCGCCATGTTGTGGTAGCTCATGCCGCTGCCGATCAGCACTACGCCCTCGCGGCGCAACGGGGCCAGCGGGGCGCCCAGCGCGAGATGTGCACCTGGGTCCAGATTAGGGCGCAGTGAAATTTGCACAACCGGGATATCGGCATCCGGATAAATCAATTTACAGGGAACGAATACCCCGTGATCCAGGCCGTGTTCGGGATCCTGCGTTGCGGCGATGCCGGCCGCGTCCAGCAACTCGCAGACACGGTCGGCGAGCCAGGGCGCACCGGGAGCCTCGTAGCGCAACTGGTAGGTGTGCGGCGGAAAGCCCTGGTAGTCGTAGATCAGTGGTGGCGCCAGCGCACTGTTGACGCGCACGGGGTCGGCTTCCCAGTGCGCGGAGACGATCAACAGTGCGCGAGGCCGGGTCCCAACCGTTGCCGCCAGGCCGCGCAGAAACGCGGCCATGCGATCCCAGGTGTCAGCGGGCCCCAGGGTCCAGTCCATGAAAAAACAGGGCCCGCCGCCGTGGGGGATGTAATAGCAGGGCAGGGCGGCGGTCATTCCGATTCGGCTCAGCCGGTGGCGGCGCGGTGCTTAGGGCTTGAGCAGGGGTTCGCCGGGGAGCTTGCGAACTTCCGGCAATACCTCTTTGGCGAACAGCCGCAGGCTCCTTTCGGCTTCTGCGTGGGGCATGCCCGCGTAGCTGAAGACGCCGGTGTAGGCACCCGCGCCGGTGCGCTCGGTGAAGTTCTTGATGGTCTCGAAGCATTTTTCCGGGGTGCCCCAGACCTGAATGCTCATGAAGAACTTGACGACGTCCTCGATGCTCTTGCTGACGTGATCCTGCATGGCCGCGTAGGTTTCGTAGCCTTTGGTTTTTTTCAGATGGTCGCCGGCCATTTCGTAGTGCTGGACCACGGAGCGGTAGTAGCCGCCGATGTATTGATAGGCAAGTTCCTCGGCGCGACCGGCGTCCTCGTGGCACAGCGTCCAGCCGGCAAGGATTGGCGCCGGCGCGGCAAAGCCGTTGACCTGCTGGAACAGCGCGCGGTAGTCGGCAAGTTCCCGATCGACATGCTCCCAGGGCTTTTGCGGAATGATCAGAATGCCGATGCCGAGCTCGGCCATGATCCGGGAGGATTCCGGTGAAACGGCAGCGGCATAAGTGCGGCCACGAAAGGTCTTGAACGGGCGCGGGCGGATTTCCCGGCGCAGCTGCTTGATGTGTTTGCCGTCGAATTCACAAAAGCCGGTTTCGAGGCCTGCCAGAATCATCTGCGCGGATTCGGTGAAATATTCGCGGCTGGTGTTCATGTCGCGCCCGAAGCCTTCGAACTCGACCCGGCCCAGACCACGGCCGATGCCGAGGATCATGCGGCCGTCGGACATGTTGTCGAGCATGGAGATTTCTTCGGCGACGCGCATGGGGTCGTGCCAGGGCAGCACCATGACCATGGTGCCCAGTCCCAGATTGGGATTGCGGCCGGCCCAGTACGACAAGAACTGGGTCACGTCCGGGCACATGGTGTAGTCGGTGAAGTGGTGTTCAACGCCCCAGATCGACTGGAAGCCGAGTCCTTCGGCCAGGTCGCCGAGCGCGAGATCGTTCTGGTACACCTGTTTGTCGGTCAGCTTGGGGTCGACACCCTGAAAAATGATGGACAGCCCTACATCCATTGCAAATACCTCGATAGGTTGGAGACGTGGTGAGTCAGGAGATTGTGTGAGCGTAGCAGAAACAAAAACCCCCGGTCGGCCCGGGGGAAATGCGACTTGTCCGGTCGGTTTCAGATCGCCAGCGAAACACCGCCGTCGACCACGATGATGGAGCCGGTGATGAAGTCCGAGGCCGGGCTCGCCAGCAAGATCGAAATGCCGTAGAAGTCCGCTGGGCGACCGAATTTGCCGACCGGGGTTTTCTTGACGATGTAGTCCACCAGCCCGTTCTTTTTCGGTCCTTCGCAGGGCATCATCTCGGTGTCGACGAGGCCCGGCAGCAGTGCGTTGACCTGGATGTTGTACTTGCCCCAGCCCTGCGCCAGGCTCTGGGTCATGTGGTCCATGCCGCCCTTGGCCGCCGCGTAGTGCACCAGCTTGCCGAAGCCGAGCTTGGTGATGATCGAGCCGACATTGATGATCTTGCCACCGCCGGCTTTGACCATCTCCGGGAAACACGCCTTGGAGGTGAGGAAGCAGGAAGTCAGGTTGATGGCGATGAAATTGTTCCACTGCTCCAGGGTCATGGTCTCGGCCGGAATCCCCCAGCTGATGGCAGCGTTGTTGAACAGGATGTCGATCCGGCCAAAGCGCGCCACGGTCTCCTTGACCATGCGGTTGACATCGTCTTCCTGGGACACGTCGCACTGAATGCCGAGCGCGTCCGCGCCCTCGGCCTTGAGTTGCTCCACCGCGTTGTCGATCTTCTCCTGGTTGCGGCCCACCACCGCGACCTTGGCGCCCACCATCGCCAGGCCCTTGGCGATGCCGAGGCCCAGGCCGCCGTTGCCGCCGGTGATGATCGCGACCTTGCCGGTCAAATCAAATTTTTTGTTCATTCAGGTTCTCCCGATAGATTTCCTGGTGAAGCGCCGCGGGCATCCGCAGCACGCATCAAAGGCCGCCAACCGTCATCCCACCGTCGGCGACGATGATGGAGCCAGTGATGAAGCTGGAGGCATCGCTCGCCAGCAGGATCGAAATGCCTTCGAAATCGTCCGGCATGCCAAAGCGCTGAACCGGAGTTTTTTTGACGATGTAATCCACCACAGGCCCAATCTTGTTGGGGCCG
>JBKHWK010000055.1:0-10487 GCA_046566625.1 Gammaproteobacteria bacterium
TAGTCGACGCGATAGATCTTGGGCCACTCGGGCCAGGGGTTGTCGGCGGCGCGAGTGTCGGGGGAGCGCGGCATGATCTCGACCTGCACCAGGCTGTTGCAGCCGTGGCGCAGCGAGGTGCCGACGCAGTCGGTGCCGGTGTCGCCGCCGCCGATCACCACCACGTCCTTGCCGGCTGCCGAGATGTAGTCCGGGCCCGGCTGTTTGTCGAGCACGGCCTGGGTGTTGGCGCGCAGGAAATCCATCGCGAAGTGAACACCCTTGAGATTGCGGCCTTCGAGGGGCAGATCGCGGGGTGCGGTCGCGCCGGCGCAGACCACTACGGCGTCGAAATCGTTCAGCAGTTGCTGCGCGGAAATATCCTTGCCGACCTCGGTGTTGCACTGAAAGACGATGCCTTCCTGTTCCAGCACACGCAGCCGGCGCAGCACGACATCTTCCTTGTCGAGCTTCATATTGGGGATGCCGTACATCAGCAGGCCGCCGGCGCGGTCGGCGCGCTCGAAGACGGTGACGCTGTGGCCGACCTTGTTGAGCTGCGCGGCCGCGCTGAGACCGGACGGACCCGAGCCGATCACGGCGACTTTCTTGCCGGTGCGGCTGGTCGGGGGTTCGGCCACGACCCAACCCTGCTCCCAGGCGTGGTCGATGATCTCGCACTCGATGTTCTTGATGGTCACCGGCGGATTGTTGATGCCCAGCACGCAGGAGCCTTCGCAGGGCGCCGGGCAGACGCGACCGGTGAATTCGGGGAAATTGTTGGTCTTGTGCAGCCGCGTCAGGGCGTCTTTCCACAGGCCGCGGTAGACCAGATCGTTCCACTCGGGAATCAGGTTGTTGATCGGGCAGCCGCTGGCCATGCCCGACAGCAGGGTGCCGGTGTGGCAGAAGGGCACCCCGCAATCCATGCAGCGGGCGCCTTGCTCGCGCAGCCCGGCTTCCGGCAGATGGTCGTGGAATTCCCGCCAGTCCTTGACGCGCTCGGTCGGACTGCGGTCAGCCGGCAGTACCCGTACGTAATCGATGAAACCGGTCGGCTTTCCCATGGAGTTCCCAGACGTGTAAAGGGTTGGTGACTAGGGCGATGTCGTGCGGCGGCGTCAGCCGCCGCCAACGCGGGCCAGGTCGCGGGCGTTTTCCTCGAACGCGGCGTTGATGGCCGCCTCTCCGCTGAGACCCTGTTGCCGGGCTTTCTCCAGGGACAGCAGGACCCGCTTGTAGTCCTTCGGCATCACCTTCACGAACTGGCCGACATACGCCGCCCAGTTAGCGAGGATGGTCCGCGCGCGCTGGCTGCCGGTGAGTTCGGCGTGGCGCTCGATCAGTGCGCGGACCCGGGCGGCTTCCGCCGCGTCGTCCAAGGCGTCCAGATCGACCATCTGCCGGTTGCAACGGGTTGCAAAGTCGCCGGCCTCATCGAGGATGTAGGCCACGCCGCCGCTCATCCCCGCCGCGAAATTGCGCCCGGTGGGGCCGAGGATGACCACGGTGCCGCCGGTCATGTATTCGCAGCCATGGTCGCCCACCGCTTCGACGACCGCCTGCACGCCGGAGTTGCGCACGCCGAAGCGCTCGCCCGCCATGCCGCAGATGTAGACCTCGCCGGCGGTCGCGCCGTACAGGGCCACGTTGCCGGCAATGATGTTTTCCGTCGCGTTAAAGGGTGAGGCCGCCGGCGGATAGACGATGATCTTGCCGCCGCTGAGGCCCTTGCCCAGGTAGTCGTTGACGTCGCCCTCGATACGCCAGGTCAGTCCGCTCGGCATGAACGCGCCGAAGCTCTGGCCGGCGGTGCCCTGGAACTGGATCTGGATGGTGTCTTCCGGCAGTCCCGCCGGACCGTAGCGGCGGGTGACTTCGCTGCCCAGGATGGTGCCCACCACGCGGTTGACGTTGCGGATCGGCAGCGTCGCGCGGACCTGTTCGCCCCGCTCCAGCGCCGGCTTGCAGAGATCAAGCAGCACGGTGTTGTCGAGCGCCTTGTCGAGGCCGTGATCCTGCGTCATCTGGCAGTAACGGCCGACTTCCGGACCGACATCGGGCTGATACAGAATCTTGCTGAAGTCGAGGCCCTTGGCTTTCCAGTGCTCGACCGCGGTGCGCGCTTCGAGCCGCTCGGTGCGACCGACCATCTCGGGGATGGAACGGAAGCCCAGCTCCGCCATGATTTCGCGGACTTCTGCCGCGATGAAGCGCATGAAGTTGACCACATGGGCGGGATCGCCAGTGAAGCGGGCGCGCAGCTGCGGGTCCTGGGTGGCGACGCCGACCGGGCAGGTATTGAGGTGGCACACGCGCATCATGATGCAGCCGAGCGACACCAGGGGCGCGGTGGCGAAACCGAACTCCTCGGCGCCGAGCAGCGCGGCGATGACCACGTCGCGGCCGGTCTTGAGCTGGCCGTCCGCCTCGACCGCGATGCGGGAGCGGAGATTGTTGAGCACCAAGGTCTGGTGCGTCTCGGCAAGGCCCAGCTCCCAGGGAATGCCGGCATGCTTGATCGAGGTCTGGGGCGAGGCGCCGGTGCCGCCGTCGTAGCCCGAGATCAACACCACGTCGGCGTGGGCCTTGGCGACGCCGGCAGCAATGGTGCCCACACCCACTTCGGACACCAGTTTGACGCTGATGCGGGCGTGATGGTTGGCGTTCTTGAGATCGTGAATCAGCTCCGCCAGATCCTCGATCGAATAGATGTCGTGGTGCGGCGGCGGTGAGATCAGGCCCACACCGGGAGTCGAATGCCGGGTCTTGGCGATCCAGGGATACACCTTGGCGCCGGGCAACTGGCCGCCCTCGCCGGGCTTGGCGCCCTGCGCCATCTTGATTTGCAACTCACGGGCGTTGACCAGGTAATGACTGGTGACGCCAAAGCGGCCGCTCGCGACCTGCTTGATCGCCGAGTTCTTGGAATCGCCGTTGGCTTCCAGCACATAGCGCTCGGGGTCCTCCCCGCCTTCGCCGGTGTTGCTCTTGCCGCCGACGCGGTTCATGGCGATGGCCAGCGCTTCGTGGGCTTCCTTGCTGATGGAGCCGTAGCTCATGGCGCCGGATTTGAAGCGCGTCAGGATGCTCTCGACCGACTCGACCTCGTCGATGGGAATCGGTGTGGCGGCCTTGAAGTCGAGCAGACCGCGCAGCGTGTAATGCTGCTTGAGCTGGTTGTTGACCAGCGCCGAGTATTCCTTGAAGACGGCGTAGTTGCCGTCGCGCACCGCGCGCTGGAGCTTGTGGACCGTCTGCGGGCTGAACAGGTGCAGTTCGCCGTCCGCGCGCCACTGGTACTGGCCGCCCACGGTCAGCGTGCGGCCATCAACCGCACGGTCCGGGAAGCCGTGGCGATGGCGCAGTTCGGTTTCCCGCGCCAGGATCGTCATGTCCGCGCCGCCGATGCGGCTCGGCGTCCAGGTGAAATATTTTTCGACCAGGCTCGTATCGAGGCCCACGGCTTCGAAAATCTGCGCGCCGCGATAGCTCTGGATGGTGCTGATGCCCATCTTCGAAATGACCTTGACCACACCCTTGATCGCCGCCTTGGAGAAGTTTTTACAGGCGGTTTTGTGATCGAGGCCGACCAGCATCCCTTCGCGAATCATGTCGTCGAGGGTTTCAAAGGCGAGGTAGGGGTTGACCGCGCCCACGCCGTAGCCGATCAGCAGTGCAAAGTGGTGTACCTCGCGCGGCTCGCCGGATTCCAGCACCAGGCCGATGCGGGTACGGGTGCCCTGGCGGATCAGGTGGTGATGCAATCCGCTGACCGCGAGCAGGGCCGGAATGGCGGCCTGATCATGGTCGATACCGCGGTCGGACAGGATCAGGATGTTGATACCGTCTTCGATCGCACGGTCGGCGGCGGCGAACAGCGTGTCCAGCGCCTGCTCCAGGCCCGCTGCGCCAGCGGCGACCGGATACAGGATCGGCAGGGTGATGGATTTGTAGCCGGGCTGGTCGAGATGGCGCAGCTTGGCCATCTCCTCGTTGGTCAGGATCGGGGACTTCAGCTCGATCAGGTGGCAGCTTTCCGGCTGTGGCTGGAGCAGGTTTTTTTCCGAGCCAATCGTGGTCTCCGTCGAAGTAACGATCTCTTCGCGGATACAGTCGATGGGCGGGTTGGTGACCTGGGCGAACAGTTGTTGGAAATAACTGAACAGCGATTGCGGCTTGTCCGAGAGTATCGCCAGCGGCGTATCGGTGCCCATGGAACCGGTGGCCTCGACGCCGTCGCGCGCCATCGGCACCATCAGCAGGCGCAGATCCTCGAAGCTGTAGCCGAACGCCTGCTGGCGCTGCAAAACGGTTTCGTGGTCCGGTGCCGGCAGGTGCGGCGGCTCGGGCAGCTCCGCCATGCGGATCAGGTGCTGGTCGAGCCACTGCCGATAGGGCTGCTCGCTGGCGATCCGGTTCTTGATCTCTTCGTCAGCGACAATGCGGCCTTCCTCGGTGTCGATGATGAACATGCGACCCGGCTGCAAGCGACCTTTCTGTACGACTTTTTCCGGCGGGATATCGAGTACGCCGGCTTCGCTGGCCATGATGACCAGATCGTCCGAGGTCACGTAGTAGCGCGACGGCCGCAGGCCGTTGCGGTCCAGCGACGCGCCGATGTGGGTGCCGTCGGTGAATACCATCGAGGCCGGACCGTCCCAGGGTTCCATCAGGCAGGAATGGAACTCGTAGAAAGCCTTTTTGGCATCGCTCATGGATTCGTGCGCGGTCCAAGGCTCGGGGACCATCATCATCATGGCGTGGGGCAGTGAGCGCCCGGACAACACCAGCAGTTCCAGGCAGTTGTCGAACATTGCCGAGTCGGAACCGTCGGTGTTGATGATGGGGAAAATCTTTTTGATATCGTCGCCGAACAGGTCGCTGGCCATCATCGACTGGCGCGCGCGCATCCAGTTCATGTTGCCGCGCAGCGTATTGATCTCGCCGTTGTGAGCCAGATACCGATACGGGTGGGAACGATCCCAGCTTGGAAACGTGTTGGTAGAAAACCGCGAGTGCACCAGCGCCAGAGCGGTTTCCATCGCCGGATGGGTGAGATCCAGGAAATACTGATCGACTTGCGCCGGCATCAGCATGCCTTTGTAGATGCAGGTCTTGCAGGACAGTGAGCTCACATAGAAAAAATGCCCGCTGGCGAACTTGCCCGAATAGCGAATGGCGTTCTCGGCGCGCTTGCGGATCACATAGAGTTTGCGTTCGAACGCCATCTCGTCGGCAAGCCGCGGATCGCGGCCCACAAACAGCTGGCGCATGAACGGCTCGCTGGCGCGGGCGGTTTCGCCCAGCGAACTGTTGTCGGTGGGCAGGTCGCGCCAGCCCAGCACGGTCTGGCCTTCCTCTGCCACGAGTTGCTCGACCAGCTGTTCGCAGGCGCTGCGTTCGGCGGCATCCTGCGGCAGATAGAGCATGCCGACGCCGTACTCGCCCGCCTCGGGCAGTGTAATGCCGGCGTCTTGGGTGACGAGTTTCAGAAATTTGTGTGGTACTTGCAGCAGGATGCCGGCGCCGTCGCCGGTGTTGTCCTCTGCGCCGGTGGCGCCGCGATGATCGAGATTGACGAGAATCTCCAGCCCGCTTCTGACGATCGCGTGCGACTGCCGGCCTTTGATGTTGGCCAGAAAGCCCACGCCACAGGCGTCATGCTCGAAGCCGGGATCGTAGAGACCTTGTCCGCCCGGAGGTCGCGTGAGAACATGCGAGCCATTCCGCACTGCTTTCTCGATTTTCTTCATCAATTCGCTCGAATTCGCACGCTGATAGGGTCCGATTTGGGGTCAGTCCCCAAGCCGGGGGGGGGGATTTTTCCTAATCCTGCCGGTAACTGCAAGCTTTGCCACCGAAATTTCCTGTACAGCCCGGTCGCGCGCATCCGGCGCGGCCAGCATTCAGGGTGCCGCGGTCCAGTCCACCCAGCCGAACTGGGCGGTCGTCAGTACCAGTAGCCCGAAACCGATCCGGTACCAGGCAAACAGGGTGAAGTCGTGGCTGGCGATATAGCGCAACAGCCAGCGCACGCACAGAAATGCCGACACGAAGGCAGCGACGAAGCCCGCGACCCACATGCCCCAGTCGTTAAAGGAAAGCAATTCCCGTTCCTTGTAGAGCTGGTAGAGCGTCGCGAGTATCAGGGTGGGAATGGCGAGAAAGAACGAAAACTCGGTGGCCGCGCGGCGCGAAAGACCGAACAGCAAGCCACCGATGATGGTGGCGCCGGAGCGGGAAGTGCCCGGAATCAGTGCGAGCGCCTGCGCGAGACCAAGTTTGAGCGCATCCAGCGGGCTGAGCGCATCAACGGTTTCGATCCGGATGCGATGCTCGCGCCGCTCGGCCCAGAGGATCACTATCCCGCCGACGATAAACGCCATTGCTACCGTGGTGGCGTTGAACAGCTGCGCCTTGATGGCGCTGCCGAGCAACAGTCCCAGCACTGCGAGTGGCAGGAACGCAATCACCAGGTTGAGGGTAAAACGCTGCGCCGCCCGCTCTCGGGGCAGGCCGCACACTACGGCCGCGATACGGGCACGGTACTCCCAGCACACCGCAAGAATGGCGCCGGACTGAATCACGATCCCGAACAGTTTGCCGCGGTCGTCATTGAAGTCCAGCAGCTCGCTGGCCAGGATCAGGTGGCCCGTGGACGAGATCGGCAGAAACTCGGTGAAGCCTTCCACCAGGCCCAGAATCACGGCCTTGAGAATCAGCAGGAAATCCACGTGCACTCCAGGCGGAAACAAACGGCGGCGATTATACCCACGGGCAGCACGCCCCCCGGCAGGGCAGCGTTGGCGTCAGCGCAGTGCCAGCCGCGAGCCGCCCTGGCAGCTGAGCAAGGGTGAATTCGCCAGCCACTCCTGGTCGGGATAATAGGCAAACAGGTACTGGTCGCCCTTGATGCTGTCGATCAGGGGGCGGGTGACTTCCGGGCGCACTGCCGGGCAGCCGTGGCTGCGGCCCAGGCGGCCGGTGCGCTCGATGAAGGATTTGCTGACGTAGTCGGCGCCGTGGATCACGATGGCGCGTTGGTAGGCCAGGTCGTTGATGCCGGGCTCCAGTCCTTCGAGGCGCAGCGAGTAGCCGTTGCGACCCTGGTAGCTGCTGAGCGTGCGGAACAGCCCCAGGCTGGACTGATAGCTCTCGGGTTGGTTGGAGAAAACGCGGGCCCGGGCGTCGCCGGAGCCGCGCCCGTGAGAGACCAGTTCCTCGAACAGCAGCCGCGGCCGGGCCAGGTCGAACACCCACAGGCGACGCGCGGTGGAGGGCAGCGAATAGTCGATCACGGCCAGGCGGCGGGCGTTCGCGCTGGCGCAGTTCAACGCCTGGGCGGCCAGGCGCAGTACCGCCGGGTCCGCATTCGGGGCCAAGCGCGTGAGCGTGCGGTCGAGGGATTGCCCGCGTGCTGTGCTGGTCATGGCCTGAGCGGGGAAAGCGGCGAGCAGCAAAGTGGTGGTCAGTACCACGAGTGAAAGTGTCGCGAGTTCAGGTGTCGCGCGCGCAAATGACCGGAGCAGTCGGGGGAGTATCATTGGCAACCTGTGGATGTCATCTGCAATGCCGGTGTCCGGAGGGCTTGCTCAATAGCAGGCATTTTTTGTGCCGGCCCTGGCAATCGTGACACCCGGTGGCGGAGCGGCCCCAGGCTGTGCGCCATTATGAACATCCCGACCGGGATGGCCAAACCTTCATTTTCCGCCTGGATTCTCCACCGAGTGAGCATTGCGATGTCTGTTCCTGCTCGGGCGAGTCTCCTGATCGTCCTGTCACTGTGGTTGCCCTGGGCGGTGAATGCCTCCGGAAGTGGGCCGGAGGCGGCCGACAGCGACGCCGCCATCACGAGCCTGATTACTCAGATGGTGAGCGCCCGCGACGCTGACATACAGGCTTTCTACGCGGGGCGCGCCATGCGTCCGGCGTGGCGGGACGAGCAGACGGTGGCGGCGTTGGCGGCGGCCATAGGGACTCTCGCGGAGGATGGCCTGGTGCCATCGGACTATGGTCCGGAGACGCTGGTGGCGGCCTATCGCAAAACCAATGCGGCCGTGCCCCGCGCGGACGCACTGGCGCGGTTCGACATCGAGCAGAGCCGGCTGCTGATGAAGGTGCTGCACCATCTGGCGTCCGGCAAGGTCGATCCGAGGGCCATCGAGGCGGACTGGGATTTGCCGCGCGCAATGCCGCAACTGGATTTCGTGGCCGTCGCGCAGGCCGTCGATACCCGGCAGTTCGAGGCGGCGTTCGCGGCTGCTCGCCCAGCCCACGGACTTTACACCGGCTTGCGCGCGGGCCTTGCGCAGTATCGCGATCTCGAACGGCGCGGCGGCTGGCAGGCGTTGCCCCAGCGGAGTACCGCACTGCATCCCGGCGATCGTGATGACGACGTGCCGCTGCTGCGTGCGCGGCTGACGCTCGTGGGAGAGGTCGCCGAACCCGTATCGGATGCCTGCAATGATCCGGCTGTCGCCACACCGACGCTGGATGCGCGCTGTTACGACGACGGACTCGCTGCGGCGGTGCGCAGTTTTCAGCGTAGTCATTTGCTGAAGGTGGACGGCGTCGTCGGCGCCAAAACCCGGGCGGAGCTCAACGTGCCGGTGGCCGAGCGCAGCAATCAGATCCGGGTCAATCTGGAGCGTGCCCGCTGGTTGCTCCACGACCTGCCCGAGTCCTTCGTGCTGGTGGATGTCCCCGGCTACCAGCTCAGCTATTTCCGACCCGGCGGTGACATCTGGCGCGCGCGCATTGTGGTGGGGCGGCCCGCACGGCCGACGCCGACGCTGCGCTCGGCGATCACCCACCTCACCTTCAACCCCACCTGGACGATCCCGCCCACCATATTGCGCGAGGATGTGCTGCCCAAGGTACGCGAGGATGCGGGCTATCTGGCACAGGAAAATATCGCGGTGCTGGACGCTTCCGGAGCGCGGCTTGACCCGCATGGGATCGACTGGGCGCGGCCCGGCAACCTGATTCTGCGCCAGGATCCAGGGCCTCACAATGCGCTGGGCCGGGTGGCGATCCGCTTTCCCAACCCCCATATGGTCTATCTGCACGACACCCCGGCACAGGAGCTGTTTGGCCGCGACCGGCGTGCCCTGAGTTCCGGCTGCGTTCGGGTCGAGAACGCGCTGGAATTCGTCCGCTTGATGCTCGACGACGCGACCCAATGGAGCGCCGACGCCATCGCGGCCGTGATCGCCCAGGGTGATACGCGACGGGTCGATCTCGCACGGCAAGTGCCGCTGATCCTGTACTACTGGACCGTGCAGACCGATGCCAACGGCGCACTATCCTTTCGCCCGGACATCTACCGGCGCGACGCGGCGGTGCTGGCGGCGCTGGAGCGGTAAGCGCGGAACCAGGGGTGTGGGTCAAGGTGCGGAGATAGACGCTCAGCCATACTGCCTACCGTGCTCAGACTGGATTCGGAGGTGTGATGAAATTGCAGTTTCTGGGAGCTACCCGCGAAGTCACGGGTTCGTGCTTTCTCCTTGAGGTCGGCGGCCAGCGTTTGCTGGTGGATTGCGGCATGTATCAGGGCGGTCGCAAGGGCGAGGCGCGCAACGCCGAGCCGTTTCCGTTCGCGCCCGGGGACATCGACGCCGTGGTGCTGACCCACGCCCATATCGACCACGGCGGGCGCTTGCCACAACTGGTGCAGCGGGGGTTTCGCGGACCCATTTATACCCACAGCGCGGGCAAGGAACTGGCGCGGATTCTGCTCAAGGACGCGGCTTCGCTGGCAATCAAGGATGCGGAGCTGCAAAACCGCAAGCGCGCCCGCCAACACCTGCCGCCCGTGGAACCCCTGTACGTGCTGGCCGATGTCGAGCAAACCCTGAAGCAGATGCGCGGCCTGTCCTACGCTCAGGAGCGGGACATTCTGCCGGGCGTGCGGCTGCGGTTGCAGGATGCCGGACATATCCTGGGGGCGAGCATTCTCGAATTGTGGCTTCGCGAAGGCGAGCTCGAACGCAAGCTGGTATTCAGCGGCGATCTCGGTCACCGGGGGTCGCTGATTTCGCCGGATCCCACCTCGATAGCGGAAGCCGATCTGGTGGTGATGGAGGCGACCTACGGGGACCGCGATCACCGCTCGTGGGAGTCCACCTGGGAGGAGCTGGAAGAGATTTTCACCATCGGCAACCAACTGCGCGGCAATATCCTGATTCCCGCGTTTGCGGTCGGTCGCACCCAGCAGCTGCTCTATGTGCTGGCCCAGAAATATCAGGCCTGGCATCTGGAGCGCTGGCTGCTGGCGCTCGACAGCCCGATGGCGATCGCTACCACGAAGCTTTACGCGCGTTACGCCGCGCTGCTGGCGCCGCAAGGCAAGGCCTTGACCGAGGCCGACTTCAGCCCGTCGGGATTGCTGCTCAGCCAGACCCCCCAGCAATCGATGCGGTTGAACCGCATCGCCAGTGGCGCCCTGATCATCGCCGGCAGCGGCATGTGTACCGGCGGGCGCATCCTCCATCACTTCAAGCACA
>JBKHWK010000056.1:0-10379 GCA_046566625.1 Gammaproteobacteria bacterium
TGCCGGCCGGCGCGGTGACGCCCGCAATGTAGGAGACCACCGGCTTGGTGACATGAGCCTTGATGTAAGCCGCGGCTTCTTCTTCCGCTGAACCGCCGATCTCACCAATCATCACGATGGCCTCGGTCTGCGGATCATTCTGAAACAGCCCAAGGATATCGATAAAGCTGGAGCCGGCGATGGGATCGCCGCCGATACCGACGCAGGTCGATTGTCCGAAGCCGTAGTCGGTGGTCTGTTTGACCGCTTCATAGGTCAGGGTGCCGGAGCGCGACACCACGCCGACCTTGCCCGGCAAGTGGATATGGCCGGGCATGATGCCGATCTTGCAGGCGCCCGGCGTGATCACGCCCGGGCAGTTGGGACCGATCAGACGCACACCCAGCTCGTCACACTTCACCTTGCACTCGAGCATGTCGAGGGTGGGAATCCCTTCCGTGATGCAGACCACCAGCTTCACGCCGGCATTGGCCGCTTCCAGAATCGAATCCTTGCAGAACGCCGCTGGTACATAGATCACGGAAGCATCCGCACCGGTGGCCGCGACCGCGTCCGCGACCGTGTTGAACACCGGCAAGCCCAGATGTTTTTGTCCGCCTTTGCCCGGCGTGACACCACCCACCAGCTGGGTGCCATAGGCGAGCGCCTGCTCGGAATGCAAAGTACCCTGGGCGCCGGTGAAACCCTGGCAGATAACCTTGGTGTTCTTGTCGATCAGAATACTCATGCGCCCTTCTCCGCCGCCGCTACCACGCGCTGCGCCGCGTCCGTCAGACTGGTCGCGGCAATGATGTTGAGTCCGCTGTCGGCCAACAACTGGCTGCCGAGGTCGGCGTTGTTGCCTTCGAGGCGGACGACCACGGGAACCTTCACCCCCACTTCCTGGACCGCGCCGATAATGCCTTCGGCAATCAGATCGCAGCGGACGATGCCGCCGAAAATGTTCACCAGCACGGCCTGCACCTTGGCATCGGAAAGAATGATCTTGAAGGCTTCGGTGACGCGCTCCTTGGTCGCGCCGCCACCCACGTCGAGGAAGTTGGCGGGCTGCCCGCCATGGTGTTGCACGATGTCCATGGTGCCCATGGCAAGACCGGCGCCATTGACCATGCAACCGATGTTGCCGTCGAGCGCCACATAGTTGAGATCCCACTGCGCGGCCTGGGCCTCGCGAGCGTCATCCTGACTGGGATCGTGCATGGCCTTGATGGCGGGCTGCCGGTAGAGCGCATTGCCATCCACCGTGATTTTGGCGTCCAGACAATGCAGGTTGCCGTCCGCCGTTATGACCAGCGGATTGACTTCGATCAGCGCCAGATCCTTGTCCTTGAACAGCTTCGCCAGGCCCAGAAAGATTTTGGTGAACTGGCCGATCTGATCACCGCTGAGCCCGAGCTTGAACGCCAGCTCGCGCGCCTGATAGGGCTGCGCGCCGGTGAGCGGATCGATGGTCGCTTTCAGGATTTTCTCGGGAGTTTCGTGGGCCACTTTTTCGATTTCGACGCCACCCTCGGTCGACGCCATGAACACGATACGGCGGCTCGCGCGATCCACGACCGCGCCGAGATAGAGCTCCCGCGCGATATCGGTACAGGTTTCCACCAGAATGCGGCTGACCGGCTGGCCATTGGCGTCGGTCTGATAAGTTACCAACCGCTGGCCCAGCCATTTTTCGGCGAACGCGCGGACTTCCTCCGCGGATTCCACCAGCTTGACGCCGCCAGCCTTGCCGCGGCCGCCCGCGTGGACCTGCGCTTTCACCACCCATCGGTTGCCGCCGATGGTCGCGGTCGCTGCAGCCGCTTCCGCGGGGGTACTTGCGGCAATGCCCTTTGACACGGGCAAGCCGTATTCGGCAAACAACTGTTTGCCCTGATATTCATGCAGATTCATAACAGACTTCCCGTTGCTGGGCCTTGGTTGTGAAAAAAATGGTTGCCGAAAAACGGCTTTGCTAGCTTGAAAACCTATCTGATTTGAAACCCTGTGTTGTTATTTCTTCCGCGGCCGCCGATTGGCGACGTGGATGGCATGCCCATTGACCGCCAGGGCCGCCTCGTGGAGGGCCTCCGAGAAAGTCGGATGGGAGAACACCATCATGCCGAGATCTTCGGCGCTGGTGCCGAACTCCATGGCAATGGCCGCCTGCTGCACCAGTTCTGCGGCAGACGGACCGATGACATGACAGCCCAGCACGCGGTCGGTATCGGCATGGACCAGCAGTTTGACCAAGCCACCGCCAGCGTCCGCCGCCAGCGCCCGCGCGTTGGCCGCAAACGGGAACATGCCCACCTTGTAGGGTTCGCCCGACTGCTTGAGTTGCTCCTCGGTCAAGCCCACCGCCGCGACTTCTGGGTGGGTATAGATCACGTTGGGAATCACGGCATAATTCATCTGGGTCTTTTGCCCGGCAATGCGCTCGGCCACCATGACGCCTTCTTCCGAGCCCTTGTGGGCCAGCATGGGGCCGCGCACGATGTCGCCCACAGCCCAGACGCCGGGAGCATTGGTGGCGCAAGTGTCATCGACAAACACCAGGCCTCGCTCGTCCAGGTTGACGCCACTGTCCGGTGCCAACAGGCCCAGGGTGTTGGGACGCCGTCCCACGCAGACGATCAGCTTGTCGAAGGTTTCCTTGTGCTCGGCACCATCAGACGCGAGATAGGTGACCTCCACCTTGCTGCGCCCCGCCGCAGTACCCGTGACGCGACAACCCATACGGATGTCGAGTCCCTGGGCAACCAGTACCTTGCGCGCCTCGCGGGCGATTTGCTGATCGATGATGGACAGGAAAACATCCAGCGCTTCCAGCAACACCACCTCGGCGCCGAGCCGCCTCCAGACGCTGCCCAGTTCGAGACCGATCACGCCGGCGCCGATTATGCCGAGACGCTTGGGAACCTTGTCGATGGTGAGGGCGCCGGTGGAGTTGACGATCAGTTTGTCGTCCACGGGAGCTACCGGAATATCGATCGGCTGGGAGCCGGTGGCGAGCACGACGTGGTCGGCTTCCACCACCTGGACCGCGCCCTCGGCAGTGGTGAATTCGACCTTGCGACCGGCCAGCAGCTTGCCGCTGCCGGCCAACAGGGTCACGCCGTTGGCCTTGAACAGCGCTGCGATACCGCCGGTCAGCTGCTTAACGATCGCGTCCTTGCGCGCCATCATGGCTGGCACATCCAGCTTGACGCCGCTGACCGAAATCCCGTGGTGTTGGAGCCCCGCACTGACCTCGGCGTATTTTTGCGAGCTGTCCAGCAGGGTCTTGGACGGTATGCACCCCACGTTCAGGCAGGTGCCGCCCAGCGCGGCCTTACCCTCGAGATTGCGGTAGCGCTCGATGCAGGCCACCGAGAGCCCCAGCTGCGCCGCGCGAATCGCGCAGACGTAGCCAGCGGGACCCCCGCCAATCACCAACACATCGTATTTTGTATTCATAAAAATACCAATAAAATCAATTAAATATGATTCATATTTGCAGTAGTATCTTGGCAGGATATTCGATCATCTCCTTGATCGCCACCAGGAAGCGCACCGCGTCGCGGCCGTCGATCAGACGGTGATCATAGGACAGAGCGAGATACATCATGGGACGCACCACGACCTGACCGTTCTCCACCACGGCGCGCTCCTTGATGGCGTGCATGCCCAGAATCGCCGCCTGGGGCGGATTCAGGATCGGCGTCGACAACATCGAGCCGAACACGCCGCCATTGGTGATGGTAAAGGTGCCACCGGTCATCTCTTCCATGGTCAGCTTGTTGTCGCGGGCGCGGGCGCCGAAATCGGCAATCTTGCTCTCGATTTCCGCGATGGTCAGGTGCTCGGCGTTGCGCAGCACCGGCACCACCAGACCACGATCCGTGGCGACGGCAACGCCAATATCCTGATAACCGTGATACACCACGTCATTACCGTCAATGGACGCATTGACCTGGGGAAAGCGCTTCAGGGCCTCCACCGAGGCCTTGACAAAAAAGCCCATGAAGCCAAGACGCACACCGCTGTGAACCCTGGCGAATTCCTCCTTGTACTGCGCCCGCACATCGGTAACCCGGTGCATGTCCACTTCGTTGAAGGTGGTCAGCATCGCGGTGGTATGGGTCACCTCCAGCAGGCGTTCGGCGATACGGGCGCGCATGCGGGTCATGGGCACCCGGCGCTCGATACGCTCGCCGCGCGCGGCAACACTTTCCTGGGCGTAAACCTCCGCATCGGCAATGGGTGCGAGCGCAGGTTGGGGAGCGCTCGCTGGCGCGACCGGAACGCCTGGGCGGTGGCCCACCACATCTTCTTTGGTGATACGGCCGTCGCGGCCAGTCCCTGCGACCCGGCGCAGATCCACGCCCTGTTCCGCGGCAATCTTTCGCGCGGCGGGACTCGCAGTCAGCGCCGCGGTGGGAGCGGAATCCAATAGTGCCGCGGGAGCCGCAATCGGTACTGCGGCCGCGGCGCCCCCCGCGCCCGCCACGAACCGAGCCAACAGGTCGCCGGTATGGACGATGGCCTGCTCGGGCAGCAGGATCTCCGCCAGGCTGCCATC
The DNA here is from genome assembly GCA_046566625.1 of Gammaproteobacteria bacterium. Lineage (GTDB taxonomy): Bacteria > Pseudomonadota > Gammaproteobacteria > Pseudomonadales > Porticoccaceae > JAGPUQ01. The sequence goes on from JBKHWK010000056.1 coordinate 4,544, forward strand.
GGCGGGTGCCACCACTTCAACCACCACCTTGTCGGTTTCAACATCCACCAACACCTCGTCGCGGGCCACCGGCTCGCCCGGGCGCTTGTGCCATTTCGCGATGGTGCCTTCCTGGATCGACTCGGGAAAGGGCGGGGTAACGATATCGATAGTCATCAATGAGCCTTCCATGCGGTCAACAACGGTGGCAGGTCAAAACGAGAGATCCAGCGCCCGGTCGATAAACCGTTGCTGTTCTTCCAGGTGTGTGGACAGATGGCCCGCTGCGGGAGACGCCGAAGCGTCGCGCCCGACGTAGCGCAGGTACAATTTTTCGTCAACGCGCGCCATCACTGCCCGCATATGGTGCTGAAGGTTGTACCACACACCCTGATTCATGGGCTCTTCCTGACACCAGAGCACATCCTGGCAGTTCGGGTACTGCCGGAGCGCGTCATAGAGCGCCGCCTCATCAAAGGGGTAGAGCTGCTCGATACGCACCAGCGCGACATCGGCCGTACCGCGCTTTTCGCGCTCTTCGTAGAGGTGGTAATACACCTTGCCGGAACACAGCACGACGCGGCGTACGCGATCCGGTTGCACATCGGAATCCGCGATGATCGTCGCAAAACTACCGTGCGCGAGATCTTCGAGGGATGAAGTCGCCAGCCGATGACGCAGAAGCCACTTCGGGCTCATGACCACCAGCGGTCGTCGCATCGGCCGGATGGCCTGGCGTCGCAGCATATGAAACAACTGGGCCGGCGTCGTGGGAATGCACACCTGCATGTTGCCCTCGGCACAGAGCTGCAGAAAGCGTTCCAGACGCGCGGAAGAGTGTTCGGGACCCTGACCTTCGTAGCCGTGGGGCAGCAACAGCGTCAAACCGCACAGCCGCCCCCACTTGTGCTCGCCGGCGGCGATGAACTGGTCGATCACCACCTGGGCGCCGTTGGCAAAGTCACCGAACTGCGCTTCCCACACCACCAGCGCCTTGGGCGTTGCGGTCGAGTAGCCGTATTCGAACGCCAACACGGCCTCTTCCGACAGGAAGGAATCAAACAGGTCGCAACGCGGCTGGTTTTCGGTCAGATGTCTGAGCGGCAGATAGGGCTCACCGTCTTTCTGGTTGTAGACCACCGCGTGACGGTGAGAGAAGGTGCCGCGGCCGCTGTCCTGCCCGGACATTCGCACCTGGTAACCGTCTTGCAACAGGGTCGCGTAGGCGAGCAGCTCGGCCATGCCCCAGTTGAGCGGCAGGGCACCGCCCGCCATCTTGCGGCGGTCTTCGTAGATTTTCCCCACCTGACGCTGCAGCACGATTCCCTCGGGGATGCGGCAGAGCTTGTGCGCGGTCTCCTGAAGTTTCTGCAGGTCGTAACGGGTATCCGCCGGCGTCGTCCAGTCGTGCCCCAGAAACGGCATCCAGTCGACGAACAGCGCGGTGTCCGGTTGCGACACCAGGTTGTAGGCGACGTACTCGCCCCGGTCCAGATTTTCGCGATACTCGTCGAGCAGTTGCTGGGCAGCCGCCGCAGTGGTGTCGCCCTCGGCAATGAGGCGCTCCGCAAACAGGGCACGCGTGGTCTTGTGCTCGCTGATCCGCTGATACATGAGCGGCTGGGTGCCGGAGGGCTCGTCGGTCTCGTTGTGGCCCCGCCGTCGATAGCACACCAGATCGATCACCACGTCTTTCTGAAACTGATAGCGATAATCCAGCGCCACCAGGGATGCAAACAGGACCGCATCCGGATCGTCGGCGTTGACGTGAAAGATCGGCGCCTGCACCATCTTGGCGATGTCGGTGCAGTACTCTGTGGAGCGGCTGTCCTCGCGGCGACTGGTGGTGAAACCCACCTGGTTGTTGATCACGATGTGCACCGTGCCGCCGGTGCGGTAGGCCCGGGTCTGGGACATCTGGAAGGTTTCCATCACCACGCCCTGACCGGCAAAGGCCGCATCGCCATGGACAAGGATCGGAACCACGGTTCGCCCCGCGACATCGCCGCGGCGATCCTGGCGCGCGCGCGTCGAGCCTTCCACCACCGGCGAAACGATTTCCAGGTGTGAGGGATTGAAATTGAGCGCAAGGTGAACCGGGCCACCGGGCGTCATCACGTTGGAAGAAAACCCCTGGTGATATTTCACGTCCCCCGAGGTATGCAGGACTTTCTTGCCCTCGAACTCTTCGAACAAATCGGCGGGATTTTTACCCAGCACATTGACCAGTACATTGAGCCGACCGCGATGGGCCATGCCCAGCACGATCTCCTTGGCGCCGTATTCGCCGGCCCGATAGATGAGGCCGTCCAGTGCCGGAATCAGCGATTCGCTGCCTTCGAGACCGAAGCGCTTGGTACCCGGATACTTGGAATCAAGATGCTTTTCCAGCCCCTCGGCGGCGGTGAGGCGGCTCAGAATACGCACCCGCAGCTCGGTGTCGTAGCGCGGATGAGAACGCTGGGGCTCGAAGCGCTGCTGGAGCCACTGCTTTTCCTCCAGCGAGGTGATGTGCATGAACTCCGGACCCAGATGGCCGCAGTACGTCGCTTCGAGGGCCTCAATGATTTCCCGCAGCGTCGCCTCGTCCTTGCCGATATAGAGCGCGCCGGTCTGGAAGGTGGTGTCGAGATCGGCGGGGGTCAGACCGTGGAACGTCAACTCAAGGTCGGGAACCTGTTCCCGTTCCATCAAACCCAGCGGGTCCAGCTCGGCTTTCTGGTGACCACGCTCGCGATAGGAACTGATCAGCTGTAATACGCGGACCTGTTTGCGTTCGTGCTCGACGTTGACGCCGCCCGATCCCGGCGCCGCCAGCGGTCGCGCCTGGCGCCGGCCGAGCAGTTCGAAATGCGTCCGCACGGTGTCGTGGGAAATATCGGGAGTCACCACTCCCGCGACGCGCGGGAGAGAGGCGAAGTAGTCGCGCCACTGGTCCGGCACGCCGCGGGGATCGTGAAGCCAGGTCTCGTACAGACCTTCGACGTACGCCGCGTTGCCCTCGGAGAGGTACGAGTTGCGCCGGAAACGATCCATCCCATTGCCAGACGGGAGATTGTCGGGGGCGGGATGGTCGGGCATCGGACTGTCACCTCGCACAACAGGGCTCGCAGAACATGTAGGCGCTCTCCCCTGTGGATCGGAGGACACGCCGATGTCCTGAATCAGGTACCGCTACGCAACAGCATAGTACGAATATGACCGATCGCCTGGGTCGGATTCAATTCCTTCGGACAGACGGCAACGCAGTTCTGGATACCGTGGCAGCGAAACACGCTGAACGGATCATCCAACTCAGCGAGGCGTGCTTCGGTCGCCGTGTCGCGGCTGTCGGCCAGAAAACGGTACGCCTGCAACAGACCCGCAGGCCCGATGAATTTGTCCGGATTCCACCAGAACGACGGGCAAGCTGTGGAACAACAGGCGCACAGGATGCATTCGTAGAGACCGTCGAGCTTGGCGCGCTCCTCCGGGGACTGCAACCGCTCGATCGCCGGCGCCGGCGTATCGTTGATCAGCCAGGGGCGAATTTTTTCGTACTGGGCGTAAAACTGGCTCATGTCGATGACAAGATCGCGGATCACCGGCAGGCCCGGCAGCGGTCGCAGCACCAGCCGATTGTTTTTCACGGTTTCGGAAAGCGGCGTTATGCACGCAAGGCCATTTTTGCCATTGATGTTGACGCCGTCGGAACCACACACGCCTTCGCGGCACGAGCGGCGAAATACCAGGGTGGGATCCTGGCCTTTAAGCAGCTCCAGCACATCGAGCACCATCAGATCGCGACCACCGGTATCGAGTTGGTAGTCCTGCATCCGGGGCACGCTGTCGGCGTCCGGGTTGTAGCGATAGATACTTACGTTCAGCATGATGGCGGAGACCTCAGTAAGTGCGCGCTTTGGGCTCGAAAGCAGGCCGCGTCTTGGGCGCAAAGTTGACCGCGCGTTTGACCACTGCCTTGGTGGTCGGCAGATACAGGGAGTGACACAGCCAGTTGTCGTCGTCGCGTTCGGTGAAGTCCTCGCGCGCGTGCGCGCCACGGCTTTCTTCGCGGGCTTCGGCGGCCACTGCGGTCGCTTCGGCGACTTCGAGCAGATTCTGCAACTCCAGGGCTTCTATGCGCGCGGTATTGAACGCCTGACTCTTGTCGTCCAGGCGCACGTTGGCGATACGCTCGCGCAGGGCCGCGAGTTTGCTGACGCCATCGCGCATGTAATCGCCGCGGCGAAACACGCCAAAGTGATTCTGCATCACGGTCTGCAATTCACGGCGCAGGTCAGCGGTCGCTTCGCCGACATTGGTATCGAGCTGGTGGAGCCGCCCGAGGGCCTGATCGACATCGGCTGAGGATGCGTCGCGCAGGTCGATTCCCTCCCGCAACGCGCGCTCGATGAAGATACCCGAGGCACGTCCGAACACCACGAGATCGAGCAGAGAATTGCCGCCCAGACGATTGGCGCCATGTACCGACACGCAGGCCACTTCGCCGCACGCATAGAGTCCGGGCACCACTTGATCCTGACCGTCGGGGCCGCGGGTGAGCGCCTGGCCGTGAATGGTGGTGGGAATACCACCCATCATGTAGTGGCAGGTAGGCACCACCGGAATCGGTTCGCGTACCGGGTCCGCATGCGCGAATGTCTTGGACAGTTCGCAGATGCCGGGCAGGCGGCTGTGCAACACTTCTTCGCCCAGATGGTCCAGCTTCAGCAATACATGATCGCCGTCGGGACCGCAGCCGCGACCAGCGATGATCTCCAGGATCATGGAACGCGCAACCACATCGCGGCCGGCAAGATCCTTGGCGTTGGGTGCATAGCGCTCCATGAAGCGCTCGCCGTCCTTATTGATGAGGTAGCCGCCCTCGCCGCGACAACCTTCGGTGACCAACACCCCGGCCCCGGCGATGCCGGTGGGGTGGAACTGCCACATTTCGATATCCTGCACCGGATAGCCCGCGCGCAGTGCCATGGCCACACCGTCACCCGTGTTGATGTGGGCATTGGTGGTGGAGGCGTAGATACGGCCGGCGCCGCCGGTCGCGAGCACCGTGGCACGCGATTTCACATGCACGACTTCGCCAGTCTCAATATTTATCGCAATGACACCGACCACCGCGTTGTCCTGGTTTTTCACCAGGTCCACGGCAAACCATTCGTTGAGAAATACCGTGCGATTCTTGAGATTGGTCTGATAGAGCGCATGTAACAGCGCATGGCCGGTGCGGTCCGCCGCCGCGCAGGTGCGCGCCGCCTGGCCACCTTCACCAAAATTTTTCGACTGGCCACCGAACGGCCGCTGGTAGATGCGGCCCTCGTCGGTGCGCGAAAACGGCAGGCCCATGTGATCGAGCTCGAACACAGCTTGCGGTCCCACCGAACACATGTATTCGATCGCGTCCTGGTCGCCGATGTAATCGGAACCCTTGACCGTATCGTACATATGCCACTGCCATTGATCCTCGGGATCGGCACTGGCGATGGCGCAGGTGATGCCGCCCTGGGCGGATACCGTGTGCGAACGCGTCGGGAATACTTTCGTAATCACCGCCGTTTTGTAGCCGGACTGGGCCAGCTGCAGCGCCGCGCGCATCCCCGCGCCGCCACCGCCCACGATGACACCGTCAAACGAAATCGTGTTTATCTTGGCCATCGCCTCAGCCTCTCCAGAGAATATCGACAGCCCAGATCACATAGGCCAGCAGCGCGCCGACCATGCCCACCTGAAGCAGCAGCCGAAGAACGGTCGCGCGGGGACCCATCAGGCGCACCGTCACATAGTCGGTGAGCACGGCCCAGAGTCCGATCCACGCATGTGCCGCCATCGCCAGCACGGCCAGCAGACTGAACAAACGCAT
>JBKHWK010000057.1:0-10270 GCA_046566625.1 Gammaproteobacteria bacterium
GGCTGGATCAGGGTTGCCCCCATTGTCCAATATTCCCCACTGCTGCCTCCCGTAGGAGTCTGGGCCGTGTCTCAGTCCCAGTGTGGCTGATCATCCTCTCAGACCAGCTACGGATCGTCGCCTTGGTAGGCCATTACCCTACCAACTAGCTAATCCGACGCAGGCTCATCTGATAGCGCGAGGCCCGAAGGTCCCCCGCTTTCCCCCATGGGGCGTATGCGGTATTAGCTCGAGTTTCCCCGAGTTATCCCCCACTACCAGGCAGATTCCTACGCGTTACGCACCCGTCCGCCGCTCTACTCGCCCCCGAAGGAACTTTCGCGCTCGACTTGCATGTGTTAGGCCTACCGCCAGCGTTCAATCTGAGCCATGATCAAACTCTTCAGTTCAACTTTTTACTTAACTTGGCTCAAACACTTTTGCTTACCAACTCATTACTGAATTGATGAGTTACTTGCGCTTGATGATTCCAGCTGTCTGGATCACTTTCGCAAGCACCCACACGCATTGCCTGATCAATTGTTAAGGAGCGTTCGCTCTGCTTGGAGCGGGCTGCACATTCTACTCGTGTCAGCCTTTAAGTCAATCATTAAATCCGTAATTTCTGCCATCTTTCGGCGCTTTCTTCGCTGGTCCGAACAACCCCGTCTCAGCGAGGCGCGCATTGTAGCTATTGAAATACCCCTGTCAACAAGCTTTTTCGCATATCGCCAAACTAGGCCTGCCGCCGCTCAACCCTCACCGGTCACTTCGAGCAAATGGTGCTGTTTCTTCCCAATCCGCACTAGATAGAACCGACCAAACAGAGACCGTTCAGCCTCGAACACATCCTTGGACCGCACATTGTCAGCCGGCGACAGAACGCGGTCATTCACGGTTACTGCCCCGCGCGCCAAAGCATCCTTGATTTGCTTGCCAGAGCCCGCAACTCCGGCCCCGGCCAAGAGCTGCGTAAACGTTTGCTCCCTAAGATGGGAACGATCCAGTTCACCGCAGCCCAGCCCGTCCTGTTTAAGCTGCGAAAAGTCATGCTCGGTCAGATCGAGGGCTCCGCCCCCCTCGAATAGCGCAGCAACAATTCGCCGCGCTCCCGCGACCGCATCGCGGCCATGAACCAGCTCCGTCAACTCTTTCGCCAGAACCTGCTGGGCCATCCTGCGCCCCGCAGTTTCGGCGTCAGCCTGTTCGATTGCCGCGATTTCGGCCACTGGCAGGAAAGTGAAGTAGCGCAAGAATCGGTAGACGTCCGCATCTGGCGTATTCACCCAGAACTGATAGAAGGTGTATGGCGAGGTCTTGCTCGGGTCGAGCCAAACCGTGCCCGACTCAGTCTTGCCGAATTTGGTGCCATCTGCCTTGGTTACCAGCGGCAGGGTAAGCCCATAAACCGTGGCGCGATGCAACCTGCGGGCAAGGTCAATGCCCCCGGTGATGTTTCCCCATTGGTCTGATCCGCCGACTTGGACGGTACAGCCATACCTTCGGTAAAGCTCGGCAAAATCATACGACTGCAATAGTAGATAGGAAAACTCCGTGAAGGATATGCCCACATCGTTCCGCTCGAGTCTCTGCCGAACGGATTCCTTGTTGATCATGGCATTCACCGAGAAGTGCTTGCCGACGTCCCGCAGAAAGTCGAGCGCCGACAACTCCGCCGTCCAATCAAGGTTGTTGACCACGGTTGCGGAGGCGCTACCCGTATCGAAATCAACGAACCGCGCCAGCTGCGCTTTCAGCCTTTCAGACCAACCGGCAACCACATCGGCAGCATTGAGTTGGCGTTCCTCCGCCTTGTGGCTGGGATCCCCAATAAGTCCGGTCGCGCCGCCCACCAGCGCGATCGGCGCGTGCCCCGCAAGCTGAAAGCGCCGTAGTGCGAGCAGTGGAACCAGGCTGCCTATGTGCAAACTGTCCGCGGTTGGGTCAAACCCGCAGTAAACTCTTCTTGGGTTGCGCAAATGCTCCGCAAGCTCGTCGCCGCTGCTCATTTGAGCCACCAGTCCACGCTCCCGAAGGTCGACGATCAAATTTTGCGTGCGGTGATTCACTATCGGCACTCTCACTTTCGAGAAAGCGGTGAACCTTACCCCAACCATATCTGAAAACAAGCCAGAAAAGCTGGAAGGAAATGGACTGGAGACGGTTCCCCTCAGCCCATTTTTGCGATAACTTTGCCCCGCAAGTAACTCCGCCAAGAACTCGACCCGGCAAGAACGCATGAAATCAGCCGACCAACCTGCCTCAGGGCAGGCGCCCCCGCTTTTTTGGCGGGCAATCCCGAAAGGCCACGCCGTAGCGGCTGGCTTGGCAGCGATAGCCACCGCAACCTTGCTCTTTCTACCGTCTGAGCGGGTACAGGCCATACGGATTGTGCAAGAAATTCCCGTCTCGCTTGATGCCGGATATGCCGACCAGGGCGCTGGTACGGAGTCCCTGTTTTGGCGCGAAGAGCAGATACGCTCCGGCGACACCCTGACCAGCGTCTTCAAGCGACTGGAACTGGATACTGCGGATGTCCACGCTGTGGTCGAGGCCGACGGGGAGACAAAGGCTCTGTCCCAACTTCGCATCGGCGAGACCGTGGCGGTAGCGGTTGGTGAGGAAGGGCAGCTGACCAAGGTCAAGTATTCGCCTTCGCCCACAGAGACCTACCTTTACGAGTACGGAGATTCCACCGACAGCTTTCAAGGCCAATATCTCGTAGAAACCCCGGAATCAATACCCAGGGTACGCGAGGGCCGTATCAATTCGTCGTTATACGCTGACGCTGCGGCAGTCGGGCTCTCGCAGGCCCAAATCATGGAGCTCGCCGGCATTTTTGGCTGGGACATCGACTTCGCGCTAGATCTTCACACCGGGGACAGGTTCAGCGTCCTGTATGACGAGCAGTATCTCAACGGCCGCAAAATCGGCAACGGTGACATCCTCGCGGCCCGCTTTACCAACCAAGGTGTCGTGTATACGGCACTGCGTTTTGTAGGACCCGACGGATCTGCCGCCTATTACACCCCTGAAGGGCAGCCCATGCGCAAGGAGTTCCTGCGCGCTCCGCTGGACTTCACTCGGGTCAGTTCCGACTTCAATCCTAAGCGCCTGCATCCCCTGTTCAAGACCGTCCGCCCTCACAACGGCATCGATTATGCGGCCCCCCGGGGTACACCGGTTTACGCTGCGGGTGGCGGCAAGGTCATCGCTGCGGGCTACAGCAACTCCCGCGGCAATCACGTCGATATTCAGCATAATCGCAAGTACACAACCAGGTACTTCCACCTCGACCGTTTTCGGGTCAAGGCGGGGCAGGTCGTGAAGCAAGGCCAAGTCATCGGTACCGTGGGCTCTACGGGCTACGCCACGGGACCACATCTGCACTATGAATTTCTGGTTGACGGCGCCCATCGCAACCCGCGCACGGTAGCGCTGCCCAAGGCAGATTCGATCCCCACACGCCTGAAAGCGTCCTTCGCCACGCGCGCAAACTCCCTGCTGGCCCAGCTGGACCGCCTTGGCACAACGCAGCTCGCAACGCGAGAATGAGCCCAGGGCGCGCATCCACTGGCGCCGATGGCACCCATTTCATAGGTCTGATGTCCGGCACCAGCCTGGATGCGGTGGATGCGGTACTCGTTGACTTGAACGAACACCGCCATGATGTTCTCGCGCATCACAGCCAGCCCATCCCCGATAACCTCCGCGCCGCAATAGCCCGCCTCTGCCAACCCGGCGACATCGAAGGCGACCCAATCGATCAAATCGGTGCGGTCGACCGGGAGATGGGCGAACTTTTCGCCGACGCCGTTGCCGCGCTCTTGGCAATCGCCGACATCCCGGCAGCAAGGATCGCCGCCATCGGCAGCCACGGGCAGACCATCCGCCATCGCCCCCCCGATGGCGCTACAGCGCACCCGTTTACCCTTCAGATTGGCGACCCCAACTGCATCGCGGCCCGAACGGGCATTACCACGGTCGCGGACTTCCGGCGCCGGGACATAGCCCTGGGCGGCCAGGGCGCACCTCTCGTACCGCCTTTCCATGCCGCTGCGTTCCGGCATCCCGATCGCGATCGCGCCGTCGTCAACCTGGGTGGCATTGCGAACGTCACACTGCTTCCCGCCGAGGGGGAGGTTTCGGGTTTCGATGTGGGTCCCGGCAATTGCCTACTCGACGCCTGGATCAAACGGCATCTGGATCGCCCCTACGACGATGGCGGCGCCTGGGCAAGCGCCTTTACGCCCGACGCAAGCCTGCTGCAAACCCTTCAGCAGCACCCGTTCTTCAATCGTGAGCCGCCCAAAAGCACGGGGCGCGAGGATTTCAACCTGAGCTGGCTCGATGCCCAGCTCCGGGGTTTCCCGGCACTCGAGCCGGGCGTGGTTCAGGCCACCTTGCTGGCGCTGACCTCGACAACGCTCACCCTGGCGCTGGAGAAATATTCGACTATCGGAGAAGTGTATTTTTGCGGAGGTGGGGCGCGTAACCAGGCGCTGCTGGACGATCTGTCCGGGCGACTAAAACCGCGGACGGTCGCAACCACTGCAGCTCTTGGACTCGACCCCCAGTGGGTAGAAGCTGCTGCATTTGCGTGGCTGGCACGGGAAACCCTCCACGGTCGGCCCGGCAATCTGCCGGCGGTAACGGGCGCCAGCTGGGCGGCTGTGCTCGGCGCGATTTATCCCGCCTGACATCGAGACCGCCCGCTCGAGTTCTGAACAAGCCAGGTTTTCTTGCGTCAGCGGGCGCAGGCACTGCCGCGGCGCCATCCCGGCACAGGGAATTCAGCTCAGATCGAAAACGAGGAACCACAACCACAGGTCGTCGTGGCATTGGGGTTGCGGATGACGAATCTGGCGCCCGCCAAACCTTCCTCGTAATGAACTTCGGCGCCGACCAGATACTGCAGGCTGAGTGGGTCCACCAACACTTTGACGCCCTCACTGTCGACGCAGGTATCGTCGTCGGCAACCAGTTCATCGAACGAAAATCCGTACTGAAACCCCGAACAGCCGCCGCCCGTGACGTACACGCGCAGCTTGAGGTCGGGGTTACCTTCTTCGTCGACCAATGCCCGCACTTTGGCTAGCGCGCTTGGCGACACAATAAGCGGGGTTGGCGTAAAGGTCTGTGGGACAGACATGACGGGACGACCGTTGATCATTGTTCCGGTTTCCATTATAGGTAGTTTCTCCGGACGCCGTGCGTTGCGGGTCCGGTCAGCACCCGCGACCCCCGCCAGGAGACCAACAGCGCGGTAGGGCCGCGACAACCCCGGCCGTCGCCGCAAGCTACTCCGCGCGCAAAAAATGACTCATTCCCGGACAAGACTCACTCAGGGCAACAGTGCCGGGGCATCGAGCCCCAGGGTTTCGGGCAGGCCAAACAAGATGTTCATGTTTTGCACCGCCTGCCCGGAGGCACCTTTGACCAGGTTGTCTTCCACCACCATCACCACCACCTTGCGGCGGTCCTGGGGGCGCTGCACCGCGATGCGCACATAGTTCGAGCCGCGCACCGTGCGGGTCTGGGGATATTCTCCAGCTGGTAACACATCGACAAAGGGCTCATCGCGGTAGCGTTGCTCATAAAGCGCCTGAAGATCTACCGCGGGATCGGTCAGCGTGGCGTAAAGCGTGGAGTGGATGCCGCGAATGATCGGCAGCAGGTGCGGGACAAAGGTGAGCGCCACCTCGCCCCCGGCAATATCGGCGAGTCCCTGCTCGATCTCCGGCAGGTGCCGGTGCCCGCTGACACCATAAGCCTTGAAGCTGTCGCTGGCCTCGGCGAGCAGATTGGGGATGCTGGCCTGGCGCCCGGCACCGCTGACACCGGACGCCGCACTGGCGATGAGATCGCCGGTATCCACGAGCCCGGATTCCAACAGCGGCAGAAACCCCAGCAATACGCTGGTGGGATAGCAGCCGGGACAGGCGATCAGACGCGCCCCGCGAATGTGTTCACGATTGTATTCCGGCAGGCCGTAGACGGCTTCTTTCACGAGTTCCGGGCAGCCGTGGGGCTGTCCGTACCAGCGCTCCCACAGCGGCACCGAACGGATGCGGAAGTCTGCGGAAAGATCGATGATTTTGACGCCGCGCTCCAGCAACGCCGGCACCGACGCCTGGGCAACCCCGTGGGGCGTCGCAAAAAACACCAGATCGCAGGCCGCCAGACGCTCTACGTCAGGCTCGGAAAATACGAGATCCAGATGACCGCGCAGATTGGGGAAAATGTCGGCCACGGCCCGGCCCGCTTCCTGGCGCGACGTGATGGCCGCGATCTCAACCTCGGGGTGCAGCACCAGCAAGCGCAGCAACTCGACCCCGGTGTATCCGGTACCCCCGACAATTCCCACTTTAATCATGGTGTTATGCCACTCCATTCGGTTGCGCGAGCGGGCCATGATACTCCACCGGCCAGCGCGACCGCCGCAACCTCAGCGTCCAATCCGGACCAAACCCAAGTACCATTCCCTTTTGTCTGCACCGAGGTTACCAATGCCCGCGGAATGGCTCGAAGCCCTGCACATCATCAGCGTGGTCTGCTGGTTTGCCGCGCTGTTTTACCTGCCCCGGCTGTTCGTCTACCACGCCATGGCGGAGGACCGCATCAGCATCGAGCGCTTCAAGATCATGGAGCGGAAGCTCTCCCGGGGCATCGCCACACCCGCGATGCTCGCCGCGCTGACCTTCGGCATCTGGCTGGCGAGCCTGGCTCCCGACTACTATCTGCAACAGGGCTGGTTTCTCACCAAGGTAACGCTGGTGACTCTGCTGGTGGTCTACCACCACGCCTGCCTCTATTTACTGCGCCAGTTTCGCAACGACCGCAACACCCGCAGCCACGTCTTTTACCGCTGGTTCAACGAGATACCCGTACTTTTTCTGATCGCCATCGTGATTCTGGTGGTGGTGCGGCCGTTCTGAACCGGCAGACTTCGCACGCGCAATTGGCCGTGCGAAGTCCGATCCACCATAATTCCGGCTTCCCGCTGCCACAGAATCGCCATGACCCGTTCAGAGGACTGCTTCGCCGCCGCGCAACGCCACATTCCCGGCGGCGTCAATTCACCGGTGCGCGCGTTTGGGGCGGTGGGCGGCACCCCGGTATTTTTCGCGCGCGCCGAAGGCCCGCGGCTCTACGACGTCGACGGCAACAGCTACCTCGACTATGTGCAGTCCTGGGGCCCCATGATCCTCGGTCACGGTCACCCCGATGTACTGGCCGCCATCCGCGTCCAGCTCGAGCGCGGACTCACTTTCGGCGCGCCGACCGAACTCGAAACCCAAATGGCGGACAGCCTGTGCGCCCGCATTCCGGGACTCGACCTGGTGCGCATGGTCAACTCGGGCACCGAGGCGACCATGAGCGCGATCCGCCTCGCGCGCGCCGCCACCGGCCGCGACCGCATTCTCAAGTTCGAAGGCTGCTACCACGGCCACGGGGATTCCCTGCTGGTCAAGGCCGGCTCGGGCGCCCTCACCCTGGGCGTGCCCAGCTCGCCCGGAGTGCCGGCGGCGCTCGCCGCCCTCACCCTCACCCTCGACTACAACGACAGCGCCCAGGTAGAAGCACTGTTCGCCCGCGAAGGCGACACCATCGCCTGCATCATCGTCGAGCCGGTGGCGGGCAACATGAACTGCGTACCGCCGCAACCAGGGTTTCTGGAAACCCTGCGCCGGGTCTGCGACCAACATGGCGCGGTGCTGATCTTCGACGAGGTGATGACCGGCTTTCGCGTCGGTCCCCGGGGCGCCGCAGGACTCTACGGCATCGCGCCGGATCTGATCACGCTGGGCAAGGTGATCGGCGGCGGGATGCCGGTGGGCGCCTTCGGCGGGCGCGCCGATCTGATGACCCGGCTCGCGCCCCTGGGTCCGGTCTATCAGGCCGGCACATTGTCCGGCAATCCGGTCGCCATGGCGGCCGGGCTCGCGACGCTGGCGGCGCTGGATGAACCCGGATTCTACGAACGACTGTTCGCGCGCACCCGCGAGCTGGCCGACGGCCTGCGGGAGCGCGCCGCCGCAGCCGGCATTGCCCTGACCACCAACAGTGTCGGCTCCATGTTCGGCTGCTTCTTTACCGACGCGCCGACGGTAACCAATTTTCGCCAGGTGATGGCCTGCGACACCGCGCGCTTCAATCGTTTCTTTCACGGCATGCTGAAACGCGGGATCTATCTGGCACCCGCGGCCTATGAGGCCGGTTTCGTGTCCGCTGCCCACGGCAGCGCCGACATCGAGCAGACACTGGCCGCCGCCAGCGCCGTGTTCCGCGAGGACTTTTGAATCATGCGCCCACAACAGGTGTTTCACGCCTACCCGCAACCGGAACACCGCGACCTGCGCCTGCGCGAGCAGCGCCACTGCACCGCCTGCGGCGTCCGCTGCGATACCCAGCCCATCGCCGGGGGACTGCGCTACCGCTGCCCGGCCTGCGGCACGACCCAGTACCGCAATCCGGCGCCGGCGGTGGCGGTGCTGATCGCCGACGGCGACCGCTTCATCCTCGGCCGCCGCACCTCGAGCTCGCTCCAGCACGGGCTCTGGTGCCTGCCCTGCGGCTATGTGGAATACGAAGAGGATCACCTCACCGCGGCGGTGCGCGAGGTGCGCGAGGAGACTTCCCTCGAGGTGCGCATCGACGCCATCATCAGCGTGGTCACCAACTACCTTCAGCCTCAGGTCCACTCTCTGGTCACCGTGCTCAGCGCCTCGGTGATCGGCGGCACCCTGGAAGCCGGCGATGGCCTCTCCGAGGCGCGCTGGTTTCCCTATACCGGAGAGTTTCCCGAGATGGCGTTCGACGCCGACCGCCACATCATCTCCCGCTATTTCGAGACCGATCTCAAGGGTGCCCCGGTGGACCCAACTTATGCCCGCGCCGAGGGGATTGCCCATGACTGACCGGACTGCCGCGCGCGGCCCCTATCCCGCTACCCGCCTGCGGCGTACGCGGCGCGCCGATTTTGTCCGGCGCCTGGTGCGGGAGACACAACTCAGCGTCGACGATCTCATCTACCCGGTGTTCGTGCTCGACGGCGCCAACCGCCGCGAAACGATCGCGTCCATGCCCGGTATCGAACGCCTGTCCATCGATCTGCTGGTGGCGGCCACCGCCGAATATGTGGCGCTCGGGATTCCGGCGCTCGCGCTCTTCCCTGTGATCGATCCCGCGCTGAAATCCCTCGATGCGGCAGAGGCTTACAACCCCGACGGGCTGGTGCAGCGCTGCGTTCGCGCCCTGAAAGCAGCCTATCCGCAGCTCGGTGTGATCACCGATGTCGCCCTCGATCCCTACACCACCCACGGCCAGGACGGGATCATCGACGCTGCGGGCTATGTGCTGAACGATGTCACGGTGGCGACGCTCACGCGCCAGGCGCTGGCCCAAGCCGCCGCCGGGGCCGACATGGTGGCGCCCTCGGACATGATGGACGGGCGCATAGGCGCCATCCGCACGGCGTTGGAAAACGCTGGGCATCACAACACGCTGATCCTCGCCTACTCGGCCAAGTACGCTTCCGCTTACTACGGCCCCTTCCGCGACGCCGTGGGCTCGGCCGCCAACCTCAAGGGCGGCGACAAATACAGCTACCAGATGGATCCGGGCAACAGCGATGAAGCCCTGCACGAATGCGCGCTGGACCTGGCCGAGGGCGCCGACATCCTCATGATCAAGCCGGGCATGCCGTACCTGGACGTGGTGCGGCGGGTCAAGGACAGCCTGGGCGCGCCCACCTTCGTCTACCAGGTCAGCGGTGAGTACGCCATGCACAAGGCCGCCGCCGCCAACGGCTGGCTGAACGGCGAGGCGGTGATGCTCGAATCCCTGCTCGCCTGCAAGCGCGCCGGCGCCGACGCCATCCTCACCTACTTCGCGGTCGAGGCCGCGCGCCTGCTCCAGCGTGCGCGCTGACGCCGCCGGCACCGTCCGTGACGCCCTGATCGCCGCCGGCGCGCGGGGACTCCTGGTCGCGGACGAAAACTGCCCGCTTGATTGGCTCACCGCACTGCCGGCCGCTACGCGGGTATTGAGCAGCCGCTGGGATCTGTGTGCTGTTGCCCGTCGCCACAGTCTCGATGTGAGCTTCAGCGATTTCGAATTGCCCGCGACCGCCGACCTGGAACTGATCGCCTGCCGGGTGCCCAAGGAGCGGGCCGTGGTCCGCCATCTCATCAATCGCGCCTGGCACGCCCTCGCCCCCGGCGGCCGCCTGCTGCTTTGGGGCGGCAAGCAGACCGGCATCAAGACCCACGGCAAGGAAGCCGCCACT
>JBKHWK010000058.1:0-10231 GCA_046566625.1 Gammaproteobacteria bacterium
GACAAAAGGCTCGCTCAAGGCGACGAGAATATTCCCGGCAATGGTCGCAACCACCGCTTCGCTCTCGATCCGACGCAGGATCACGGTAAATTCGTCACCGCCGAGGCGGGCGATAAAATCGCTGCGCCGGACGCTGGAACGCAGACGGTCGGCGACCGCCTTCAGCAGCAGATCGCCGACCTGGTGTCCCAGACTGTCGTTGATGTTCTTGAAGTTATCCAGATCGAGAAAAAACACCGCCATGCGTTCGTTGTTGATGCTCGCCTGATTGAGCGCCAGACTCAGTTCCTGAGTCAGCCGCGCGCGGTTGGGTAGCCCGGTGAGGGCATCGGCAAAAGCCAGAGTCCGGGCACGGGCTTCGGCGCGATTCGCCTTGATCAGGCGGCCCACCCGCTCCTTCAGCACGGTGAAGTGAATCGGTTTGGTAATGTAATCCGAGGCGCCGGCCGCGAATGCCCGCGCGATGGCGTTCTCATCGTCGAGCGAGGTGACCATCAGCATCGGCACTTCGGCGCCGCCGGGCAACTGACGGATGCGCTGGCACGCATCGAAGCAACTGACTTCCGGCATCAGGGCATCCATAAGAACAATGTCCGGCATGACCCGCTCGCACAAGGCGATAGCCTGGGCGCCATCGGCCGCCTCCAGCACATCGAACTCATCGCCGGCAAAGGTGCCGCGCAACGCCAGGCGCAGGGTGCGGTCGTCATCGGCGATCAGCAGCCGATACTTGCCCGGCACGCCCGTGTGGTATCCGGACTCGCACGCCTGGTGCCGTTCCAGGTCCTTGCGCAGGACCGCGAACCGTTCATTGCAGATATCGAGCAGGGCATCGCTGCCCGACAAATCGTCCGCTTTGCAAAAGGCTTCGAGCGCAAGGACGGCATCCACTAAGGATTTCGCGCCGAAATTGCTGGCGCTACCCCGGATGGTATGGGCAATCTCGTAGGCGCGCTGGGCTTCGCCGTCGCGCAGCGCCGATTTCAGCGAATCCAGGTAGACCGGGGTATCCTCCAGGAAAGACTCGACCATCCGGTAAGTGACATCACCGACGCTGGCGTGCAGTTCATTCATCGCCTGTTCGCTGTAGCCGCTCCCGAGGTCCGGCGGCGACGCTGCCGTTTCCTCGCGGATCGCCGCACCGGTACGCACGGGCGCCCAGCGGGCAATCTTGGCGGTGAGCGGTTCGAGTCGTACGGGTTTGTAAAGAAAATCACTGAAGCCCGCCTCAAGGGCGCGCTGCCGTTCCTGCTCGCCGGTACCGGCGGTCATGGCGATGATGGGGACCGATCGCCCATCGGTTTCCAGCGCGCGAATTTGGCGGGTTGCGTCGTAGCCGTCCATTACCGGCATATTGCAATCCATCAGGATCAGGTCGTAATCGGCGCGCGCCACCATGGCGAGCGCCTGCCGCCCATGCTCGGCAAGATCCGTCGCGATCCCCAGACGCAACAGCATTTCAGAGGCGACTTTCTGGTTGACCGCGTTGTCTTCCACCAGCAGCACGCGCAAGTGTCCGAGTGTTTCCCGACCGGGCAATGCGAGCGCGGCGGCGGGCGCAACCGCCCGTCCCGTGCGCAACGCCTCGGCCAGGTTCGCGATGGCCGCAAAACTCAACGGCTTGTCCAGGACCCCGACATCCGTCGCGGTTATCTGCAGCTTGGCAAAGGGATTGCGGAGCACCTGGACCCGGCCAGGGGCCGCGCCGGCTAGCAGATCGAATTCGTCGCTGTGGGCGAAATAGATTGCTTCGTCGACCAGTACCAGGCCCGCCGCCCGGTGGCTCGCGCCGAACTCCACCAGATGTCCGCGCGCTGCC
This sequence comes from Gammaproteobacteria bacterium, assembly GCA_046566625.1. Taxonomy (GTDB): domain Bacteria; phylum Pseudomonadota; class Gammaproteobacteria; order Pseudomonadales; family Porticoccaceae; genus JAGPUQ01. The sequence goes on from JBKHWK010000058.1 coordinate 1,820, forward strand.
TGCATGTTGACAGCATGCACGGCGCGAATCTCATGGCGCATCAGGGTATCGGCGATAAAGGCAAAACTGTTGTCGCTCGCGAGGATGCACAGCGCGGTGCCCGCGTCGCTCGCGGGCAAACGCGCCGGTACGGGCGGCGCAGGCGGCGCGGCGCAGGGCAGTTCGAACCAGAAGGTGCTGCCGCAGCCAGGCGCACTGTCGAGACCAATCTCGCCGCCCATCATCTCGACCAGTTGCCGCGAGATGGTCAGGCCGAGGCCGGTGCCCTGATAACGTTTGCTGGTGGACGCGTCGCCCTGGGTAAAGGGTTCGAAAATTTGCCGTTGCACCGCGGAGTCGATACCGATGCCGGTATCGGAAACGGCGAAGCGCAGACGGGGCTCGTGGTCCGACAAGCGGGTGACGGTAAGGAATACTTCACCCAGCTCGGTGAATTTGACGGCGTTCCCCAACAGGTTGATCAGCACCTGCTTGACCTTGGACGCATCGATGCTGAGCGTTCCCGGTACCTCCATCGCCATGAAATAGCCGATATCCACGCCCTTGCCGAGTGCCTGGGTTCCCACCAGCTCCACCATATCCTCGATCAGATCGCGCAGAATGATTTCGCCGGTTTCCTGCCGCGCGATCCCGCTATCGTTCTTCGAAAAATCCAGGATGTTGTCGACGAGGCTCAGCAAGCCTTCGGCGGACTTGCGCGCCAGCTCCACGTACTCAGCCTGACGGGCGTTGAGCTTCCCGTCATCCAGCAAATCGAGCAGGCCCAGTACGCCATTCATGGGGGTGCGTAACTCGTGGGTAACATTGGCGGCGAACTCCCCCTTGAGCCGGGCCGATTCCACCGCCGCATCACGGGCGCTCTGCAACTCACTCTCGCGATGTTGGAGTTCTTCCATCATGGCATTGAAGGCATGCTGCATCTGCAGCACCTCCACCTGCCCCCGGTGGGGGTCGGTACGCACCCGCAGGTCACCCTCCTCGGCCTTGCGCATGCTCAGCGCCAGCGCTTCGAGCGGCTTGGTCAACCGGTGCGACATCTGGATCAGGAACAACAACAGTAATCCGGCGGCCAGCGAAAATACGATGGCAATCCCCGCGAAAATGCGCTGCGCCAGTTCTTGCTGGGTACGTTTGTACAGCGCGATGGTCACACTGCCGAGGCGTTCGGGACGCTCCACCTCGCCAGTCCCGGTGGCGTCCGGCGCGAATTCCGCATACACCTGTACCCTGAACAGCCAGCGATCCGCCAGGTCGAGCTCGGCCAGGTCGGCGGCAGCCGCCGACACCGCCTGCGGAAATACCGATGCGGCGCCGTCGCCGTACAGCAAGGCTCCCCCCGCGGAACGGATGTCCAGCACTTCAATATCGGGAAACCCGGTGATGGATTTGGCGGCGTCGACCGCGGCTTCCCGGCTTTCGTAGAGCATGGCGAGCTTGGCGTGAAGGCCCAGGGTGCGCGCCACATTGATGCCCTGCTGGCGCATTTCCGTTGCCACCAGATCGCTGGCAAATTTGCTGGCGCCGATCGAGCCAACCAGCGTCATGAGCAATGCGCCGACGACAAACAGCAGCGTGAACTGCTGCCGAAACCTGAGGTTGCGCATTCGAAATGTCCGCATTGAACCGCGCATCCTCAGAGAATCAGATCGGCGTTCTTGCGCGCGTCGGGGCTGATGGTAAGGCCCAGGTGACGGCCGGTGCGCTCGTTCAGCACCAGCTTCATCTCTCGCAGGTAGCTGGTCCGGGAAGGCTTGCCATCGCACCGGCGCAAGCACTCGTTGATCAGGGCGCCAATCTGGCGCCCGGCCGCTTCGTTATCCGGGTAGATCGCAAACAGGGCGCCGCGGCTGGCGTGGGAGGGATTCGACGAGAAGACCAGGAGATGCCGCCGCCAGGCGGCATCGAGGATATACGACAGCAGGGCCGGCTCCAGCAACTTGCCGCCCTGCAGCAGCCAGATCGCGTCCGTGGAGGACGCCTGGCCCAGCAGCTGCCGATAACACTCGGCGGCCACCTGAAGACCGTCGGCATCGCACACATCCAGCCCGAGCCCGGCGGTCGCCATTTCTTGCCGCACGAGCGCGACATAGTCAGCGATCTCCGGTGCCGCGACCAGTTTTACGCGCAGGACTCCCGGTTGAAAGCGGCGCAGCTGCGCCAGCAGCATGGGCGGGTCCGGGTAGTACGCCAGCCGATGACGCCGCTGGAAAGGGATATCCGCCGTCCCGGTGGTGATCACCGGAACCAATGGTTGCAGTTTGCTCAGGGCGCGCGCCGCGCCGTCACCCAGCGCGACCGCGACGCCAGCGTCGTCCGCGAGCAATCCCGGGGCGAGGTCCTGTCCCGGTTGTACCGCCAGGCTCCGGCTGTCGCCCTTGTAGGACTGCTCGATCCCGGCGAGGGTATCGCGGTAGATGCCCGCATAGGGTTCGCTCACCATGGGATACAGAACCACTACCTGCTGGGCCAGCGCCTGGCCTGCGGCAAGCAGCGCGATCGATAGCAAGGCAAACCACGTCGGATACTTCATGTCAGTGGTACCTGTTCCCTACTGGTTGATACCGCGCTAAGGGCTGGTGGGGGTATAGCGCACTTCCAGGAAGGCGGCCCTGCCCGCCAACGGCAGATCCCTGGGGATCAGGGGTACCGGATCCCCGTCGAGGCTGGGCTCACGCGCATTTTCGTCGAACAGGTTCTTGACCAGCACGGCCACCTCGACCCCGGGCACCCATTGGCGCTTGCGCAGGGTCAGGTCGGTGATCACATAGTCTCCGACATCGCTGCGCGGGTCGCCGAACACCCGATGGCGCGACGTCACCTGGTTGGCCTGCACATCCAGGCTCCAGCCAGGCAGGAAATCCCAGTCGGCCCGCAGATAGCTCTGGTGCTCGGGCGCATTGCCAGCATCTTCGCCGGTCAACTGGTCCTGGGACTTCTGCAGCGCCAGATTGCCGGTCAGGGTCAGGGCCCGGGTTACATCCCAAGACAGTGCGAACTCGGCGCCGTTGCCGGTCTGCTCGCCAGCGTTCTGGGCGGTGCGGGTGCCGGCGGGATCCGCGACGAACTGGATGACATCATCCCATTGATAATGGAAGACGTTGAAATCCAGGGTTAAGTCGAAGGTCGGTTGATAGTTGACCGCCAGTTCATAGCTCTTGAGCTGCTCCGGCTTGAGCGTGGAATTGCCCAGAAACGCCGGGTTCGACTGCACCCGGGTCTCGGAGAACGAAGGCGCCCGGAAGGCCTCGCCGTACAAGGCCTTGAACGTCAGGTTGCGGCGCGCGGACCACACCAGGGCCACGCGGGGATTGGTGGTATCGCCGAAATCAGAGAAATGATCGTAGCGGACCCCGACGGTCAGCTCCCAGTCGCGGGCGAAATGCCAGATATCCTGGAGGAAGACATGGGTGTTCTCGCGCCGGCCTTCCGGCAAAAACACCAGCGGCGTGTCGGAGACATCCACCAGCGGAGAGCCCGGCAGGATGAACAGGCCAGTGGCGGGATCGATACCGAAATTCTTGGTTTCCTCCGTCTTGTAGACCTCGCCGTAGTGATAGCCGGTACCCAGCGAAATCTTGTGATCCCGAACCCCCTGGTACAGCGTGGTGGCATTGAGCCGGTAATGGCGCTCCCAGAGCTCCGGATTGCCGATGACCCCATCCGGGAAGGGCGGGAAGACCGGCGCACCCAAGGGCGTGAAAAAGGGGCCCCGGGAGCCCGGGGGGAAGAGGCGAAGATCCTCGTCCACCTCCTGGCTGGTGAACAATGTGCTGCCCTGGATCTTCAGGCCGAGATTGTCGGTCAGGGTCGGGTTGTCGTAGGTCAGATCAGCATTGAAGCGATCACTACCGACCGCGCCCGGGTCCAGCACCTGAGTTACCCCGACCCCGAGGCCACCATCGTTTCTCACTTGCGCGCCGCCGCGAAAAGTGAGGTTGCGATAACCCAGCTCCAGCCGGGCATCCAGGTTCTCCCGATGCAGATTTACCGGTCCGGGCGCCAGGGAGGCGCCAGTGCCGGAAATCGCATCGAGAAAGCTTTGCCCGTCGGCAGCCACAGGCTCGCGCTGACCATCGGTCCGGAGGGCCTCGATCACTGCGCCGTAGCTAAGCTCACCGCGGCTGCCGCCGTACTGCAACCATCCCGTCTGGGTGTCGAAGCTGCCGGCCCGGGCGCCCATCGAGAGCCCGTCCATCTCGGCGGGTGCCTTGGTAATGATATTGATCACACCGGCGAAGGCATCGGCCCCATAGACCGCCGAGCCGGGGCCACGCACCACCTCGATCCGGGAGATCGCTTCCACCGGCATTCCGCCCCACGCCAAGTTCCTATCTCCGAAATATAAATTTGTGAGAGGAACACCGTTAATAAGCATCAGCACCTGGGGGTTGACGTCGGAATACATGCCGCGAAATACATAGATGGGGTTGTACCCCACGGCGCTGCGCGCCACATGGAGGCCGGGCACGGTTTCCAACACCTCGTCGATATCGGTGGCGCCCATGGCGCGGATTTCTTCGGCGGTAATGATGGAGGCCACCGCCGGGGCCTTGGATACCGGCTGCGCGACTCCGGTGGCGATGCGAACGAATTCTTCGCCGCCATAGAGTTCGGCCAACTCCTCCTCCGGCGAAGGCTGGGCCAGGGCAACCGCCGGCAACAGCGTCAGCAGCAACTTTATGCGCAGCGCCTTGTGATTATTTTTCATGTTTCGCTCCAGCGCCGTTCGGGCGCTCCTTTGTAGTCGATTCTGGTAACCCTGAGCGGGAACAAGCTGCCTTCCGGTTTCCCAAGGCTATCGATATAGCAAGGCATCATCCCGGCCACGAAGGAAAGCGCCGCCATGTAATAGTGGTCATCCGGGGTACGTCCTTCGTCCGCGACCAACCCGGCAACGGCGCCGGCGATATTCATCTGATGCTTCAGGCGGGATTGCTTCAAGATCTTTTCGATTTCAAATGCCAGCCGGATGAATTTACCTTTGCCCATCCCCAAGGAATGGGCAAACTTCATCAAGGGACCGACTCGTTCGTCGGCAGAGGTAATGGGACGACCATAGCCGAACACATTGCGATAAGTGCGAAGCTCTTCCCAAACCACGTCTTCAAGGGTCGCGCCATCGGCAAGCTTGCGATCGGCTCGATACAGAAAATCCAGAGCGCCCTTGATCGGCCGCAGTCCGTACAAGGACGCCTCGGACACCCCAATCCCGGCAGCCAGGGCCAACACGCCGGTCGATCTGGTGGTTCCCGCCAGGGCAGCCACCCGATTGTTCCAAAGGCGCGGATCCGGGTAGCTGGTGGTCAGAGCCCAGACGCCCTCGACAAAGCGTGCGAACCTGGGGTCTTCCTGACCGTTGATCCCGTAGATGAAATACTCCATCCAGCGCCTGTGGCCGAGATCATTGAGGACGTCCTTGCCCCGCAGCACCACGCGTTCGCCCGGAAACCAGGCGCCCATGGCGGTCACCCAGTTGTCCTCGCAGAGCGCGAGCAGGTCCGGACCTTTACCTTCATTCATGATTCAGGACTCGGTGAGACTGGCCCGGGGTCATCCGTGAGCGTCAGACCATCGCCAAAAAAGGGGAACTGCGCCCAGTTCATTTCCTGTTCCAGGGCATGGGCAGCCGCCCCGGGCAGGCGCAGCAACAGAAACAACATTTCGCCCTGCTCCGGGGTGAAGCCCAAGGCATGGAGGGTCGCAGCGGCGACGCCGGAGAATGCCAAGGGCGCATCAGCCTCCTGTTGCAGTGCTTCACGATTCTGCTGAAGCCAGGGTAGCACCGGCCCGGCGTCCAGCGCCGTGAGGTGGTTCAACAATTGCCGCACCGGCGTGGGGCAGCCAGCGCCATTGGGGTCGAACCCGGGGGTGTGCTCGAAGGGGGGCCAGACATCCGTGCGTTCCTCGACCGGCGGATTGCGGATGCGCTCGCGCCAGGCCTCGAGATCGGTGCCGCAAGCGACCCAGTTCCCCATAGCGGCAAAGACATCGCGTGCCCCGCCCAGGTTTCCAGCTCCTATGGCAAGCGCCGCCACAAGCGCGGACGCGCGCGTGGAGCCGCCAACACCCGCGCTCATGGCGGCATGGACGCTGGGTTCCCGGGGGCCGGGATTGGCTATGCCGACCGCGAGGGCTTCGAGCATTTGCGCCTGCGCCGCGGTCGGCGGTTCCAGCCGAATCAACAGCCAGAGATATTGAATCCAGGAAATCCTGCCCAGCAAGTCGCCGTAGACATCGAATCCGGAGCAGTAACAGGCGCGGGCGGCAAAGGCGTTGTCCGACTCCGGCTCTTCACGCCAGATTCTGGTCGAAATACTTTCACGTTTCTGACTGGTCATATTGCCCGTAGCGCTTTCCCACTTCTCAGGGTAGCAGCGCGTATTCCGATTGGTGGGGCTTCTTCTGGATCGACACGCACATCGAGCAAGGTCGGCCCTCGTTTATCACACATGGCCGCAATATCGAGTTGAGCCAGGTCGTCCGGACTCTCTATGACAAAGCCGTCGATACCCATGGCTCTGGCAAAAGCGGCGAAATCGACCTTGGGAAGTACTGTGCCAACAGACTCTGCTCCGGTCAGTCGTTGGCCGTGTTTGACCATCCCGAGTGCCCCGTCATTCAACACGATGAAAATCACTCGGATTCCATGTTGTAGCGCAACCGTTATTTCCTGGCCATTCATCAACATGCTGCCATCACCCGTGATACAGACGACAGGATCACCGGGCCGCGCGAATGCCGTGCCCACTGCGCACCCGATAGCCCAACCCATTGGCGCAAAGTCCAGGCAGGCCCGAACCAGTCCGCCAGTGTTGTCCCTAACACCCGTCATTCTTCGGTCGTAAGGCAACAGGTAGTGGGTGCTCCACGAAAAGCTGTTCCCGGTATCCGCCAGGTAAAGGGTATTGGGTGGAAACAGGTTGGGCAGTTCACGCATCAATCTTTGCGGCTTGATGGGAGCGTCATTTGAATCGTACTTATCCTGTTCATCCAGCGTGAATCGCCGTTTCATCGTTTTTTCTACTGCTTTCGCAGCAGCCGGGGAGTTGCGGTTGATGCCTTCCTTACGGGCAACTCCAAGTCGCTTTGCCAAATCCTCAAAAATAGTTGAGATGCGGCCTCTTACATGAAGGCGCGCCATTGGCGTTTCATGCAAGTTCCCCTCTACGCAGTCAACGTGAATGACGCGGTTATCGAAAATGTCTCGATTCCAACCACCTGTGGCCCATTCACCCAAGCGAGCTCCGACGACTATGATCCGGTCAACTTCCCGGTTAGTCAGGAGCGCCACCGCCTCTCGGTGGCCCGAAAACCCGATAACACCTCGATATAGGGGGTGAAAGGGACTGATCAAACCTTTTCCGTGCGGAGTGCTGACGATCTCGGCGCCAATAGCAACCGCCACATCCAGTATGGGCGCCATCGCTTCTCCGGCACCGTCTCCTATCAGGAATACCGGATATTTCGCACCCTTGATTTCTGTAAATAAGGTCTCTACCGCTTCCGTATCAAACAGCGAAGGTTTTCTCAGTAATGGCAACAACTCGTGGCGAGGACGGGCTCCCGAATAGGGCGCCGCCATTACGTCAATGGGGATGCTTAGATGCACCGGGCCCCAGGGATCACCGTAAGCGTGCAGTATCGCGGAGCTCAGCTTTGATTCAATTTGCCCTGGGTGTGAAACAAGCGTGCTGTAGCGGGTGCAATGCTTGAACAGTTCGACGGTATTCAGGCCAGTGCAGGAGGACTCCTGAAATGCGCCCTGACCAAAAGTCGACAACGCCGTCTGCGCGGTAATCACCAGCATGGGGATATGGTTTTCGTAGGCCGAAGCCACCCCGGTGATCAGATTGGTCGCTCCGGGGCCAGTGGTGGCGCAGCACACGCCCAGCTTGCCGGTGTTGCGCGCATAGCCGTCGGCCATGAAGGCCGCCCCGGTCTCATGGCGGGCGACGATCGCCCGGGGGCCGCCGCGGCGTTCGCTGCGCGCCAGCGCGTTGTAGAACGGCTCGATCGCGCCACCCGGGATGCCGAACACATACTCGACGCCGAGTTGCTCCAGGTAGGCGATGATCAGATCGCCGTATTCGAGTAGCTGGCCCTCCGTTGCCTGCCCGCCGACCGGTGAGCTCATTGGAAAAATCCAAGCTCTATCATAGGATTACACCGGTAAGTTGATGCCGACAGTGATGCTTTCCCACGATAGCAGGTCCACCGGCCAATTGCGAGCGGATCGCAACCGAACTGGGAAGCACGGCTTTTTTTACTTAAACTGCCCGCCCCGCACGAGCTGAATCCGCCGATGACCGACTTCAACCTGAGCCACTGGTGGCAGCCTTTTACCAATGTGCGCGGTTTCCGCCAGAACCCCCGCCTGATCGCCCGCGCCGAGGGCTGCTTCGTCTACACGCC
>JBKHWK010000059.1:0-10083 GCA_046566625.1 Gammaproteobacteria bacterium
AGTCGTCCCACACCCATCGGCGTGCTGAGCCTGCGGCGACGGCGCGAACATGCGCTGGGCGTCGATGTGTTCGAGATCAAGCTCGGCGAAGACTATCTGATGTCGAGCCTGTTCACCGCTTCCGAGATCGCGCTCGCGCATCTGGGGTTGGCGGCGCTTCCTGGCGCGCAGCTGGATGTGGTCGTCGGTGGCCTGGGTCTCGGCTATACCGCGCAGACGGTGCTGGAAGAACCGCGCGTCGCCTCGCTCATCGTCGTCGAGATGCTGGATGCCGTCATCGACTGGCATCGGACCGCGTTGTTGCCGCTCGGCCCCGGGCTCACGTCCGATCCGCGCTGTCGGTTCGTGCAGGGCGATTTTTTTGCGCTCGCGAACGCGCCGGAAGGTTTCGATCCGGCAACGCCGGGACGCCGGTTTGACGCCATTCTACTGGATATCGACCATTCGCCGGAGGCGCTGCTCGATGCGCGCAGCACCAGCTTCTATCGGCCGCAGGGGCTGCGCGCGCTGGCGGCGCATCTGAAACCCGGCGGCATCTTCGGGCTGTGGTCAAACGACCAACCGGACGCGGTGTTCACTGAACGGCTGGCGGGTGTGTTCGAAGCAGCCTGGGCCGAACCCGTGACCTTCCACAATCCACTGCAGGACCGGCCATTTACCCAGACCATCTACCTGGCCAGAGTCGCCGGCTGACACGAATATGCTTGCGGCGTTATACGGATATGTTCCGGAATTCCCGCTGCGGCTGGCGGGTATCGGGGTGATGGATCAGCGGCAAGGGAGTGTGCAGGTGGTTGTTCAAAGACGACGTTTGGTCAAAGAGTTGTCCGACCCGGCCTGCACGCGCCCGGCAAGGGCCGTGCGGGATATGCGGAAATCTTCCGTGTTTAAACACAGAAGATTTCCAGATACTCAATGCTAGAAGCTTGAGAAAGAGTAGGAGAGTCTTTCGTAATGCCACTATTTGAGATGTCCGGGGAAAACCTTGTTCCTGTGGAGCAAGCGAACTTCGCTCTGGAGAAGGAGCTACAGACCCTTATAGAGAGGAATCTTACGGCGGTATTTAATTGCCGTTTTGTTGCCTCAGAGTTCTCTACGGGTGCATTACATGCTGGGCGCATAGATAGCCTAGCGTTATCCGAGGACAACAACCCCGTAATCATTGAATACAAGAAAGTTGAATCTTCCGAGCTTATAAACCAGAGTCTGTTCTATCTGCACTGGATTCAAGATCATAAGGGTGATTTCGAAATAGCCGTGCAGCGGGCACTCGGAAATGGCGCCGAAGTGGACTGGTCCGATATTCGGGTTATCTGCATTGCACCGAACTATAAGAGATACGACCTACATGCGGTTCAAGTTATGGGGGCAAATATAGAGCTATGGAAGTACCGCCTGTTTAAGAACGGTTCCATTTATCTTGAGGAGGTGTTTCAGGCAACGAAGGTCACCGCATCGACTTCTTCCGTCGATGGAGGAAAGAACCCAGTCATGGTGAAGGCCGGGAAAAAGGCAGCTCAGGTACGCGCTACAGCCACTTATGAATTTGATGAACACCTTGAGGGAAAGCCTGCGCACATCCAGTCACTCATGCAAAGCGTTCGGGAATTCATTGTCGGGCTCGATCCGGCTATCGAGGAAGTGCCAAAGAAGCTCTACGTTGCTTACAAGATTTCTCAGAATATTGTTTGCATGGAGCCGCAGATTCGAAACATTAAGCTCTTCGTAAAGCTCAGAGCTGCCGATGTTGAGTCGCCGCCAAAGTTCTATCGTGATGTTGCGGAAATTGGGCACTTTGGTACGGGCGATACTGAATTTACTATTTCGTCCGAGCAAGACTTTGATCTGATCAAGCCATACATTGAGGCGGCGTATAACAAGGTTGGCGGGTAACGCTTCTAACGTGGCGCGAGGTGTGGGATCAGTGTTCGCCTCGTAGCATCGCGATAAGCGGCGCCCGAGTTCAAATGACCAAGTCGTATGCCTGATCTTCCCGTCGCACGACGGGTGACGCTCGGCGTTTACCCATGCCCGACCGCGCGCGGCCGGCGGCGTGGTCACGGCGGCGCGAGGCGGTAGACGAAAAACTCCCGGTCCGGACGCACCAGGCCGGCGTAGTCCGGATAGCGGAACACGCTGCTGGTGGCGCGCGGGTCGAGCAACAGCGCGGCGATGCGCCCGGCCGGCTGGCCCAGATCCACCAGCAGGCTGCCGGCGGGCAGGTCGAGCACCCGGCGGTGTTCGTCCGCCATCGCCACGGGGCCCATGTCGCCGGCGGCCGACGAAAAACGCGCGGCGAGCACCGGTGTGGGTTCGGGCCGGGCCAGCACACGGTAGGCGATGCCGTGGCGGTCGAGCAGCGCGCGCATCCGTTCGGTGTGCGCGGTAATCGCCAGCGCTGGCGGAAAGGCAATGGTGTCGGTGGTGACCACGCGGCGGTGGTCATCGAAGACGTGGTCTTCGAGCGCGCGCGTATCGAGCCGGCGCAGCGGGAGCGTGACGCGCGGGTGCGTCGGGTCTGGCGCGTAGGCGGCGTATAGCGTGAGGGCTTCGCGCGCCAGATCGGCGCGCGCGGTGGCGGTGCGCACGGCGATCGCGGCGCGCTGATCGTGGACCTCCCGCACGAAGCTTTCCAGGCACAGCCGCTGGCGGCGCACGCGCACGGCGATGTTGCGGTACGTGGGCCAGGCGTCGTCGCGGGAGTCGAGCTTGGTTTCAACCAGCACCGACAGCGCGCCGGTCAGGCCGGCGGTGTTGCGAAAGTTGCGCGCCGTCAGGCCACCGTTGGTGATCGGCTGGGTGGTGCTGATGATCTCGCCGATGTAGCGGTGCGCCGGCAGGCCGCCGGCGCTCACGCGGGCGAGCAGGGGCGGCAGCAGTTCGCCCAGGGCATAGGCGCGCAGCGCTGCCGGTACGGCCGGGTTGTTGGCGATCTCGAACTGCGCGTCGAAGTCGGTCAGATACCCCTCGCGGGCCAGGGTCTGGCGTTTGAGCACGGCCGATTCGTGCGCGTCGAGCACCGCGTCGGGCGCGTAGCGGGTAAGCGCCTGGTGCAGGGCCAGGGTTTCGGGTTGGCTGAGGCGCACGAAATCGGTGTTGATGTTGATCGCATTGACGTTCGAGCGATGATTGGTGTCGCGGCCGTCCGGGTTGGCGTTGGGAATCAGCACCAGGTCCAGATCATCGAGCAAAGGACGCAGGTCGCCGGCGACGAAATCGCGGGCCAGTTCGAGCAGCGCCTCGCCGCCGGCCGGTTCGGCCGCCCCGTGCAGGGAGCCGACCATCAGCACCCGCAGCCGCCTGCCGGAGCCGGCACTGGGTGCACTCAGCACCAGTGCCTCGATGGCCTGGCCGCGCACGCTGGTGCCGAGCGTTTCCTTGCGCGCCAGCACCGGCACCGGCGCGGTCGATGCGTGGGTGACCAGCGCATCGAGGTAGGCCGACATTTCGGCCGAGGTGCTGATGCGCTGATGGCGGGCAACTTCGATCGGCGTGGGCAGCAGCGCGGCGCGGGCCGGCGCCGCGCCGGCCAGCAGTCCGAGCATTGCGCCGGTCAATACCCAGACCAGGGCAGCGATTCTTGGTACGACCTTCGGCATGGCGTTCGGGGCCCGGTGTGAAATCCTGGTGTGGGGGGGCAGTCCTTGATCTGATGGTCAGTTTTCGTATTGTGGCATCAGGATTAGCGGCGTACGAATTCAAATGGTCGGGTTTTTCACTGCCACATTGCGTCTCCGATCAGTTTTCAAAGAAGTGATCAAGCAAGACCTGCCCGGGTCATTTTTTTCAAAGGTGGATTTACCTGGGCGCGGAAGCCGTCGTTGAAAGGATCCAGGCCATGATTACCCAGGGCCCGCGCAGGATAAAATTCCGCGCGCACGGGGACGTGCTCAAGCTCAGCCGTTGAGGGGTTTTCGAGGGTGCTATAACCGCGACCAAGCGATGACGCACACCTTGCCAAGTGCAGGGAGTTCGCTCGATTCCGGGCCTGCTCTCTCGATATGCCTATGCACGTCGTCATGGCGTCGTCATCTATGGAAGATAGATTGAACGCCCGCCGTGCATATGCCGGTGGGGAAACTGGACTGGACCAAGACCTAATATGCGATTCTTGGCAATTGTTGTTGTGGCGTGGTTGTTGAGCAGCAATTCCACAGACACTGCTGGACCAACCGAACCGGAAGGCAAGAACGAACTTCATCTACAGTTGCTGCAGCAGCTGCAGGTTCTGGAAGGCCCGGTTCCGGAACGGCCACCGGTGTATCCGACAGTGGCGCTGTACAATCCCGAGGCCGTCATCCCGCCGCAGTGTTACACCAAAACAGAGACTCAATATAACCCGTGCTACGTATGCCATCAGGCTGCCGTGCCTGGGCGCGAAAACCGCATGGACGATGGCATTTTGCAGCAGGAATATCAATTCAGTGACGTTGGATTGCGCAATCACTGGCGGAACCTGTTTGAAGATCGCAGTGAGCGCGTTGCGGCTATCAGCGATGCAGAAATCCTGGGCTGGGTAGATGACGATAACTACTCCGCGCTGGCACCGAGTTTGCGTGCCGCCGAATTCAAAGGCTGGATTCCTGATTTGACGGGTCTGGAATCAGGCGCGGCGGCATTTGATGAAAATGGCTTGGCTCGCGATGGCAGCGCCTGGATGGCTTTCAACTACAAGCCCATGCCCAGCACTTTCTGGCCCACCAATGGTTCTACCGATGATGTGATGATCCGCCTTGCGCCAGAGATGCGGCAGACCGCCGATGGCGTCGAATCGATCGACGTTTATCTCGCCAACCTGGCCTTGGTGGAGGCGAACATCAAAGGCATGAGTGAAATCACTACCCGTCCTCTGGATGAAGCAGTCATCGGTTCCGATCTGGATGGTGACGGTGCACTGGGCGTTGCAACCGTGATCCGCAACACCGGACACTATGTCGGCGCTGCTGCGGATTGGTTCAAGCAGAACTGGCTGTATCCGCTCGGTACGGAATTCCTGCACACGGTGCGCTATGTTGGTATCAGCGATGATGGCAGCATAGAAATATCGCGCCGCATGAAGGAAGTGCGCTACATGCGCAAGCAGTATGTATTGCCCAAGTTCGCGCTGGACAATGCCTACCGCGAAGAAGCCTATGCCAAGGATGCCGGCTACCTGCCGGGTTACATCGACATGGGCCCGCATGGGCTCGACAATGAGATGGGCTGGCTTATCCAGGGCTTTATCGAGGGTCGCAAAGGGCAGCTGCGGGCTAGCACTTTCGAAGAAAACCTGTTCTGCATGGGTTGTCATACCTCGGTGGGCGCCACCATCGACAAGGTGTTCAGTTTTGCGCGCAAGATAGATGGTGAGCAAGGCTGGGGCTATATCAACCTGCACGGGATGCCCGACGTGCCCAATCGTGGCGAGTCGCGCGGTGAAATCGCCACCTATCTGGAACGCGTGGGCGGCGGCGGCGAGTTTCGTAACAATCCGGAAATGCGATCGCGCTGGTTTGATGCCGAAGGCAGAGTGGATCATGCCCGGATTGCAACCGCCGATGTCTACAGCCTGATTACACCCTCGCGTGAGCGCGCCCTGGAGCTGAACAAAGCCTACCGCTTGTTGGTTGAGGACCAGGACTATATTTTCGGGCGCGATGCCACGGTAACGCCGCCGGCGAATGTTTACCGGGAAATCGACCCGGCCGTCGTTCCAACCCTGCCAGCCGAACATGCTTATGAATGGGATATTCGGCTCGACTGGGACAAGCCATCGTCAAAAGTTGTGCCGTGAAATATTGGGGTCTCATCCAGGACGGCAGCGATTTCCCGGCGAGTTGTCACAGCGTTGCAAACACCCTGTCACCTTCACCACCTAGCTTGGCGGGCAGCAGTTGAGGCGTGCTGGCCCAGCCATCAACCCGGCTGTTGAGAACCCATTGCTCAGCTAAACTTCGAGGAATCAAGCATGATCAGATATCCTATGCAGCCATTGGCCGCGGGCATCCTGTTGGCCCTGTCGCAGGTCGCGCTGGCAGGTACCGAGCCCTTTTTCACGCCCCTTACTGCATCCGCAGTAGTCACTCTGCCGAATTCTGTAGAGGAATTTACCGCGCCCTGGACAGCACCTGCCGGCATCACCCAGAAACTGCTGACCAGCATGACCGAGGTGGAAGCCGATGCAACCCAGTCAGTGGTGCGCGTGCCCGGGCTGGGTTCGAACGCCTCCATGTTTGACATGATCGCCTACGATCCCAGCGGCCGTTACCTGTTTATTCCCCACGAGACCCTGGTGGGTGCGGGTGCTTCCCGCTATGACACCTGGAACGACAGGATGGAGACCCTGTTTGCCGGTAATCTCAAAGGCATCGAGGGAGACTGGAGCGCAGACTGGGGCGCATTTGACCCCGCAACGTTCACGCCCGCCGGCACTCTGCTGGTTGCTGAGGAATGGTCCGGTACCGGGCGGGTGATGGAAGTCGTCAATCCGCTGGCGCCGGTGGACAAAATCAGGGTGCGTGAAGTCGACACCATCGCCAACACTTCCCATGAAGGTTTGCGCTTCAGCGCTGACGGCAAGACTCTGTACTTTATCGACGAATGGAACTCTGGCGCGGTCTATAAAGTAGTTTACAAGCAAGCCAATAACTACCAGGCACCGGGCGTGACTTACGTGCTGGTGGTTGATGACTATACCGGCGATCCCAAACTCGACTACAACCAGGGCACCAACATCGGTTCGACACGTACCGGACCAGCCACCTGGGTGCCTATGACAAACAAGGCCGGCCGGCCGCTGACACAGGTCAGCCCATTCATGAACGGTCCCACCGACGACCCCTACACCAACCCGGAAACCCGTGGTGGCCGCGCTGCGGCGGATGAGTTGGGTGGTACACCCTATGGCCGTCCGGAAGACATGGAAGTGGGCCGCCTGGCCAATGGCAACGAAGTCGTCTACTTCGCGGCAACGTCAGAAAATGCCGTCTACAGCATCGAAGAAACCGCTACCGGCAAACCCATCGTCCGTCTGTTTGCCGCCGATAGTTCGACGCCCAAGAATCTGGGATTTGCTCCCACCTCGGCAGCGATGAACTCTCCGGATAACCTGGCTCAGGATGCGCACGGCAATATCTACGTCATCGAAGACGCGCCCAACGGTTCGTCAACTGGCGGAGACATCTGGTTTGCCCGCGACGTGAACAATGACGGTGTGGCGGAATCAGTTGATCACTTCCTCAGCCTGCGCGTGGGCGGGTCTGAAGCGACCGGCATGATTTTCAATCCGGTTGATCCGTACGAGTTCGTGGTTGCCGTACAACATCCGGCCAGTACCAATCTGGAAGCCGTTCCGGCAGGATTGGGTGACTCCGTCTGGTCATTCGATCTCAAGGCTAGCGGTTTCCCTTCTCCCTGATTCGGTTGGCTACTCGTCTGTAGTCCAGCTTGCACTATTGAGGCCCATGCTCCGGCATGGGCCTCATGCTGTGTGGCTCAAAAGCATTGCTCCCCCTCTCCCGGTCGGCAGTAGACCTCATGGCTTGCGCCCCGTTGGTCGGCCTGCTGCAGTGACCAAGTCGGTGACGGACCTGCGGAGACTTCATTCATGAAGTCTGTACACCCGCGCATCTTCAGTGACTGCGGATTGAAGTTCTAAGAAAAAGGGATCAGTTCTCGCGTCGTAGCATCACAATAAGCGGCGTATGGTCGGTTGCTACTGCGTCACTTCGCTGGGTAACGGACGGGAAAATTTCAGCACAGTTGCCGGCTAAATTGCATCGCCCGTTACACATGCTGTTGGCATAAAAGGTTTTGTTCAGCGGAGTTCGGCCGCGCGTCCTTCTCGGTGCCCAAACAGCCACTTCTCCGCCGCCACGGCGAAGAAAATCCCCAGTGCGGCCGCCAGGATCACCAGCCAGGACAGTGCATCCAGCGGCGCCACCTGAAACAGCCGCTGCGCGAGCGGCGTGTAGGTGAACAGCAGTTGCAGGCCGATGACCGCGGCGCTGGCCCACAGGACCACCGCATTGCCCGTCAGGGTGGCGCGCGACAGCGTCGGTGCCGCCAGCCGGCGCACATTGAACAGGTAGGCCAGCTCACCGAACACCAGCATGTTGACCGCTGCCGTGCGCGCGGTCTCGATGGGGTTGCCGCGCGCGAGCTCCCACTGGAAGACAGCAAAGGTGGTGGCCATCATCAGCAGGCTGACATAGAGAATGCGGCCGAGCAGTGCGCGCGTGATCAGGGGTTCGGCCGGCGGCCGCGGCGGACGCCCCATGGTGCCGGGCTCGGTGGGTTCGAAGGCGAGGGCGAGTGCCAGGGTCACGGTGGTGACCATGTTGATCCAGAGGATCTGCCCCGCGGTGACGGGGAGCGCCAAGCCCGCGAAGATGGCGATCAGGATCACACCGGCTTCCCCGCCATTGGTGGGCAGGATGAAAAGCAGGGATTTGTGGATGTTGTCGAATACCGTGCGGCCACCGCGCACCGCGGCGGCGATGGTGGCGAAGTTGTCGTCGGTGAGCACCAGGTCCGCCGCCTCCCGCGCGGCGTCGGTGCCGCGCCGGCCCATGGCGACGCCGATATCCGCGGCCTTGAGGGCCGGCGCATCGTTCACGCCGTCGCCGGTCATGGCGACCAGTTCGCCCTGGGCCTGAAGTATCCGCACCAAACGCAGTTTGTGCTCGGGGCTGGCACGGGCGATGACATCGGTGGTGGCGATGCGCGCGGCGAGGGCGGCATCGTCAAGGGTTTCGAGCACCGCGCCGGTGAGCGGCTGGTCGTCCGCAAGACCCAGCTGGCGCGCGATGGCGGTCGCGGTCGCGGCGTGATCGCCGGTGACCATCAGGGTGCGAATGCCGGCGGCCCGGCACTGTGCCACCGCGGCGATCGCCTCGGGACGCGGCGGGTCCAGCATGCCGACGACGCCCAGCAGGGTGAAACCGGGCGCGATGGCAGCGCGGGTCAACACGCCGGGCGCATCCGGCAGCTCGCGGCGGGCCAGTGCCAGCAGGCGTTCGCCGGAGGCGGCCGCGGCGTGCATGCGCGCCTCCCAGGTCGCATGCTCGATCGGCGCGCCGGTGGTGTCGGTCGGGCACAGGGGCAGGATGGTCTCCGGCGCACCCTTCAGCAGCACGAAGGAGTGGCCGCTGTGGTCGTGGTGCAGGGTCGCCATGAAGCGCTGTTCGGAGGTGAAGGGGATTTCATCCACGCGTGGCGCCGCCGCGGTTTCCTCCCGAACCGCCAGCCCGGCCTTCAAGGCCAGGGACAGCAGCGCGCCTTCGGTGGGATCGCCACTGAGCGCCCAGTCGCCGGTGTCGGTGCGGTGCAAGCGGGCGTCGTTGCACAGCAGCGCGCAGCGGGCGAGCGTGAGCAGCGCCGGATCCCGGGCCGGATCGAGTGCTGCTCCGGCCTGCTGGAAGCCGCCCTCGGGGGCGTAGCCGGCGCCGCTCACAGTCACCGCGCGGCCGGGCAGCAGCAGGGTGACGGCGGTCATCTCGTTGCGGGTAAGGGTGCCGGTCTTGTCGGTACAGATCACCGTCACCGAACCCAGGGTTTCCACCGCCGGCAGCCGCCGCACCACGGCCCGCTGCCGCGCCATGGCATGGGTGCCGATCGCCAGCGTGATGGTGACGATGGCGGGCAATCCCTCGGGGATGGCGGCCACCGCCAGTCCCACCACCGCGAGGAAGATATCGAGCGCCGCCATGTGCTGGACATAGTGGCCCCAGGCAAAGACCGCCGCGCTCAGCACCAGGATGAAGGCGGTGATGCGGCGCGCGAAGCGGTCGAGCTGGCGGGTGAGGGGAGTGGTCAGGCTGTCGACGCCAGCTACCAGGGCGCCGATGTGGCCGATCTCGGTCGCGGCGCCAGTGGCGACCACGATGCCGCGCCCTTGGCCGCGACTCACCACGGTACCGGCGTGGGCCAGATCGAGGCGGTCGCCGATGGCCGCGCTTGCCGCTACCGGGTCAACCTGCCTGGCCACGGGGACCGATTCTCCGGTCAGCGCCGCTTCGTCGATATGCAGGTCGCGGATCTGGAGCAGGCGCAGGTCGGCGGGCACCCGGTCGCCGGATTCCAGCAATACCAGATCGCCGGGCA
>JBKHWK010000060.1:0-10041 GCA_046566625.1 Gammaproteobacteria bacterium
CATCAGGATGAAGGCTTCGAACAGCAGCGTGAAGCCATTCAGCCGCCCGGCAAAGTCAGGCTCGACCAGTCGCACCGAACCATTGGGCAGTTTCACTCGCGGCGTGCGCACCTGCAGATGGCACTCATGCTGGAAGAAGTTCAGGTGCCGGTAGGTCTTGGTCACGGTGTCGTGCACCGGATGCACGCCTTCATGGCCCGAGACACCGAAGCGGCTGCCAGCCTTGAAGTCAATCAGCACGGTCAGGGTCTTGGCCAACTCGTCGAAGTCGACCGACGCCACCGTCCACGGCGGCGCAATTCCAAGGGCAGATTCAAACAGCTTGGCAGTCATGAATTCACTCATCCAGGTTGGTCAATATGACGTCAGCTTACCCACTCGGATTTCAAGAGAGGCAAAAGAGGCTTGCGAGTGTCTAGGAAAACGGGGGCGATTCAAACAGTTTCAACTAAAATGCCAGAGGAAAAAGTGATGAATACCGATACACGAATTGCCAAAATAGATGATGAGATCAGCCTTCGGGAGTTTCTGAGCCAACTCAAAAATGGCTGGCATTGGTTGGTCGGCGGGGCGGCTTTCGGGTTCATCGGCGCAATTGGATTTGTGCTCTTGACACCTGCTTTGTATGAGGCAAGAGCGGTAGTTCAGCCGGCCATTATAGGTGTGACTGTTTCGACTACGGCAGCCACTACGGCAGCCACTACGGCAGCTGCTACGGCAGCCACGACAGTTGAGCCTGTTTCGCAATCGCTGGAGCGGATTAATCTTGTGGCTTTTTACACGGATGACATCGTCAAAGGCTGCAAGGTTGATTCTGCAAAAGAGTTGGCAGACAACGTGAAAGCAAACCTCGTTAAAGGTAGTAACTTGCTATCAATCAGTTATCGTGCGGAGTCAGCTGCATTGGCGAAGACTTGCATGCGCATGATCGTCGAGAAATTGGCGAAATCCCAGTCTGCGATAGGAGCCCCGTTGATCAAAGAGCTGGAAGATCAACAGAAGGCTACCAAGCAACAGATCGAGGATGTTGAGCGCTTTCTGGCTGCGGGTGATCAATACACATCCCAATCGTCTGCTGCTAACGAGTTTTCAACATTGATGATGTTCAAACGAGAAGATCTGATGAAGCTGCAAAAGTTATATAGAGAACAGCGCATGCAGTTGACTGAGCCATTGACAAGCCCCATGAAGCTTCTGGAGCCCATTTATGTACCTGAAAATCCGGTTTTCCCAGTAAAACTGGCGGTAGCAGCCGCTGGTCTGGTTGGGGGACTGTTCGCCGGATTGCTCGGACTGCTCTCTTCCCAGAATTGGCGTAGCCACAAGTCGATGCCCACTTGATATGGAACATCCGACAACGGCCGGGAGTTCTGCGGCCAGCACCAACTCATCGATTGCGGCTTATTCCGCAGACCAGTATTGGAGAGTTTCATCTCTGCTTTGCGAAAAAAGGTGTCCTTAGCCCAAAGACTCTGATCGACACAGTCGCCTCTATGGCCATGGCGCGCAGGTAATCCCCCGTAAAGCAGCAGGGGTCAGAAATGGAATTTTCTCGTAATCTAATCCGAGGAGGTTCCCTTGAAGAAATCGCGTTTTACCGACAGTCAGATCATCGCCGTGCTCAAGCAGGCGGAAGCCGGCACCCCCGTTCCTGAGCTTTGTCGTGAGCATGGCATCAGCACGGCCACCTTCTACAACTGGCGGTCGAAGTACGGCGGCATGGACGCCTCGATGGTTTCCCGCATGAAGGAGCTCGAAGAAGAGAACCGGCGCCTGAAGAAGATGTACGCCGAATCGCAGATGAGTGCCGACATCCTCAAGGAGGCCCTCGCAAAAAAATGGTAAGGCCATCTCAGCGCCGCGAGATGGCCAAATGGGCGGTAGAAACCCGGGGCGCGAGCATTCGGCAGGCGTGCGACGATTTCATGATCAGCCAGACCTGCTACCGCTACCAGCCCAAGCTGTCGGACGAGAACGCAGTGATCGCCGACTGGCTGGTGCGGCTGACTTACAACCAGAAGAACTGGGGCTTCGGCCTGTGCTTCCTGCACCTGCGCAATGTGAAGGGATTCGGCTGGAACCACAAGCGCGTCTATCGCATTTACCGGGAGCTGGAACTGAATCTGCGGATCAAGCCGAAGAAACGCATCGTGCGCGAGAAACCGCAACCGTTGGCGGTGCCGGACACGATCAACCAGGTCTGGTCGATGGACTTCATCCACGACCAGTTGAGCGACGGCCGCAGCTTTCGGCTCTTCAACGTACTGGACGACTTCAACCGCGAGGGTCTGGGGATCGAGGTCGATCTGTCGCTGCCCGCGGCGCGAGTGATTCGAACGCTGGATCGCATCATAGAGTGGCGCGGCAGGCCGGAGATGATCCGGTGCGACAACGGCCCCGAGTACATCAGCGGCGCGTTGCTGGCGTGGGCGGAAGCGCGCCGGATACGCATTGAACATATCCAGCCCGGCAAGCCGCAGCAGAACGCCTATGTGGAACGCTACAACCGAACGGTGCGCTACGACTGGCTGGGGCAGTATCTGTTCGACTCGATCGAAGAAGTGCAGGAATCGGCTACCCGCTGGCTGTGGTCGTACAATCGCGAGCGTCCGAACATGGCGCTCGGCGGCATCACACCCATGCAGAAATTGATGCTCGCCAACTAACTCCATTTCTGGCGACTGCTAAAAATGGGGGGATTACCGCAGCCCTTCATCCCCCGCTACAATTGGCATCGACCGCACTCGGCCATCAACCATCAGCCGCCCATGAGCCGCATACCGGCTATGAACAACCTACTGAAACTCAACAGCTAGTTGCCGGGCACCCCGCGCTGCACGGGAATGCGGGCCTGCTCAGGACTTCCTGGTTTGCACGAGGCCCCCGAACCCTGCTGTTCAATCAGGATTCTTCAGGATTCTCGAAAATGACGATGGTCAGGCTGAGGTCGCCTTGCTGCACGTGGACATGGATTGGCAACCCCCCCGGAGGCACGGCGGTGGCCGTGAACGTTCTGGTTTGCGGATCGAACTGCAGCCAGCCGGGGAGCGGGCCTCCTTCCGCCGTCCTGACCGACAGGGTGTTCTGTGCCGCGTTGCCGCCCGATTCCAGTTGGGCCGGCAGGGGGAAGCTGAAGCCGCTACCTGCTGTGGCCAGTTTTCTGGGAACCGACACGCTGATCATGCCGCTGGCTTCCAGCGTGGGCACACGCACTTCCGTGATCACGATGCCCGCGTCGACGCCAACCGGCGGCGTGGCGTCCGCCACCACCGGCGCGGTGGCGGGCGGCAGGACCAGTTCGGGCTGGGTATTGCCGTCCGGGGGCAGGGGGGGGTCCGTCACTACCGGCACGACGGGGGGCTCGCCGAGAATGGTGGCCGCCACCGTGCCGTTGGTCAGCGTGTAGTTGGTATCGTCGAGTGCAAGCGTGCTGCTGGCAAAACTGCTGTACACGCCGGCCGTCTCGCTGGCCACGCTGGCGCTGCCGGTCAGGCCGGGGGCGGCATCGCCGTTGGCCATGCCCGACAGCGTGAAGCCGTTGGCGAACAGCGCATTGCCATCGAAGGCCTTGCTCACTGTCACGGTCAGCGGGCGCGGGTTGACGCTCCAGTTCACGGCATTGCCCGCCGCCAGCGTATAGCGCTCGTTGCCGAGGCTCAGGCCGCTGACGTAGCTGACGCTGTAGTTGCCCACGTTCGAGGCTGCGGTGGGCGCGCCGCTGACCACGGCGGTGCCCGAGGGTTCGGCGTCGGTGACGGCGGTGCCGCCGCCGGCGGTGGTCGCCAGCATGTAGGTGATGTTGGGCGCATCGCCATACACGCTCGAACTGCCGCCGCCGCTGGCCATGGGCACCACGTAGGCGGTGTACAGATTGTAGCCTTCGGTGCTGCCCAGCGTAGTGACATTGATGGTGCCGCTGCCCGGCGAATTGATGAAGCCGCTGCCGGACATGGTGCCGGTCAGGATCTGGTTGGTGCTGGACGCGAAGCGCACCTGTCCGGTGACGTGGATGTTGCCGGCATAGTTGCCGCCGCCGAGCGAGCCGGTGCCGCCGATTTCCAGCCGGCCCGCGACCGTGGTGTTGCCGGTGTAGAGGTTGGTGCCGGTCATGGTCAGCGTGCCCGCGCCGGCCTTGGCGAATGAGCTGGTGCCGACGAGCGGCCCGCTGAAGGTGCTGGCGCCGGCCACGTCGAAGCTGGTGCTGGCGGTGAAGCAGAGTCCGGCCACATTGGCGCCGCCGTTGCAGCTGAAGCTGGTGCTGCTGTTGGCATGGGTATTGGCGACATTCGCCGTCACGCTCAGGCTGCGCGCATCCGCCGAGATCGGCGTGCCGCTGCTGCCCAGGGTGACGGTGCCGCTGGCGCTGATGGACACATCGCCGATGGGCGTGGGCCGCGCATTGGTGCCCACCGCCAGATTGCCGCTCAGGGTCACGTTGCCATTGGCAGCGGCGATGGTCAGATTGCTCTGGGTGCTGTTGGACACCGCGCCGCTCAGGGTGATGTTGCCCGCCCCGGTGTTGTCGAGCTGGGTATCGCCGCCCAGGTCGAGCACGCCGCCATAGGATTGACCGGTGGCGGTTCTCACCAGGCCGCCGGTCACCGCAGTGGTGCCGCTGCCCGACTTGCTGAACGCGCCCGCGTAGACTTCGCCTGCCAGCGTGGTGGTGCCGGTGGTGCTGACGCTCAGGGTGCCGAGCGGGGTGGAACTGGACCCGACCTTGCCGTTGAACGCGACCGCGCCGCTGCCGGTGCTCACGCTGAGATTGCCATTCACGCCCGAGCCCTTGACGAGGTCGCCCGCGAAAGTGATGGCGCCGTTGCCGGTGCTGCTCATGGCCGTGTTGTTGGCGCTCAGGGTCACCGGGCCGGTATAGGTTTGCGCGCCGCTGGTCGTCACGCCGCCGCCGCCGAGATCGATGCCGCCGGCGCCGGTGATGTTGAGCGAAGTCAGCGCCGTGCCGCCGCCCACCGCGCCGGTGATGCTCACGTCGCTGCTGCGCGCGAGGACGTTCAACCCGTAGCCGCCATTGACCGTGCCATTGATGGCCACCGTGCCGCCGCCGTAGCTAATGATGGCGTAGCCGGCCTGACCATTGCTGGCTGGCTGGGCGAGCGTGCTGAGGGAGCTGGTGCTGAAGCCATTGGCTGCGCCGCTGGTGCCGGCATTGCCGCCGCGCCCGGTCCATTCGTTGACAAAGAAGATCGATTCGTTGCTCGCGCCGCCGCGCAGGCCGCCGCCGCCGCCGCCCGACGCGCCGCCGTCGTTGATCGAGGGCGTTTGATTGCCGGAATTGTTGCCCGTGGCGCCATTGAGCGTGCCCACCGCCTGATAGTTCGCGCTATTCTGGCCCTGGCACAGGCTGGGGCAGGCGCTGTTGTTGCCGGAACCGCCGCCGCCGCCGCCGCCCGCGGCGACGAGCATGGCCGATCCGCTGTTGGGGCTGGAAGTCAGCGCCAGAATGGTGGCCGCGCCGCCGCCGCCGCCGCCGCCCGAGGAGCCAGTGGGGCCGGCAATGCCGCCCGCGCCGCCCGAGGCCAGGCTGAACTGGTTGGTGCCGCCCGCGCCGCCCGCCGCGTTGCCCTGGCTGCTCACCCCCGTGCCGCCGCCCGAACCCGGCGCGATATAGAGATTGTCCCCGCCGTTGACGGCGAATGAGGCCGTGAGGCTGCCGACCGCGCCGGTTGACCCGCCCTGAAAACCGCCATCGTCGCCGCCCTTGCCGCCGGCGCCTCCCACCAGGGTGGCGGTGATCGATGTCACGCCCACGGGCACGACATAGTTCGTGTAGGTGGTATAGGTATTCGAAACGCCGCTGGTGAGCGTGACGTTGTTGGTGAGCGTGACGTTGCCGTTCAGCGTCATGCCATAGAGGGTGGTGAGATCGGCGCCGAGACTGATGCCGCCGGGGCCGTTCAGGGTCAGCGCACCGGTGGAAATGGCCGCATTCACGTTGATCGCATTGGCCGCGGTCAGCGTCAGCCTATTGCCGCCGGCCGCGTTGATGGCCGAATTCACCGTGATGTCGCCGGTGCTGTTGACGTTGCCGTTGGAGCCGTGTGTTGGAACGTGCGCCGAGGTGGTCACTTCCACGTTGGTGCTGGCGAGCGCGGTGACCAGGGTGGCCGCTTCGCCGGCGCCGATGGTGTAGTCATAGGGGTCGATCAGCCAGTCGCCGGTACGGCCTTGGGGTGAGCGGGTGTCCACCTGCGCCGTGCTGCCCAGGCTAAAGTGGCTGGCGGAGGTTTCGACAAAGCCGCCATCCCCGCCGGCGTCTCCGCCGCGCGCGGAAATGCTGCCGGAAAACGCGGTATGGCTGTCGAGGTTGTCGAGCGTGGCGATGACCAGCACCTCGCCCCCGTTGCCGCTGCTGCCGGCAGCGGCGTCGGCATGAATGCTGCCGCTGGCTTCGATGCGGTCGCTGGCCAGCAGCCGCACCACCCCGCCGTCGTCCACGATGCCGCTGGCTTCGATGCTGCCGCTGTGACGGATCACGCCGCCCTGCAACTGGCTGGCGGCCTGGGCCGACAGAATCACCAGGCCGCCCGGTGCCACGATGGCGTGCCGGTTTTCCAACAGGGTCGCCACGCTGGCCGGGCTGACGCGTATGTCGGACAAGCCGCCCTGACCGTCGAACTGCAGTTCGAACATCTCGCCGGCGGCCAGCGCCACCGTGCCCAGTTGCGCCATCACCACGCCCTGATTACGCACCTCCGGCGCGAGCAGGGCGACATAGCCGCCGAGCGCAGCGCTGATCTCGCCTTCGTTGACCACGGCGCCGGTCGCACCGTCGCGGCTGAACTGATGGCGCCCTGCCATGAAGTCGGCATCGCTGATGCCGTGCGTGGTGGCGACCAGCGCCCCCACGTTCACCGTCGCGCCCGGCGCGAAGTACACGCCGCTCGCATTGGTGAGAAACACTTGGCCGTTCGCGTTGAGGCGGCCGAAAATCTGACTCGGATTGGGATCGGTCACCCGGTTGAGCGCGACGCTGCTGCTCGATGGCTGGACAAAATTGACCTGCGCGGCACTGCCGATATCGAAGCGCTGCCAGTTGATGGCGGCGCGGTCGGTGCTCTGGTGGATGGTCATGACCGCGCCCGACTGGGTGATGCCGGCTTGTCCCGCCACGACCTGGCCGCCCACGGGCAGCTGATTCGCGTCGGGTGGCGTTTGCGCCTGGGCCGATGGCGTCAGCAAGCTCACGGCTGCGAGCAGCAGCACGCCGCTCGTGCGCTTCCCGCGTGCCGCCGTGATTTCCGAGACGGCCACCCAACTGGCGGTCAGTTCATTCCAGATCAGGCGATAGGTGTTATTCATGGCGTAGCTCCCGTCGCCCTGGGTCAGAAATGCAGGCTGGCCTGCAGCCAGACGCGGTTTTTCACGAGTGAACCATCCTGGTCTTTGCCGGTTCCGGTCGGGTTGGGGTTGTCGCCGATCCGGTGCGCCCACTGGGCGCGCAACTGCAAACCGGCATCGGATTGCCAGGCGAGCCCCAACCCGGCGCCTTCGAGGCTGTAATTTCTGCCGCCGGGATTGCGCACCGCGCCCCAGTCGTAGAAGGCGCTGGCCTGAAAGCCGGCCGGCAGGCGCCAGCGCGCTTCCAGGTTGACCGTATTCCCGCTGACCCCGCTGCCTTCGCTGGCGGGATAGGCGCGCACGCCGTTGACGCCGCCCAGATAAAACTTTTCCGAGGAATCGAGCTTGCGTTCGTCGCTGTGCTGGCCGGTCAGCGCGCCGAACAGCGAAATCGCCGGCGTGACGACCTGCTGACGCGAAAGGCTGTAGACCAGCTTGCGATAGTGGCCGTTCAGGTCGGCGTCCTCGCTGACGTCGACAGTGCCCAGATCGAGCTTGCCGTTCATCACGCCCAGGCTCGCATGGGTGGCGCCGCCGCCGCCCATCTGGTCGAACAGGTTGCCGCGCAGGCTGGCGGAGATGCCGCGCGTCGAGTATTTCGATGCGGTGGCGCCGCCGGATTGATTGTCGAAGCGCTTGCTGTCGTAGCCTGCCATGAAATAGAGGTTGCCCTGGCGGCTGCGAATGATGGGATATGCGCTCTCGACCCCTAAACTGGACGAGGAACCCCTGCCGTTGAGCGCGGCAAATTCGGGCGCGACGACACGGTAGCGCAGGGCGCCCAGGTTGACGCCCACACGCCAGCCGTCCTTGCCCACAGGAAAGGTTTGCGACAGGCGGGCGTAATCCATGCCCTTGGCGTGCAAACCATAAATGGTGAATTGATCGCCCATGCCCAGCGGGCTGTTGACCAGCACCTGCGCGTTCAATCTCTCCCTGCCGGTGGAGCGCGCGCCCGCGTTGTCCAGCAGGACCGTGCCGTTCGCCAGAGGCTCGGCAGCCAGCTTCACCACCAGGTCGGTCGTACCCGGCTGGGTGCCTTGCTGCAACCGTCCGGAAGCGACCACCCCCGGCAAGTCGTCCATCAGCAACAGGGCGCGATCGAGCGCGCGCGCGTTGAGCGGGGTGTCCGTGGACTGCTGTGCGGCAACCCACTCGGCAACCCCGGCCGGCCCAAGCCAGGTCGGTTGGGCTTCCTCGGTCTTGATCGCGCCCAGGCGCGCCTCGATGATCTGGAGAGTGACCACGCCATCCACGATGTCCTGCTCGGGCAGGAACACACGCACCAGCCAGCCGGCAGCGCGGTAGGTCTCCGCCACTTTCGCGGCAGCATCCAGCAGTTCGGCAAAGCGGATCGGGCGATTCAGAAACGGCGCAACCGCATTCGCCAATGCCTGCTCGCTCAACAGCGTATTGCCCTGAAAGCGGAAGCTACGCACGACGACGGTTTTGCCGTCGGGCGTGATCGCAGGCTGCTGCGCAGGCGCGGCGTCCGGCGCGGCCGCGGGGGGCAGCCGGGTGTCACGCTCGCGCTCCAGCTGCTGCTGCAACGCGCCCGCGTCGACCGGAGTCTGCGCCAGAACGTGGATCGGCAAGCTCAAGCCTGCAATAAGGGCAAGACGAAAAGGGATAGGCATATTCAGCGCAGTAGACCTGTTGTCTTCAAAACGGCCATCATAAAGCTCACGCGGTTGGCGAGCATGGAGGCCTTAACGGTGCATGCCATCTAGCCCTTTAATACACTCAGGTGTCTGCAGACGGGGCGGATAGCCGGCGCGCTTCTTCCTTGCCTTATCAGGCCAAGTCCACCCACACCGGCTGGTGGTCCGACGCCTCGGTTTCGGCGTCGATGCCGTGCGCCGTGAGACGGCGAGCCAAACCTTCTGTCAGAAACACAAAATCAAAGCACTCGGGCCGGTCGACGAAATCGACTGGGTGGATGCCGCAGGTGGGCGCGTGCGGCATGCCGGGATGCAGCACGTCCCAGGCGTCGCGGAAGGCTGATACGCCGTCGCAAAACGGCGCCAGCAGGCGCGCGCGCTCGGGCGCCCAGGCGGCGAAGTTGAGGTCGCCGCAGAGGATCGCCTCGGCAGGGCGCGGGAAGACCTCGAACGCGCCGCCGACTTCCTCGGGCCAAGGCGCCCGGTTCGCCATCGCGCAGGCCTCGATATGCAAATGGCGGATGGCGTCGATCTGCGCCTCGCGCTGCGCCTGCGCGTAGTACTCCAGATGCGTGGTCATCACGCGCAGCGGGCCGACGTCGGATTCGACCACGGCTTCGACCAGCACGCGCTGCATGCTCGGGGCGTCGGCTTCTGCCGGCCACGGCAGCAGATGCCGCCACACCTGCCCGACCGGCAGACGCGAAAAGATGGCGTTGCCGAACTGCTTCCTGTCGCCCTGGCCGTCGGGCACGTCGGTGGCTGCGCCGAAGATGGGCGTAGTGCCCGGCAGCAACGCGGCAAGCTCGGCAACTTCGTCCTCGCCGCGGCTGCCGGGCAGGCCGGGGAAGTTGACCGCGACTTCCTGCAGGCAGATCACGTCGAAGTCGCCCAGCGCGTGGATCGTGCCGGCGATGCGCGCAAGATCGACGCGGCCGTCCATGCCGCGCCCCCACTGGATGTTCCAGGTCAGAAGCTTCATTCGGTTTGCCTTTTCCCCTTTCGTCAGCATAGGCGAGGA
>JBKHWK010000061.1:0-10005 GCA_046566625.1 Gammaproteobacteria bacterium
GTAGAACTCCTCGGTAAGGATCTGGCCGGTGGACACCACCGCAAACGCATCGCGGCCATGCTGACCCTGGATGCGGCGAATCTCGTTCGCCATATGATCCAGCGCATGGTCCCAGTGCGTCGGCGCGAACGCTTCGCCGATCTGGCCGCGCAGCAGCGGCTCGCTGCCGCGGCCCTGGGCGTCGAACAGTTCGTGCTCGAACATGCCTTTCAGGCACAGCTTGCCGCGATTGACATCGGCGCCGCCGACGCCGCGCGACGCCACCACCTTGCCGTCGGCGTTCTTGCCCACTTCGATGGCGCAGCCGGTCGAGCAGTAGCCGCAGGTGGTGTAGGTCCAGTTCGCGACCTCCTTGTCGGCGATGGCGATGGGGTTCTTGGCATGGCGACCGAACAGCATGTGTGCCTCTACGAATCCAGGGTCAGGGTGCCTTGCGTTACCAGCACCGCATCGCCGCCGACCCTCAGCATGGCGGGTCGATCGCGGCGTTTGTCGATTTCGATATGCAGCAGACTGCGGCGGGTTTCCGGCGTGCCGCGGTCGATGGTGAAGGTGTAGGTGCCCTCTCGAATATGGGCGTGGTCGGCCAGATACCCAGCAAAACAGGGCATCACAGAGCCGATGGGCGGATCGCTGCCAGGCCCGATCGCCGGCCCCAGCAGACGGCCGTGAAAGTCGGCGTCGCGGGTGCGGGTGCGGCCGCTGAACAGAAAAATCTCCTGCGCCGCCAGTGCCGGCGCACAGGACTGGCTCCAGGCCTCAAGATTGAAGCGCGCCTTTTCGACCGCCTCCTGCGACAGGATGGGCACGATCAGATAGGGCACCTCGATACAGGCCAGCCGGGTGCCGAACAGCCGGGTATCGATCTCCCGCTCCGGCAGCGAAAGCAGCGCCGCGAGCTCGGCAGGGGTCGGCGTGTAGCGGTCCAGCACCGGATTGACCCGCAAACTGAACTGTACAAAGCAGGTATCGCCGCGCGCAGGACCCAAGTTGACGGAGATGGCGCCGCTGTTCTGGACGAAGGTCAAGGGCAGTGGACGTTCCCCCAGGGGACCCAGCCCGGTTTCCAGCAGCACCCGCGCTACCGCGAGCATTGGATGCCCGGCGAAACCCACCTCCCCCACCGGGGTGAACACCCGCAACCGAAACCGCTGTGGCGGGGTAGCTGAGCTGGTGCTGGAAGCCGTATCGGAAACAGTGTCGGGATAGACGAACACGGTTTCCGATAGATTCAGCTCGCGCGCGATGGCCGGCAGCAACGCCTCGGGAATCGCGGACGCCTCGGGAAAAACGGCAATCGGCGCTCCCTGAAAGGCGCAGTCGGCGAATACGTCAGCAGTGTAAAAACGATACTGCGCCATGGTCTCAGCACTTCCTCCCGGATGCGGCGACCAATACGCGACCATCGCTGATCCGCGCAGCATAGGTAGCGATGCGCACCGCGTCATCCTCGAAGCAGCGCCCGTCGCGCAGACTGAAGTGTTGCTTCAGCACCGGCGAGGCGACTGCGGGCTCGCCCTGGATATGACACAGGATGCCGCGCCCCAGGACGTTGGCGTTACTGAACGGATCCAGATTGGCCACCGCGTAGATTTCTGTCGAATCCTCGATGCGAAACAGCGCGATCTGGCACTCGCTCGCCATGCCCTCGTCGAGCAACGCGGCTACCCCAGCGTCGAACGGCAGCTCGTCGAGGGCGCAGACATCCACCCAGCGCGGCACATCCGCGGCTGGTTTGGCATGAACGGATTCGGTGTGGATCAGGCTGCTCACGCCGGCTCTACCTCGCGCTCGTCCTCGCGTACCGGCCGAATCTGGTCGCGCTCGCGCACATACAGAATCTGTTCGTCGGAGCGATTGCTGTTGACGAAGGGCCGGAACTGTTTGAGTTTTTCCGGATCCTCGATGGCGGTCTTCCATTCGCACTGATAGGTGTCGATCACCATCGTCATTTCGGCTTCCATCTGGGCGCCGATGCCGAGGCAATCCTCGATCACCACGCGGCGCAGGTAATCGAGTCCGCCTTCGAGATTGTCCAGCCAGGTTGCGGTGCGCTGCAGACGATCGGCGGTTTTGACGTAGAACATCAGGAAACGGTCGATGTAGCGGATCAGCGTCGCCTTATCGAGATCCGTGGCGAACAGATCGGCGTGGCGCGGCCGCATGCCGCCATTGCCGCAGACATAGAGGTTCCAGCCGTGCTCCGTGGCGATCACGCCCACATCCTTGCTCTGTGCCTCGGCGCATTCGCGGGTGCAGCCCGACACCGCGAACTTGAGCTTGTGGGGTGAACGCAGGCCCTTGTAGCGATGTTCGATTTCGAGCGCGAGGCCGACGCTGTCATCGACACCATAGCGACACCAGGTGCTGCCGACGCAGGATTTCACCGTGCGCACGGACTTGCCATAGGCATGGCCGGTCTCGAAACCCGCGTCGATCAGCTCGCGCCAGATAGCGGGCAGCTGCTCCAGGCGGGCGCCGAACAGATCGATGCGCTGGCCGCCAGTGATCTTGGTGTAGAGATCATAGTTGGCGGCGACCCGGCCGAGCGCGATCAACTTGGCGGGCGTCACTTCGCCGCCGGCGATGCGGGGCACCACCGAGTAGGTACCGTTCTTCTGGAGGTTGCCCAGGTAGCGATCGTTGGTGTCCTGCAAGCCCGCGTGCCTGGGTTCGAGCACATGGTCGTTCCAGCAGGAGGCGAGGATGGAGGCGACCACCGGCTTGCAGATATCGCAACCACCCGGGCCTTTGCCGTGCCGGGCCAGCAAGTCCTGGAAGCTGCGGATAGCGCCCATCCGCACCAGGTGATAGAGCTCCTGGCGCGTATGGGCGAAGTGTTCGCAGAGGTCGGTGCAGACTTCCATGCCGAGTTTGGAGAGCTCGGCATTGAGCACCTGGCCCACCAGCGCGACACAGCCACCGCAGCCGGTGCCGGCCTTGGTGCAATCCTTGAGGGCACCGATGCTGGTGGCGCCCGCGCCCACTGCCACGCACAGATCGCCCTTGGTGACATTGTGGCAGGAACAGATCTGCGCCGTGTCCGGCAGTGCCGCGACGCCCAGTCCAAAGGCGGGAGCGCCATCGCGTTGCGGCAGTATCAGCGCATCCGGAAATTCCGGCAGCGCCATGTCGTTGAGCCTGAGTTGCAGCAGATTGCCGTAATCCTCGGCATCGCCCACCAGTACCGCGCCCAGCAGGCGGGTGTTGTCGGCATTGACGACGATTTTCTTGTAAACCTCGCGCACACCGTCGACATAGGTGTATTCGCGCGCACCCGGGGTAGTACCGTGCGCGTCGCCGATGCTCGCCACATCCACGCCCATCAGCTTGAGCTTGGTGCTCATGTCGGCGCCGGTAAACGCGCTGTCGCTGCCGGCGATATGCTCGGCGGCGACGCTCGCCATCCGATGGCCCGGCGCCACCAGACCGAAAATGCGGCCGCTCCAGAGGGCACACTCGCCAATCGCGTAGATATCAGGGTCCGAGGTGCGGCAGTGGTCGTCGATCACGATGCCGCCGCGCTCACCCACTTCGAGGCCGAACTCGCGCGCGAGCTGATCGCGCGGCCGGATGCCGGCGGAAAACAACAGAATATCGGTTTCGATTTCGCTGCCGTCGGCAAACCGCATTTTGTGCACATGCTCCGCGCCAGCTTCGATCGCCTGGGTATTTTTCCCGGTATGAACATCGACGCCCAGCGCCTCGATCTTGCTGCGCAGCAGCGCGCCGCCGCCCGCGTCCACCTGCACCGCCATCAGCCGCGGCGCAAATTCCACCACATGGGTTTTGAGCCCCAGGTCCTTGAGCGCCTTGGCAGCTTCCAGGCCCAGCAGGCCGCCGCCGATCACGACGCCCACGCGGGCCGTCGCACTCGCGGCGCGAATGGCTTCGAGATCGGCGATGGTGCGGTACACAAAACAGTTGGCGCGATCATGACCCGGGATCGGCGGCACGAAGGGATAAGAGCCGGTGGCGAGCACCAGCTTGTCGTAAGACACCACCGCGCCACTCTGCGCGGTCACGGTTTTCGCGACGCGGTCGATGGTGACCGCGGCGTCGCCCATCAGCACCCGGATGCCGTGCTGCGCGTAGAAGTCGGGCGCGACCAGGGACAGGTCATCCGCACTGCGGCCGCTGAAAAACTCGGTGAGGTGCACACGGTCGTAGGCGACCCGGGATTCCTCGCAAAAGGCGACGATTTCGCAGCGGTTGGCCGCCGGGCCGGTAGCCACGGCCTCCAGGAAGCGGTGGCCGACCATACCGTTGCCGATTACCACCAGTTTCACTTTGTCACTCATACATCAAGCCCTGTTCACTTGTGTTCGCGCTATCGTCTATCCGGAGTCCGATTCATAAGCGCCCTGCTAACGCTTTCCATAGCCAAACAACCCCAGCACTCATAAGGCAGGTTCCATGCCATTAGTCGGGCATGACGCCAGCACCCGCCCAAAACAGTGCGCCGCACGCTTGAGCCACAGGATGTAGGGCAAACATGACGCGAACGGCGCCGCGCAAACGCGCTTTTACGCCCGCTCACAGTGCACCGCGGCGGCAAACCCGGGGGTTCGCGCATCGCCGTGGGGCATGCGCCGCGTGAAAGATCTGCTCCATCCTGGTGCCGCTCGTCCCCCGCAGCGGCCGCGGCATCGCCGTGAGCTCCAGTCTGCACCTTGGTTTTTGCGATAACCCGCGCCAAAGCGGAGCATGCCCAGCCGCTTGTGCCCGATACTGGCATGTGGGTTGCTTTGCATGGCTGTCTGCGAGCCATCGCGATGTCGCATTTCCCACGGAGTACCCATGTCGGAAAAACAGCCGGAAAAACGGTCGGAAAAACTCAATCTGCTGTCCTTCAAGGGCAACATGCGCATCCTGCACACCACCTGGCTCGCGTTTTTCATTTCTTTTGCAGTCTGGTTCAACCACGCACCCCTGATGGTGGTGATCCGTCAGGTATTTCAGCTTTCGGATCAAGAGGTGGGCGTACTGCTGATCCTCAATGTCGCCCTGACCATACCGGCGCGCATTCTGGTGGGCATGCTGGTGGACCGCCATGGGCCACGCCTGATGTTTTCCGGCATCCTCATTCTTTCCGGCGCACTGTGCTTTCTGTTTGCCGCCGCGCAGAACTTTCAGCAGCTTGCGCTGGCCCGGTTTCTGCTGGGCTTCGTCGGCGCCGGGTTCGTGGTCGGCATCCGCATGATCGGGGAATGGTTTCCGGCCCGGCAGACCGGCGCGGCCCAGGGTATCTACGGCGGCTGGGGCAACTTCGGATCGGCGGCCTCGGCGATGCTGCTGCCCGCTCTCGCGCTCTGGATCGGCGGCGACAACGGCTGGCGCTACGCCATCGCCAGCACCGGGCTGATCGCGATTATGTACGGCACCTTTTACTTTTTTGCCGTCAGCAATACTCCCAAGGGATCGACCTACTTCAAGCCGAAAAAAATGGGCGCGATGGAAGTCACCAGCCGCGGCGATTTCGTACTGTACCTGCTGATGAGCGCGCCCATTTACGGGGCCCTCGCCCTGCTCACCTGGAAGCTGTCGCCCGCCAACATGAAGTGGTTCAGCGCGAGCGCGACTTACGCCATCTACGCGGTGATCGCCGCGCTCTACAGCTACCAGGCGTTTCACATCTATCTGGTCAACAGGGACATTTTCACCAAACCCGTGCCGGAGATGTTCCGCTACCAGTTCCGTCAGGTGGCGATTCTCGATCTGGCTTACCTGGTGACCTTTGGCTCGGAGCTCGCGCTGGTATCCATGTTGCCGCTGTTCTACGTTGACACCTTCGGTCTGTCCGCCGTGCATGCCGGTCTGGTGGCGGGTACCTATCCGGTGATGAACCTGATCGCGCGTCCGGGCGGCGGCATCCTGAGCGACCGCATCGGGCGCAAGCGCTCGCTGGTGATCCTGTTTGCCGGCATGACGCTGAGCTTTGGCCTGCTCGGCCAGGTGGAAGCGACCTGGGCGGTGCCCCTGGTAGTCGCGGTGACGCTGCTGTGCGGACTGTTCGCCAAGGCCGGCTCGGGCGCCGTGTTCGCCATGGTGCCCCTGATCCAGCGCCGCATGACCGGCCAGATCGCGGGCATGGCGGGCGCCTACGGCAATGTCGGCGGCCTGGTATTTCTGACCGTGTTGTCGTTCGTGTCGCCGCAGACGTTTTTTCTGGTCATCGCCGGCACCGCCGGACTGGCGCTGCTGCTGATGCTGTTGCTGCTGGTCGAACCCCGGGGCAAGACCGCCGAAGTGCTCGAAGACGGCACCGTGCAACTGATCGAAGTAAGCTGACGAGCCGGTGCATGCTGCTGCTGACGTGGGGACTGTCGTCGCACCGACACGACAGCCCTCGCTTGCTGCCGCATCGCCAGGATTCATCGTGTCCCGGAGCACCCCACAATCATGACTTCCGCACCCATCTGCTGCGTCGGCCAGTACTCCGATCGCGGCGCGAAGGAAGAAAACCAGGACAGCTACGGCGTGTTGCTGCCCGAGGACAGCCGCCTCGAGTACAAAGGCATCGCGATGGTCATCGCCGACGGTGTCAGCGGCTCGGAACAGGGCAAGCTGGCGAGCGAAACCTGTGTCAAAAGTCTGCTCGCCGATTACTACTGCACCGCCGATTCCTGGACCGTGAAAACCTCGGTCGAAAAAGTACTGCTCGCTACCAATCGCTGGCTGTGCGGGCAGGCCAGCCAGAGCGCGGAATTGCACCGCGGCCTCGCCAGTACGCTGAGCGCGCTGGTGGTCAAGTCCACCACCGCGCATCTGTTCCATGTGGGTGATACGCGCATCTACCGGTTGCGTACCGGCGTGCTCGAATTGCTCACCGTCGATCATCGTTTCTGGGTGTCGCGGGAAAAGAACTACCTGACCCGCGCGCTGGGAATCGATGCGCGCCTCGAGATCGACTACACGAAGTTTCCGGTCGAGCGCGGCGATACCTTCATCTTCACTACCGACGGCGTTCACGAACACGTCACCGACCGCCTGATCGGCGAGCTGGTTGCGGCACATCCCGACAACCTGGACCGCGCGGCGCGCGAGATCGCCACCCGGGCCCTGCAAAACGGCAGTCCCGACAATGTCACCTGCCAGATCGTGCGCTTCGATGCGCTGCCGTCGGTCGCCGACGCCGATGTCTATCGCCGCCTCACCGAACTGCCCTTCCCGCCCGAGCTGGCGGCAGGCATGAAGATCGATGGCTACCGCATCGTGCGCGAACTCCACGCCAGCAAGCGCACCCAGGTCTATCTGGCGCTCGATGAAGCGAGTGGCAGGCAGGTGGTGCTCAAGACGCCCTCGGCGAACTTCGCCGACGATCCGGTCTACCTCGACCTGTTCCGGCACGAGGAGTGGGTCGGCAGCCGCCTGCAAAGCAGCCATGTGCTGCGCGTTGTCGGCCAGGAGCGGCCACGCCAGTTTTTCTACTATGTGAGCGAGTATGTCGACGGGCAGACCCTGCGCAGCTGGATGCACGATCATCCGGAACCCGACCTTGGCGCGGTACGCGATATCATCGGCCAGTGCGCGCGCGGGCTGGCAGCCTTTCACCGCCTGGAAATGATTCATCAGGATCTGAAGCCGGAAAACATCATGATCGACACCGAAGGCACGGTGAAGATCATCGACTTCGGATCCACCAAAATTGCCGGCATCGAAGAGATCGCCTCGCCCATCGAACGTCTGCAATTGCTCGGCACCAAGAATTACACCGCGCCGGAATATCTTCAGGGCTATCCGTGCAGCGCCCGCTCCGACATCTTTTCTCTCGGCGTCATCGCCTACGAGATGATCACCGGCGAGCTTCCCTACGGCGACAAGTACGACGAAACCCGGCTGGGCCGCATGGAGTACATTCCGGCCCGCCGGTGGGTTCCGGAACTTCCGGCCTGGGTCGACCGCGCGCTGGAAAAGGCGCTGTCGCGCTCCATGGAACGGCGTTACGCCGAAGTATCCGAATTCGTGTTCGATCTGTGCAACCCGAATGCCGATTTCTCTCATGAAAACCAACGGCCGTTGCTGGAACGCGATCCGCTCGGTTTCTGGCGCGGCCTCGCCATCGCCAGCCTGCTGCTCAATCTGGTACTCGGGTTCTGGATGCTGCGCCATTAACGCCGTAACCTTCGGCGCTCAGTGCCGATCACATTCCGCGAGAAAACTGATCAGGCTCTCGCGGTAACGGTAATAATCGGGATGCTCCAGCAGCGCCTTGCGACTGCGCGGACGCGGGATGTCGATGTCGATCACCTTGCCGACGCGGGCGTGGGGGCCGTTGGTCATCATCACCACGCGGTCACCCAGCAAAATGGCCTCGTCCACATCGTGGGTGACCATGAGCGCGGTGAGCTTGGTGCGATCCCAGACTTCCATCAGCACTTCCTGCAACTCCCAGCGCGTCAGCGAATCCAGCATTCCGAAGGGCTCGTCGAGCAGCAACAGCTTGGGCGCAAGGGCAAAGGCACGCGCGATCCCGACCCGTTGCTTCATGCCGTTGGAGAGCGCGCCGGCCTTCTTGTGCATGGCGTCGGCCAGGCTCACACGGGTCAGGTAGTACTCGACGATGTCGTCGCGCTCGCTCTGCTGGGCGTGGGGGTAGACGCTCTCCACCCCGAGATAGACGTTTTCGAAAGCGGTCAGCCAGGGAAACAGACTGGGCGCCTGGAATACCACGGCGCGGTCCGGCCCGGCGCCGTCGATCTCCTTGCCATCGAGGATGATGCCGCCGCTGCTGATGTCGTTGAGTCCGGCGCACATCGACAACACCGTGGATTTGCCGCAACCGGAATGCCCGATCAGCGACACGAATTCGCCCTGGCGCATCTTCAGATTGAAATCCTCGACCACTGCCAGCGGGCCTTTTGGCGTGGGATACACCTTGGTGAGCTGGGTGAACTCCAGATACCGCTCGCGACCAGCCGCCTCCGGCATCGGCTTCAGGGTCGTGGTATCCAGCTTCCAGTCGATGCTGGTATTGGGCCGCACGGGCGGCAAGGCGACCGCGCGACCACCGGTACCCACCGCGTTGTCGATTCCCACGCCCATCAGATACTGGGTGATTTCCCCGCGCAGCTGCTTGAAGCGCGGATCGTGATTCATTTCAGTGCGCAGGCGTGGGCGCGGCAGGTCCACGATGAATTCGGGTCCGAAGGTCGCATCCGGCCCCGGCTTGAGCGGAATCACCCGATCCGCCATCAACAGACCTTCATCGACGTCGTTGGTGATCAGGATGACGGTCTTGCGATCCTGCTCCCAGATACGCAGGATTTCGTCCTGCAGATTCGCGCGCGTCAGCGCATCGAGCGCGCTCAAGGGTTCATCGAGCAGCAGGATATCCGGGTTCGCCGCCAGCGCGCGCGCGACTGCGACCCGCTGGCGCATGCCGCCGGACAGTTCCGCAGGCCGCTTGTGGGCGGCGGGTGTAAGGCCCACCAGCTCAATGTATTTGCGGGTGTGCGCCTCGCGCTTTTCCCTGGGCCAGTCGCGGAACACCTGGTCGACGGCGAGCGCGACATTGCCGTGCACCGTCAGCCAGGGCATCAACGAATAGCTTTGAAACACGATGCCGCGGTCCGGTCCGGGGCCCTCGACGATCTTGCCGTTCAGGCGGATGCTGCCGCTGTCCGGCTGGATCAGTCCCGCGATGGCCGAAATCAGCGTGGTCTTGCCACTGCCGGAGAAGCCGACCACAGCGACGAACTCCCCCTCCCCGATTTCCAGATTGATATCACGGAGCACCGGGGTGCGGGACGCTCCCTCGCCGTAGCCCTTGGTAACACCTTCCAGCGCAAGCAACGTCATGACCGCCCCCTCACGCCCGTACTTCGCCAAAGGAGAACAGCTTCTGCAGCGTGAGCATCACGCGATCGAGCAGAAAGCCGATGATGCCGATGGTGAAAACCGCCACCATGATCTTGGCGAGGCTGGAGGACGATCCGTTCTGAAATTCATCCCACACGAATTTGCCAAGGCCGGGATTCTGCGCCAGCATTTCTGCGGCGATCA
>JBKHWK010000062.1:0-9037 GCA_046566625.1 Gammaproteobacteria bacterium
CTTCTCCTTCACGATGCCGTAATCCTGCTCNTCCTGCCACTTGCCGGTACGCTGTGCCGCCAGCTTTTCCTTGCTGACGCCGAGCCAGGAGCCACCGGGCGCCTTGGCCAGCATGCGGATCGCCGTCTTCGAGTTGTAACCGGGCGGCAACGTGTGTTCGGGCCGGCTGAAACCGTTCTGGCCGCCGCCAAACACATAGCCGCGACCGATCTCCTGGGCCTCCTCCTCGTTGTCGGAGACAAACACCGGCAGCAGATACCCGAAATTCTCGGGACCGGCCTGGTAACCCAGCTCGGCGGCGGTATCGGCGTAGAGATCCCAGAGATCACAGGTGGGGCCGAGCGCCGAACCCAGCCCGATGTAGGGATAGCGTTTCTGGGCGCACCAGATCACGGTCTCGGGCGAGAGCACGCCGGGAATCCACTGCTGGGGATAGGGCTCCTGATAGGGCAGCGCCCAGGGATTCACATGGCGGTAGTGGAAATGCTTGCCTTCGTAACGCCAGGGGCCGGGACGGGTCCAGGCCTGGATGATGAAGTCGTGGGCCTCGTTGAACATTTCCCGGTTATAGGCCGGATTGGCGTTGTTGAAGAATTGCTCGGAGCCGGCCCCGCGCACCCAGCCCGCCACCAGACGGCCACGGGAAATCAGGTCGATCTCGGCCAGCTCCTCGGCGATGCGCAGCGGGTGCTTGATTACCGGCAGCGGATTGCCGATCAGGATGATCTTGGCCTTGCGGGTAGCGCGCGCCAGCACCGCCGCTTCGGTGTTGATCACGTTGCCCATGCAGTAGGGATTGCCGTGATGCTCGTTCAACGCGAGTCCGTCGAAGCCGACCTCCTCGGCAAAGCAGTATTCGTCGATGAACTGGTTGTAATCTTCTGCCGCCTTCTTGCGGTCGAAGTGACTGTTGGAAACGCCGAAGAACGCCTTGTTGGCCAGCACGATGTCTTCGTTGATGTGGCGATAGGGGCGCTCGGTGAAATAGCCGAATTTCATGGGGGAAAATCTCCTCTGGACAATCGGTACACAACCAGCCAGCGGGCGACGCCCCTTGCGGCGTCACACACGGACGCCGCAAGGAGTCTATCCGCAGCTCACCTCAGTGATGGGCCGGCATCGGGATCGGCAGATTGAAGAGCTCGATGCAGTTGCGCCCCATGGCCTGTTCGCGCACTTCCTCGGACACTCCCGCGGTGTGGTTGGCGAGCATCTCCTGCGACCAGGGCCAGGTGGAATCACTGTGGGGGAAGTCGTTGGCCCACAGCAGCCGTTTGGAGTTCATGCGGTGCGCGCAGGCGAAGGCTTCCCAGTCGTCCTGAAACGTGAGCCAGACGTTTTCGCGGATGTACTCGCTCGGCGGGCGCGGCAGCACGGGACCGTGTTTGCCGTGGCCGTGCCGGTAGGCGGCGCGGTTCATGCGGTGCATGAAGTGGGGCAGCCAGCCGGCATCGCCCTCGGCGCCGACGAACTTGAGATTGGGGTGACGCTCGAACACGCCGCCGAGCACGAACAGGCCGACCAGATCCTGGATGCCGCGGATGAGCTTCAGGAAGCTGTTGAGCTTGTGGCCGCGATATTCGGTCAGCGCCGCCGCGCTCTCCCGCGAGGTCAGGATGTGGAAACACAGGGGCAGGTCGAGATCGGTGGCACACTCCCAGAGGGCGTCGTACATGGGGTGGTCGTAGTCTTCCTCCACCGGTCGCCCGGGCATCATCACACCGACGAAGCCCGCCGCCTTGATACGGCGGAAGTCCTCGATGGCGGAATCCACCGACAGGATCGCGGTCTGACCGAGCCCGAACAGGTTTTTCGGCGCGGCACTGCAATAGCCTTCCAGCCAGCGGTTGTAGGCCTTGAAGCAGGCATCCTTATAGAGCGCATCCTTGAGGTTGCACAGCACCATGCCGACGGAAGCGTAGATGATTTCGGCATCGACACCGTCGCGCTTCTGGTCTTCGACCCGGGTGGCGGGATCCCAGCCGCTCGCGTGCATGTCATAAAACTTGCGGTGCGGCGCCACCTTGGGCATGACCGCATCGGGAATGCCCGCAGCGGACATCAGACCGAGCTCAAGCGGTCGCTTGTAGCCCTCGATGGCATAGGCGTCACCACCTTTCCCGTCATCGACCAGATAGGGCGCGCGATCGCGGTAAACGGGATCGATGAAATCCCGATAACACTCGGGCGGTTCGACAATATGAGAATCGGCGGAAACAACAGGTGCACGCAGCATGAATACCCCCAGCAGAAAAAATCGGAATGGTGAATCGGATGGTCAAAAAATGTGTCTTTCCCTAGTGGATTCCAACGGCGGGTAAAAATCAACCCGCGCCCCGCATTACCGATGACTCAGAGCAGGTCATCGAACGGCAGTACCTGCACTGGCGCACCGGCCGCGATCGCCCCGTCGCCCGCGGGCACCAGGATAAAGGCATTGCAGCGTGCCAGCGCCGCGAAGGCGCCCGAGCTCTGCTGGGGGTCGGGCAACGCCCGCCAGCCGCCCGCGCCATCCGGCTCAAGACGACCGCGCAGCAGCTCCAGGCGGGTGCGGTTGCGGCGCAGGGGCGCGCCGGCGCTGGCCTGGATGCACAGTGGCGCGGGATCGTCGGCACCCTGGAGTTTGCGAATCGCCGGCGCCACCAGTTGATGAAAGGTCACCAGCGCCGACACCGGGTTGCCCGGCAAGCCGCACACCCAGGCCGCACCCAGGCGGCCAAAAATAAAGGGCTTGCCGGGCTTGAGCGCCACTTTCCAGAAGTCCACTTCACCCAGTTCGTCGAGCTGGGCGCGCGCGTGATCGGCTTCACCCACCGAAGCGCCACCGCAGGTGATGACCAGATCGGCGTCCGCGGCGCCCTGCTGGAATACCGCACGCAACAGTTCCGGATCGTCGCGGACAATGCCCAGGTCGAGCACCTCCGCGCCCAGACGTTCGAGCATCGCGCCGATCACATAGCGATTGCTGTCATGTATCTGGCCCGGCGCCAGGGGTTCGCCGGGCGGGCGCAGTTCGTCGCCGCTGGCAAAGAGCGCGACCCGCAGCCGGCGCCGCACCGTCGCCGCAGCCAACCCCAGCGTCGCCAGCACGCCGAGCTCGATGGTGCCGATACGCCGGCCGGCCGGCAGCACCGACTCGCCGCACGCCACATCCTCGCCGGCCCGGCGCACGTTGGCGCCGTGCGCACCCGGCTCCGCGGTCAGCCGCACCTGATCGCCGCTGCGCGCGACATCCTCCTGAATCACCACGGTGTCGGCTCCCGCCGGCAGATGTCCGCCGGTGGTGATGCGCACGCATTCACCGGTGCCGACCGTCCCGGCAAAGGGCACACCGGCCAGCGCGGTGCCGATCACCCGCAACCGGGCACCGGGCGCCAGATCGGCATGGCGCACGGCGTAACCGTCCATGGCGGAGTTGTCAGCCGGCGGCAGATCCCGGGGCGCATGGACGGCGTGGACGAGAATCCGCCGCGCGAGTCCCGCCAGCGGTATCGCTTCCGTCTCCGCGACCGGGCGTACCGCCGCCAGGATCCGGGCGCGGGCGTCGTCCAGCGTCAACAAAGGTGTTTTTGAGGTCACGGTCTACTCGAAACTCTGGTCATGGTTTGCTCCGCGGTCGGTTCCCTGGTCCTGTGGTCTGGCGGGCAGGCCGCTGCTACCATGCGGCAAAGCGACCTCCGAGGGCAACGCGGCGCGCGACTCGGAGAAAGTCCCACCTCCCGCAGAATGACCTTCCACAGGATAACCAAAACATGAAACTCTACGACTATCCCCAGGCTCCCAATCCCCGGCGCGTGAACATTTTCCTGGCCGAGAAAGGCATTTCGGTGGAGCGCGTTCCCGTCGACCTGATGAAGGGCGAACAGCTGCGACCGGAATACCGCGCCAAGAATCCGGCCTGCGACATTCCCATGCTGGAACTGGACGACGGCACCTGTATAAGCCAGATTCGCGCCATCTGTCGTTACTTCGAGGAAATTCATCCCAAGCCCGCGCTGCTGGGCAGCACGCCGACCGAGAAAGCCCTGTGCGAAATGTGGGAGCACCTCGCCTTCATGAACGGCCTGCTCGCGGTGGCCGAAGTGTTCCGCAACACCGCCAAGGGCTTCGCGGACCGCGCCGTGGTGGGACCGCACTCCTATCCGCAATCGGCGGAACTGGCCGAGCGCGGCCGCGCACGCGTCCGGAATTTTTTCGCGGACTTCGAGACGCAACTCACCGGGCGCCAGTATGTCGCCGGCGACTTCTATTCCATGGCGGACATCACCACGCTGGTCACCTGCGACTTCGCCAAGTGGATCAAAACAGACATTCCCGCGGACTGCGTCAATCTCAAAGCCTGGTACGAGCGGGTATCGGCGCGCCCGGCGGTGCAGGCCAACGCCTGACCCGGACCCAGCACGGGCCCCGCGGGTGCGGTGCCTGCGAGGCCTGTGCTAAATTGGCCCACCTTCAGAACGAGTGGCACCGCGCCGGCCGATTCCTGCCGGCATCGGCGTTGCACTCGAAATCGAATTCATTCAACGCTCCATGCAAGAGGGGACACCATCATGAGTCTTGATCAACGCCAGTTCCGGGATGCACTCGGCGCGTTTCCCACCGGCATCACCGTCGTCACCGCCAAGGATGTCGACGGCAAACCGGTCGGCGCCACCGCCAACAGCTTCTCCTCGGTATCCCTGGATCCGCCACTGGTGCTGTGGAGCGTCGCCAAGACCGCCAACTGCTACAACGCCTTCATGAAGGCCAAACACTTCGCCATCCATGTGCTCCACTCCGGCCAGGAAAACATCAGCCGCCTGTTTGCCACCAAGGAAGCCGACAAGTTCGCTAACCTCCAATGGTATGAGAGCGCACAGGGCGCGCCCCTGCTGGCGGACTTCAGCGTGCGCCTCGAATGTTCCACCGAGAACCTCTACGAAGGTGGCGACCACATCATCATCGTGGGCCGGGTACACGAGATGAGTGTGCAGGAGTGCGAACCCCTGGGCTTCTACAAGGGCAAGTACGCGAAAATCGTGGTCTGACCGATCCGCGCCCGCTTCCATCCCTGACCGCATAGCACACCCCATAGCCCGGAGGGCTGGCAATGAGCGATACCTTCAACGCCCTGGTGCTCGACCGCAATGAAGACAAAACAGTCAGCGCCAACATCAAGCGTCTGACGCTTGCCGACCTGCCC
Organism: Gammaproteobacteria bacterium; assembly: GCA_046566625.1. Classification (GTDB taxonomy): domain Bacteria; phylum Pseudomonadota; class Gammaproteobacteria; order Pseudomonadales; family Porticoccaceae; genus JAGPUQ01. Next base: position 5,183 of record JBKHWK010000062.1, read on the forward strand.
GATGAAGACGTGCTGGTGGATATCGCCTACTCCACCGTCAACTACAAGGACGGCCTCGCCGTCACCGGCGCCTCGCCCATCGTGCGCAAGTTCCCCATGGTGGCCGGCATCGATCTCGCCGGCACCGTGGCGTCCTCCCGCGACAGCCGCTTCCAGCCCGGCGACCGCGTGCTGGTCAATGGCTACGGTCTGTCGGAGCGGTTCTGGGGCGGCTATGCACAGCGCCAGAAACTCAAGCCCGAATGGCTGGTGCGGGTACCCGACGCCTTCAGTCTGGAAGAGGCCATGGCGATCGGCACCGCGGGCTACACCGCGATGCTGTGCGTGCAGGCGATTCGCGACTGGGGCGTGCAGCCCGACGCCGGCCCGGTGGTGGTCACCGGCGCCGCTGGCGGCGTCGGCACGGTGGCGATCATGTTGCTGGCCAAGCTCGGCTATTCGGTGACAGCTGTCACCGGACGGGTCGAGGAAGCGCGTGCCCTGCTGGAGCAGCTCGGCGCCAGCGAGATCATTCCGCGCGCGGATCTGGCCCGCGACGCCGCGCCGCTGGAAGCCGAGCGCTGGGCGGCGGCAGTGGATACGGTGGGCGCGAACACGCTCGCCAGCGTCATCGCCCAGACCAAGTATGAAGGGATCGTCACCGCCTGCGGGCTCGCCGGCGGCGCCGGACTGCCCACCTCGGTGATGCCCTTCATCCTGCGCGGCGTGACCCTGCGCGGCATCGATTCGGTGATGGCCGCGCAACCGCGCCGCCAACGCGCCTGGGACGAACTGGCAAAGCTGGTGGATCGGGATCTGCTGCGCGCCATCTACAGCGTCGAACCCCTGGCGCGGGTACCGGAACTCGGACGCGCCATTCTTGCGGGTGAGATCAAGGGTAGAGTGGTCATCGACGTAAACCGCTGACAGCCTGCCAAATTGCGGCTGGTGCCCTTGCGGGGGCGCCTCTATCATCGGCGGCGATAACAAAAACTGACCGGGGCGCCGCCGATGAAATTCAATCTGTTCATGTACGGGACCGTGGGCCGCCGCGCCGAGCTGGAAGCCGGCATGGCGGGCAAGGACCCAGTGCGCTACCGCCGCATGCTGGGGGAGATCGCCGACCTCGCCCGCCTCGCCGACCGCGCGGGCTATTTCGGCTTCGGCCATCCCGAGCATCATCTCCAGATCGAGGGTTTCGAAGCCGCCAACGACCCCGGCCTGATGGCCATGTGGCTGGGTCGCCACAGTGAAAAGCTGCGCATCATTCCCTGCGGTTTCGTCTCCACCACCAACAACCCGCTGGTCACCGCCGAAAAAATCGCCACCCTGGACTGCATGCTGGGTGGCCGCCTCGGCGTCGGCCTGGTGCGCGGCTATCAGGCGCGCTGGCTGGAGAACTTCAAGATTCAGCCGCAACTGACCGCCGTCGGTCCCTGGAACAAGGGTTCCGACGCCGACGAGGACAACCGCGAGTACTTCGCCGAGTTCGTCGACGTGGTGTTGAAAGCGCTGCGCGAGGACACCTTCAGCCACCGCGGCAAATACTGGCAGTTCCCGCCGCCGGGATTTCGCAATCCGCACCCGCACCCGGTGTATTCCCGCTACGGCCAGGGCGTCACCGCCGACATGCAGGTCGAACAGATCGGCATCGCCCCGCGACCCTTGCAGGCCGAGATTCCGCTCTACGGCGGTTTCTCCCACAGCCTGCGCTCGGCCAAATTCTGGGCGCGCCACAAGGGCCGCCCCATCGTGCTCGCCGACGATCTCGATTTTCTGCAACTGCTGTGGAAGGAATGGGGTGCAGAGGCGGATCGTCTCGACATCGCCTACCGGCCTGGCGACCAGGCCTGCTGGGGCGGCATCATGGTATGCGCCGAGACCGACGCCCAGGCCCGGGAGTGGTACGGCGAGATGGCCTGGCTGTGGGACCAGTGGATGAAGCCCTTCGGACAGGGCGTGCCCGAACTGCTGGTGGGCAGCCCCGACACACTCAATCGGCGCATCGAAGCCGTGGGCAAGGCGATCCCCCTCGATGAAATCTTCCTGCTCATCCCGCAGGGCATTCTGGAGCCGGACAAACTGCTGCACAGCATCGACTTGTTCGGGCGTCGCGTGCTGCCGAACTTTTCCTCGGTCTGAACGCCCAGCTGTGGGCGTCCACGACCCCTGTCGCCCCCTACAATGACCGCCGCTAAAACGAGTCGGAAACCCCCATGCCGAAACGGCTGATCGTCGCCATCACTGGCGCCTCTGGCGCCATCTACGGCGTGCGCCTGTTACAGGTGCTGCGCGACCTGCCCGAAGTCGAAACCCATCTGGTGATCTCGCCGGCCGGCGCCGCCACCCTCCAGCAGGAGCTGGGCATGGAACCGGCGACATTGAAGGCGCTGGCGTCGGTCAGCCACGGCTACCGGGAAATCGGCGCGACCATCGCCAGCGGCTCCTTTGTCACCGCCGGGATGGTGATCGCGCCCTGCTCCATGAACACGCTGGCCGGCATCGCCCATGGCCTGGGCGGCAATCTCATCACCCGCGCGGCCGATGTGGCACTGAAGGAACGACGGCGGCTGGTGCTGTTGACCCGCGAGACGCCGCTCACCCTCGCCCATCTGCGCAACATGACGGCGGTTACCGAAATGGGCGCGGTGGTGGCGCCGCCGGTGCCGGCGTTCTATACCGCACCCACCAGCATCGACGCTATCGTCAACCACACGATAGGCCGCGCGCTCGACCACCTTGGTCTCGGCGATTGCGTCACCGGGCTGGTACAGCGCTGGCGCGGACTGGGGGAGACCTGAGCACCGGATCCGGCGCGACTTCACCGCCCATGCCGCTGACTATCTTTTTGCCTGGGCGCGGATGCGCTGCTGGGCGAGCTGAGTGAGGGTGATGGCCTTGGCTACGTCCGCGCTCTTGCGGATATGGCGCTCCAGCAGCTGCCGGGCGCCATCGATATCCCGCGCCAGCAGGCGTTGCACCACCTCATGGTGCTCCTGGTACGTCTGCTCGATCCGCGTTGCATCGGTGAAATCCAGCCGTCGCACAATATGGATGTGATCGTTGACATCCTTCAGGTAGCCGGCCAGGACCTGATTGCGGGTACCCGTTGCCAGCGCCAGGTGAAAGCCCTCATCCCGCGCCACCATCGCTGCGACCGTCGGCGGCTTGCTGGGCACCTGCCCCGGATCCCAGGCTGCGGCCAGCTTGTTGAGCTGGCTGTCGGACATCGTCAGACAGGCAAGGTCCAGGGCGCGGAGCTCGAGCCCGATGCGCACTTCGTAGTACTGGTTGATTTCATCGATGTCGATATCGCGCACAAAACAGCCCTGCTTGGGCAGAATCGTCACGTAACCCTCGGCGGCCAGGCGCTGGAGTGCCTCACGCACCGGCGTGCGGCTGACGTGAAACCGGTCGGCCAGTTCGTTTTCCGTCACCCGGACACCGGGATAGAAAACGAAGCTCAGGATCAGGTCCTTCAGTTGTCGATAGATTTCCGCAGGCGTGGTCTTGGCGGTCGACGACATCCGATTTTCCCCCTGTTCCGGCCCTTGATGCGCACCATTGTATACAACAAATCGAGCCAAAGTGGTGCGCCTGATCGCGCATTTGTAGCGGGCGACGTCCAGCTTCCGAGCCCTGCCCCTTGAGTTTTCAACGACCTGCAACCCCTGTGCCCGCTGGCACGCAAGATGCATTCTTTGATGTATGCAAGATATCCGGACCTGCGCCATGGCTTCCGATCTGACCCCCGCGATGATCGAGATCCCCGCTGCACCCTATCCGCTGCACCTTCGACTGGCGATGACGGCACTCATCCTGATCGACATGCAGCGCGACTTTCTTGAGCCCGGCGGCTTTGGTGCCATGCTGGGC
>JBKHWK010000063.1:0-8882 GCA_046566625.1 Gammaproteobacteria bacterium
GTCAATACCACACTGCCCGCCAGCGCCGGATCGATTTTGATCGCCTTCAGGGAGACCGGCAGCAAGGTGCCCACGACGGCGGCCGTCACCAGATTGATCACCATCGCGGAGGCGATGATCACGCCGAGGCGGTAATCGTCGAACCAGAACGAAGCGATGCCACCGATGACCAGCGCCCAGAGCACCGCATTGAGCGAACCGATGAGGAACTCCTTGTTGAACAGCCAGCGCAGGTTGTTGCGATTGACGTGCCCAAGCGCCATGCCGCGCACCACCACGGTCAGCGTCTGACTGCCGGCAATACCGCCCATGCTGGCCACGATCGGCATCAGGATCGCCAGCGCCACCACTTGCTGAAGCGTCGCTTCAAACAATCCGACCACCGATGACGCCACCAGAGCGGTGCACAGGTTGATGCCGAGCCAGAACGCGCGGCGCGGGGCGGAGCGACGTACCGAGGTGAAGGTTTCCTCCTCGTCGCTCAGGCCCGCCAGTCCCAGCAGGGAGTGGTCGGCCTCGTCGATGATGACATCCACCACGTCATCGATGGTGATGCGGCCGAGCAGCTTGTTGTCGGCGTCCACCACCGGCGCGGTGATCCAGTCGTTGCGCTCGAAGCGCTGGGCGACCTCGGTATCGGGCATGGCGGCCGGAATCGGCTGCACATCCGTCACCATGACTTCGCGGACGGTGAGGTTCGGGTTGGAGGTGAGGAGTTTGGCGATCGGCAGAATACCGAGAAACGTGTCTCTGCGATTGACCACGAACAGCGCGTCGGTGGCGCGTGGCAGTTCGTCGTGGCGGCGCAGATAACGCAGGATGACATCCAGGGAAAGATCGGGCCGCACCGTGATGGTGTCGGTATTCATCAGGCCGCCGGCGGTGTCCTCGGCGTAGCGGAGGATATGCTCGACGCGCAGACGGTTCTGCTCGTCCATCGCCTGCAATACCCGCGGGATAACCTGGTCGGGCAGTTGCTGTAGCAGATCCACCACGTCGTCGGCGTCCAGCCCGTCCATGGCCGCAGCCAGCTCGGCGCTGTCCATGCCGCGCAGAAATTCATCGCGCAGGCCTTCGCTCAGCTCGCCCAGTACCTCGCCGTCGAGGTCGTCATCGACCAGTTCCCACAGGATGCGCCGTACTTTCGGCGGCGCGGATTCGATGTGGTGGGCAATTTCGGCGGGCGCCAGGTTGTTCAGGATATGGCGCAGCTGATTGATCGTGGAGAAATCGATAAGCCCAGCGTACTGGGTAAGCAGGGTCAGTTTGTCGGCTTCCACCACACTGGCCTGCATCGCAGCGGATTCTCCTGGGTAGAAGGGTTAAGTGCGCAGGGTTAGGTGTGAATCGGCAGATGCGGATGGCTGCGAAGCGACGCTTATTCTAACAGGATATGCAGCGCCGACCGCCGCTTTGAATGCCGGGTAGCGGCGTGCCGGGCTAGCTGTCTTCGTGAAAGCGCGCGGCAATGAGGGCCGCCACACTTTCCTGTGCGTCGGTTTCGTCGCTGCCGTCGAAGCTGAATTCGAGCGTGGTCCCCTGCGCCGCCGCCAGCAGCATCAGCGACATCACGCTCTTCGCATCCACCTGGCGCCCATCGCGGCCGATCTGGATCGAGCTGGCGAAACGGCCCGCCGTCGCCGCGAGCTTGGCGGCGGCGCGGGCGTGCAGGCCCAGCTTGTTCACGATGGTGAGTTCGCACTTGATCATGATGCTATGAACGCCCGAGCGCGGTGTCTCTGTCAAGAGTGTCGGGCAGCCATGTGGTCGTTGTTGTGAGCCGAGCCTTGTTTGCAGGCTGAGGGTTTGCAGGCTCAAGTTACGTCGGGCCCAGCTCGCGGTGCTGTGCCTGGATGTTGATGCCCAGGTAGCGGAATTGCTTGGACAGCCTGTTGCACAGATAAACGGAGCGGTGCTGGCCCCCGGTGCAGCCGATCGCGATAGTCAGATAGCTGCGGTTGCTGGCGAGGAACGCCGGGATCCAACGCGCCAGAAACCCGCTGAGGTCGGCCAGCATCGCGGCTACCTCGGTCTGGGATTCCATGAACTCGATCACCGGCGCGTCGTTGCCGGTCAGCGCGCGCAGTTCAGGTACCCAATGGGGATTGGGCAGACAGCGCACGTCGAACACGAAATCGGCATCCTCCGGCACCCCATGCTTGAAGGCAAAGGACTGAAACAGGACCGCGGTCAGACCGGCGGAATCCGGCGCGATCTGCTTGGTAATCAGGTCGCGCAATTGATGCAGCGTCATGCTGGAGGTGTCGATGCGGCGGTCGGCCACATCCATGATGGGTTCCAGAATCCTGGTTTCGAGCGCGATGGCGTGTTTCAGATCCACGCTGTCCGAGCTCAGTGGGTGGCGGCGCCGGGTTTCACTGAAACGCCGGAGCAGGGTGCGCGGACTGGCGTCGAGAAAGATGACCTCGCACTGGACGCCGCTGCGGCGCAATTGTTCGAGGATCACCGGGAAGCGACCGAGGCTGCCGGCGAGATTGCGGACGTCGATACCTACCGCGATCCGGGAGGCGGGTGTGGCGTCCAGGTCGGGCTGGTTGAAGAGTTCCGCCAGCATGCCTGCCGGCAGATTGTCGATGCAGGTAAAGCCCAGGTCTTCCAGAATGTGGAGCGCGGTACTTTTCCCGGAGCCTGAGCGCCCGCTGATCACCACTAGCCGTTTCTGCCGGGAAAGGTGTGGCATGTCAGGCACCGGCGACAGGCCTCTGTCGCGGTGCACCAAGATCCCCAGCGTGCCGGGCGGTTGCGGGCACCCCGAACCTGGGCATCGTTACGTCAGCCGACACTTAGTGCCCACGCAGTTTTTCCTTGCGCTTGATCAGTTGTCGGTCGAGCTTGTCCGCGAGCGCATCGATCGCGGCGTAAAGATCATCGTGCTCGCTTTCTGCGAACAGTTCGACACCGTCAGCATGTACCGTGGCCTCCGCCTTCTGAACCAGTTTTTCCACCGAGAGGATCACCGCCACCTGGGTTATATGGCCGTTATGCCGCTCCAGTCGCTCCAGTTTGCTTTGGACGTAAGCGTGGATCGAGGCCGTAATTTCCAAGTGATGACCGCTGATGGTAACTTGCATGCTGTACTCCTCGATGGTGGTTAGGCGCTGCGTTTGAAGCGCTTACGATCACCGGAAGAGGCGATGTTCAGGCTCTCCCGGTATTTGGCGACGGTGCGGCGGGCAACCTGGATACCCTGCTCCTGGAGCAGCAGGGCGAGTTGACTGTCGCTCAGTGGCCGACTCGCCGGTTCGGCGGCGATCATTTTCTTGAGCATGGCGCGGATCGCCGTCGATGAGCATTCTCCGCCGGACGCCGTGCTGACGTGGCTCGAAAAAAAATACTTCAGCTCGTAAATGCCGCGCGGCGTGGCGATATATTTGTGCGTGGTGACGCGGGAAATCGTGGATTCATGGAGCTGGAGCTCGGTCGCCACATCGGCCAGCACCATCGGCTTCATGCGCTCCGGGCCATGTTCGAGGAACCCCTGCTGCATTTCCACAATACAGTGAGCCACCCGGAGCAGGGTCTCGTTGCGGCTTTCGAGGCTGCGCAGGAACCAGCGCGCTTCCTGGAGGTTGTCGCGCAAATAGCGGTTGTCGGGGCTGTTGTCCGCGCGCTGGACCTGGCTGGCATAGTACTGGTTGATGCCGAGTTTGGGCGTGAATTCGGTGTTGAGCGTAACCACCCAGCGCTTGCCTTCCTTGCGCACACTGACGTCCGGATTGACATAGCCGGCGTCGGGCGCCTGGAAGCGGTCGCCCGGGTGCGGGGAAAGGGTCTGAATCAGGCGTACTGCGGCGCGAATATCGTCTTCCGGCACGCCGAGTCGGCGCGCGAGGCCTGGATAGTCGCCTTCGGCGACCCCGGACAGGTGCCGGTCCACCAGGGTCAGGGCGATGTCCCGGTACGGGGTCGTGGCACTGAACTGACCGAGCTGGATCATCAGGCAGTCGCGCAGATCCACGGCGGCGACGCCCGGCGGGTCGAATTGTTGGATGCGATGCAATACCGCGACTACCTCGTCCAGGTCCACGCCGGATTCGTCGTCGCCGGTGTTCGGCGCAGCGCCAACCGCCGCGAGGCCACGCCAGATTTCGTCGACCGACAACGCCAAAAATCCGTTGTCGTCCACCGCGTCGATCACCGCAGCCGCGATGACGCGATCAACATCGGACATCTGGGTCAGGTTGAGCTGCCAATGAAGATGATCGCGGATGGACTCCGTGACCGTGTGGAAGCTCTCGAAGTCGGGCGCGTCGCCTTGGCCGCTAGCGGGAGCCGTCGACGTTTGGTAGATGTCGTCCCAGCGCGCGTCGACGGGGAGTTCGTCGGGAATGGTCTCGCTCCAGTCGCCGTCCGCGACGGGGCTCGCATCGTCACTATCGGACTCGGACGATTCCTGGCCTTCGGTGTCGGCGGATTCGAACTCTTCCAGCAATTCCAGCAGGGGGTTTGAGCACAGAACCTGCTGGATCTCCTGTTGCAGTTCCAGTGATGACAGTTGCAGCAGCTTGATAGCCTGTTGCAGCTGAGGCGTCATCGACAGATGCTGGCCGAGTTTTAGGTGCAGGCCTTGCTTCATCGCGGTACGCTGGAACCTCGGAACACTGGAGTGGTTGCAGTGTAGCCCCCTGGCTCGGCGTGTTCAAACGTTCAGGCAATAACCATGCCGCAGGCAGACGTCGGACTGCCTTTACAGCGCGAAATGCTCGCCCAGATAGACTTTACGCACGGTGGCATTGTCGAGGATTTCTTGCGGCGTGCCCTGGGCAATCGTACGTCCGCAATCGACGATGTAGGCGCGCTCGCAGATGTCGAGGGTCTCGCGGACATTGTGGTCGGTGATGAGAATGCCGATGCCTTTGTCGCGCAGGTGCCGGATGATGCTCTTGATATCGTTCACGGAGATGGGATCGACGCCCGCGAAGGGCTCGTCGAGCAGAATGAATTTGGGCTCCATGGCCAGGGCGCGCGCGATCTCGACGCGGCGCCGCTCGCCGCCCGAGAGGCTCATTCCCGTGTTGGCACGCAGATGAGCGATGTGAAACTCCTCAAGCAACGCCTCCATTCGGGCGCGGCGTTCCCGCCGGTCAAGGTCGCGACGCGTCTCCAGAATGGCGAGCAGGTTGTTTTCGACGCTCAGCTTGCGAAACACGGAGGGTTCCTGCGGAAGGTACCCGATCCCTTGGCGGGCGCGGCCGTGCATGGGGAGCGCCGTGATGTCGCGGTCATCGATATAGATATGTCCCTGGTCCCGAGGAACCAGCCCGACCACCATGTAGAAACAGGTGGTCTTGCCGGCCCCATTGGGTCCGAGCAGACCGACCACTTCGCCACTGCTCACCGCCAGGGAGACATCGCTCACCACGGTGCGCTTGCGATAGCTTTTCGCAAGGTTCTGTGCCCGGAGTTGCGCCATCAGGGGGCCGGAGTCGGAGTCGCCGACGGTTGCTGGGGCGGGATCACCATTCGGATGCGCCCATTGTTCTCGCCACCCCGCGCCTGCATCTGATCCTTGGCGATGTCGTAGGTGATGCGTTCGCCTTCGAGGATGGAGCCGCCTTGTTCCAGGCGCGCGGCGCGCGTCAACACGATGAAGTCCTTGGCGACCTGATACTCAATCACTTCGGCATGCGCCTTGGCGATCTCTGCGTCCGGTTTTGGCTGCTGCCGGTAGGTTGCAGGTTTGCCCTCGCAGACGATGCGATCGACATCCTTGCCACCCGCCGCCATGTATACGGTCACCTTGTCGGCCTCGATGTGCATGCTGCCCTGATCAACGCGTACGCTGCCGATATAAGTGGTTACGCCGCTGCGGTCGTCACGACTGGCGCTGTCGGATTCGACGTACATGGGCTGCTGACGATCTCCCGGCAGAGCCCAGGACGTGGCGGCGGGTGCCAGCGCGAGGAAGGCCAGCAGGAGCGCGTGGCACAGGAACTTATTTGGGCTGGATAACACTGTGCACCCGCGACAATAGTTTATAAACCTTGGGTTCGAGATCGGCGCTGAGGCCGACCGCCGTGGAGCGGGCTTCGGGCGAGATCAATTCCACCGGGAGATCGGACTGGACGTGCCGGGTGTTGGCGAGGTACGTCAGTTCCGCCGTTTTGAGTTCGCTGGTGCCCTTGTCGGCGTCCTGCCAGAGGCGGACATCGGTGCGCATGACAATCCGGCGGTCGGCATTGTGAAGTACGCCGGTGGCCGCCTTCAAGTGCCAGGGTGCGCCCGTGGGCTGTTTGGAGCTCGCGAGGAGGCGCGGCTCGGTAAGCATCACGGTGTCGTCCGCGGCGAAAGACTCAGCCTTGGTGGCGGTTAGGGTATAGGCGAGCGCCCCGTCCTCGTCGAAGGTTCGGCTCACCGTGGCGGTCATGTAGCTGTCGGCCGTGGGCAGGGTTGGCGCTTGGGTCCGCAGGCCACTCAGGAACAGCGTGGGTACGGAATCCCAGAACACCAAAAAGCCGAGCAGCGCCGCGATGGTCAGCGCGGCCACCAGGATGTTTCTCATGGCGGCGTTTCCCCCAGCAGGTCGAAGCGCTGCTGGGCGCGGAGGATGAATTCCGCAGCTTCGCGCGCTGCGCCGGCGCCTCCGGGCCGAGCGGTCCGCCAACCGGCCTTGTCGAGTACGGCGGGGCAGGCGTCCGCGACGGTCATGCCCAGGCCGACGGCGCAAATGGCGGGCAGGTCGGGCAGGTCGTCGCCCATGTAGGCAACCGCGGCGAGCTCCTCTCCCCAAGCGGGAAAGTGCGTCGCGAGGAGTTCGTGCAAGGCCGCGAGTTTGTCTTCGCGACCCTGGATCAGATAGTCGATGCCGAGCTCCGTGGCGCGGCGGGACACGCTCGGCGAGTTGCGGCCCGTGATGATTGCCACCGCGATGCCGGCGCGTTGCAGCAGTTTGATGCCGAGGCCGTCGCGGACATGAAAAGCTTTGTATTCGCCGCCGTCAGCGCCATAGAAGAGCTTGCCGTCGGTGAGGACGCCGTCGACGTCGAACACGGCCAGACGAATGCCGCGCGCGGCGGCGACCGCAGCGGCCGTCATACCACGCCCGCCCGCAGCAGGTCGTGCATATGGACCACTCCGGCCGGACGCCGGGCATCGGTCACGACCAGGGCGGTAATTTTGTTGTCTTCCATCACGGTCAGCGCTTCGGCGGCCAGCATTTCGGATGACACGGTCTTGCAGTTACGGGTCATGACCTCGCCCACGCGCGCGACATTGATGTCGATCCGGTGATCGATGGCGCGGCGCAGGTCGCCGTCGGTAAACACACCCAGAAGCTCGCCCTCGACCGTTACCACTGCGGTCAGTCCAAAGCCTTTCTGCGTCATTTCGAGCAGCGCGTCCCGCAGTGGTGTGGCCTCGGTCACGCGAGGAAACTCGGGACCGCCGTGCATGACATCGCCCACCTTGAGCAACAGGCGCCGACCGAGTTTGCCGCCGGGGTGCGAGAACGCAAAATCCTCGGCGCTGAAGCCGCGTTTTTCCAGCAGCGCCACCGCCAGCGCATCGCCCATGACCAGTGCGGCCGTGGTGCTGGTGGTGGGCGCGAGTCCCAGGGGGCAGGCTTCCTGGGCCACGCTCACATCCAGATGCACATCGGCGGTGCGGGCGAGCAGGGAGTCGGGCGCGCCGGTCAGCGCGATCAAGGGCACGCCCAGACGCTTGAGCAGGGGAATCAAGGTGGTGACTTCGGTAGTCTCGCCGGAGTTGGACAGGGCAATCACCAGGTCGTCGCGGGTGATCATGCCGAGGTCGCCGTGGCTGGCTTCGCCGGGATGCACGAAGAACGATGGTGTGCCGGTGCTGGCCAGCGTCGCCGCGATCTTGTTGGCGATATGTCCGGATTTGCCCATGCCGGTGACGATGGCACGTCCGCGACAGGCGAGAATCAGCTGGCATGCCGTGACGAAATTCGCATCGATCCGGGTCGCGAGCGCTCGCACCGCCGCTGTTTCCAGCTCTATGGTGCGCAAGGCAGAAGCGATGGGATCTATGTCCCGCATAAGGCAGTGTCCAGCAGTGCGGCAGTCGGGCACCAGTATAGCCATACCCCTGCGCAAGCGGTTAGGCAGGCTTGGCAGGCGGGCCTGTGATTCCCAGCCCGGGTCGCCGATGCTATAGTGCCGCGCTGCGCAAACGCCCGGATTTCCAGCGCTTTGGCCGCGCGCAAGAGAACATCCTCATTAGTGTTTTGATTGGTGTTTTGCCGTTGCGGGCGCTACCTCAGTCCGCTGCACCAGCGCCAGCAACGCAGCAGCCCGCCGCGGCGGGAAACCGGAGACCGATGCCGCCATGGATCTCAATGCCATTGCCGCCCGCTTGCGGGGCGAGCTCAGCGATTGTGACGTGCAGGTGCAGGCCGAAGGCAGTCATCTGAGCGTCCAGGCCGTCGGCGCGCTGTTCGAGGGGCTGCGTCCCGTGCAGCGCCAGCAGCGGGTTTATGCGGCACTCAAGGATCTCATCGCAGCCGGTGAAGTACATGCGGTGAATATCCGCACCTACACCCCGGCGGAATGGCAGTCGCGCTGATTTCACCTGGGCGGGAGTCAGGCGGTGGCCCGGACCACCCCCATCCCCATTCCATCTTGCTTCGAGTACATCATGGATAAATTGGTGATTTCCGGCGGCGTTCCCCTGAACGGCCAGATTCGCATTTCCGGCGCCAAGAACTCTGCGTTGCCCATTCTGGCGGCTACCCTGCTCGCCGAAGCGCCGGTGACCATCGCCAACATTCCGCACCTGCACGATATAACCACCATGATCGAGCTGCTGTGCTGCATGGGTGTGAGCGTGGTAGTGGACGAACGGATGAACGTCGAGGTCGACTCCAGCACCCTGCACAGCCGGTCGGCGCCCTACGATCT
>JBKHWK010000064.1:0-8733 GCA_046566625.1 Gammaproteobacteria bacterium
TCAGGCGGCTGAACCACGAGCGGTGTTGCCGTGGCGCGGTTTCCGGATCTTCCGGAGGCGGTGGTTCGCGAGCGCCGATCGCGCCTTCGCCGAACAGGGGACGGGAATCGAAGTAGGGCGGCTTGTCCGGCGTGTAACCACCGAGCGTCAGGATGTGCCACCAGGACTTGCGGTCGAAGACGTCGTCCTGGTACAGAAAATTGCCCTCGCCGTCGAGCGCGGGGTGCTGGGGAAAGTTGAGCGCCAGTGTCCGGGCGGCGTTGTCCGCCAGTTCCGGCATGCCCAGCATGTGATAGCCCTGCGCCATCACCGCCAGCCCGTCGGCAACCGCCGGCGTGCGCTCGTAGTTTTCCACCACGTGCCGGCCGCGATTGACCGCCGCCAGATAGGCGCCGCGCTTGAAATAATAGTTGGCGACGTGGATTTCCTGGCGTGCCAGCAGATTGCGCAGATGCACCATGTGCTGGCGCGCTTCGGGGGCGTAGGCGCTGGTCGGAAAGCCGGTGATCAGGTCATTGAAGGTATTGAAGGCGAGTCGTGCGGAGCCGGGATCGCGTTTGGATGCGTCGCGGGGCATGTATTCATCGAACAGGCCGCGACCGGAACGCAGCAGCGCCATGCCCTTCACATAATAGGCATAGTCCACGTTGGCGTGGCGCGGGTGCAGGCGAATGAAGCGTTCCGCGGCCGCGATCGTCGCCTCGAAATCCAGGCTGCCGTAGCGGGCATAGATGAGTTCGAGCTGCGCTTGGTCGGCATAGCTGCCGAACGGGTAGCGCGCCTCCAGGGCGTCGAGATTTTCGATGGCCTTGGTCCAGTCGCGCGCACTCAGATCGCGCTGGATGTGATCGTAGAAATCCTTTTCGGTGTAATTGCGTGTGCGATCTTCCGCTTCTTTCTTGGCATCCTTGGCGGAACGCGTCCACGTGCACCCGGCGAGCAGTGCTATCGCCAAAGCCACCACCAACAATCGCTTTGCTTGTACCAGCATCATACTTACCAGTGGGCGCGTGGCAGGCTTGATCCAGCGCGGGTAAACGTGGGGGCGCGGGATTGAGTGACCCCACCAGCCCTGTTAAAAAGGCGATCATTTAACCACAGTCGAAAAGCGGGCAACACACGACATGGCGGTAGGCGAAAGAGTACAGCGCACAGCACAGGTTCCCCGCGAGCTGGAAGGGCAACGACTCGACCAGGCGGCGGCGGCGCTGTTCGGCGATTTTTCCCGTGCCCGCCTCCAGCACTGGATCGGCGCCGGCGACTTGCGGGTGGATGGCACGGCGCGACGGTCGAAGGACCGCCTGGCTGGCGGCGAATGGCTCTGCCTCGATACGCTGTTGGAGCCCGCCGGCGACTGGGTGGAGCAGGCGGTGCCGCTGCGCGTGGTTTACGAGGACGCCGAACTGCTGGTGATCGACAAACCGGCCGGGCTGGTCGTGCATCCGGGCGCGGGCAATCGGGACGGCACGCTGCTGAACGGCCTGCTGCGCCATTGCCCGGAGCTGCGCGCGCTGCCCCGCGCGGGCATCGTGCATCGCCTGGACAAGGACACCACCGGCTTGCTGGTGATCGCCAAGACGCTGCGCGCCCACGCCGATCTGGTCGCGCAGTTGCGGGAGCGCACGGTGTCCCGCGATTACGACGCCCTGGTGCGCGGGCTGGTCATCAGCGGCGGTACCGTCGACGCGCCCCTCGGCCGGCACCCCACCGCGCGCACGCGAATGGCGGTGGTCGCTGGCGGCCGCGCGGCGGTAACCCATTACCGCGTGGCCCAGCGCCTGCCGCGCCACAGCCTGCTCCGGGTCAGCCTCGAAACCGGACGTACCCATCAGATTCGCGTACACATGGCCCATATCGGCAACCCGGTGGTGGGCGATCCGCTGTACGGCGGTCGCCTGCAACTGCCAGCCGGGACCGGCCCCGCCTGCGCGGCGGCGCTCACCGCGTTCCGGCGTCAGGCGCTGCACGCGTCCCGGCTCTCGCTACGCCATCCCGCGACGGGCGCTACCATGACTTGGGAAGCGCCCTTGCCGGCCGATTTTGCCGCGCTGCTGGCGACGCTGAATGCCGATGACTGAGCCGGCGCCCGGCGTGCTGGTGCCGGACTGGCCGGCGCCGCCCGGAGTGCGGGCCGTATTTACCACCCGGACCGGCGGCGCCAGCGACGGCCCCTGGGCCACATTCAATCTGGGCGAGCGGGTGGGCGATGAACCTGCCGCCGTGCGTGCCAACCACCGACGTCTGGCGGATCTGCTCGCATTGCCGGGCCAGCCTCAATGGTTGCTCCAGGTTCATGGCGTCACTGCGGTGGCGGCCGCGGGCGATGGGCTGATCCGGCCCGGCGACAGCGCCTGGACCCGCAGCGCGGATGTCGTGTGCGCCGTGCAAAGTGCCGATTGCCTGCCGGTGCTGCTGTGCGACCGCGCCGGATCGGTGGTGGCCGCCGTCCACGGCGGCTGGCGCGGCCTGGCCGCCGGCGTCATCGCGCAAGCGGTTGCGGCGATGACAGTTTCCCCCGCCGCCTTGCTCGTCTGGCTGGGTCCGGCGATCTGTGGGGCCTGCTACGAGGTGGGGGAGGAAGTCCGTGCCGCTTTTGTCGGGCACCTCGATGCCGTCGCGCTGGCGACCTGCTTCACCCCGGCGGGCCGGGTAGGGCACTGGCACGCCGACCTGCCCGGGATCGCCCGCGCCCAGTTGCTGGCGCTCGGTGTACCCGCCGCCGCCATTCATGGCGGCGAGCACTGTACCTTCGAGGATAGCGCACGGTTTTATTCCTATCGCCGCGACGGCATCACCGGGCGCCAGGCGGCGCTGATCTGGCGCGAGCTTTGAGGCTCCCAGTATTTTCTTCGTCACCCCGGCCTGCGCCGGGGTCCAGGTCGGGACGGACAAGCCGTCACCCTCGCGCAGGCGGGGGTCCAGACGCCACCGGGGTCGGAGATATCCTGGTATCTGGATTCCCGCTTTCGCGGGAATGACGGCGGTTTTGTCTCCTTCGCACGCCGACACCTGCGCATCCCGGTTGCGCCCAGCACGGCGCTGTCATCCAATGGCGCGAATTTTCGGAGCTACCCGTTCGGAGCTGACCCATGACCCCGACTGAACTGATCGAAAAACTGCGTGCCTCACCCGCGACAGTGGAGTTCGATGAAGTGATTGCCGTCATCGACGCGCACTACCGCTTTACCCCGACCGGTTTTGCCAATGGCCGGGACGCCGGGCGCCTGTGGAACCCGGTGGGAACCAACGAAGGCTCTTGCCGCATTTTCGCTTTTGGTCGTCTCCATGGTCTCAGCGAAGCCGAAACCCTGGCCTGTTTCGGCGCGCATTACCGAGGGGTGCTGGCGGATCCCGAGGG
The DNA here is from genome assembly GCA_046566625.1 of Gammaproteobacteria bacterium. Taxonomy (GTDB): domain Bacteria; phylum Pseudomonadota; class Gammaproteobacteria; order Pseudomonadales; family Porticoccaceae; genus JAGPUQ01. The sequence continues at coordinate 3,359 of JBKHWK010000064.1, forward strand.
CACAGCACACGGCAACATCCGCGCCTTTCTGCGCGATGGCTGGGCGGGCATCAAGTTCGAAGGCACCCCGTTGGCGCTGAAGTGACGGCCATTTTTGAAGAAAATGGCGTCGATTTTTGCCCCGCATACGGTTTGGCGTGCAGGATGCTCCTCATGAATCACGACCGGCAGTCGGAAAACAAGCCCGCCTGTCCGTGTCAATTGCTGCTCATCGGGCTATATGCCCTCTGGTCGGAAATCGCGAAACTATTTTTTTTGCTCTGTTAACAAGGCGGGCATGGACAAAAACAACCCACAACACAGCCGGTCGATCCGCAATCGCGGCTTCACCCTCATCGAGATGATGGTGACCGTGGCGATCCTCGCCATTCTGATCGCCGCGGTAACACCCTCGTTTCGCGGAATCCTGCGCGACAACCAGGCGGCCACCCAGGCCAGCGCGGTGGTGACTTCGCTCATGCTTGCGCGCAGTGAAGCCATCAAGCGCAATGCCCCGGTGGCGATGTGCCGCTCCAACACCGGCACCAGTTGCGCGGGCTCCGACTGGGCCGATGGCTGGATTCTGTGGACCGATATCGATGGCGACGCAGCCGTCGACAGCGTGGAGATCGTTCAGGTCCGAGAAGCACTCGCCGGCAACTTCGCGCTGACAGCCACCGGCTCTTCTTTCACCTATCGTCCTGATGGCTCGGTTACAGGCGCCGCCGACAGCTTCGAACTTCTGCCCTCCGATGGCGATACGGATTACGGGCGCTGCGTGGCGGTGGATGTCACCGGCCGTCCCAGCGTGACCAAAGGAGCCTGCCCATGAAACCGCAGTCGCGACGCCAAGTGTTTCCGATGCGCTGGCTTGGCCGCTCCGGCACCGCCGCCGCAGGCGCTCCGCGCGGCGCGATCCGAGGCGGCGCACCGAGCACCGGGCGCTACGCCCGCGGCGCCACCCTGATCGAAGTCCTCATCGCGATGCTGGTGCTGGCGGTGGGCATCCTGGGTCTGATGGGCCTGCAGATCAACGGCAAGCGCACCAATTACGAAGCGCTCCAGCGCAGCGCCGCCGTGGGTCTGGCGCAGGACATCATCAACCGCATGCGCGCCAATTCCAATGTTGCTCCCACCGGTACTTTTCTGGATGCCAACTACGATACCGTCACTCTCACCTACACCGGCGACGGCGTCGGCGGCGGCCAGGTCGCCACCCCGACGACCGACTGCGCCGCCGTGGGAGCCGCCTGCACACCCGCCGACCTGGCGGCCTTCGATCTGGCCACCTGGGAGGCCCAGCTCGACGACGCCGTCACCAGCAACGGCCTGATCAACCCCACGGGCTGCATCGATGTCGATACCAGCGCCGCCGACGGCAGCCTGGTGACCGTGACGGTGGCCTGGGAGAGCCGGATCGACCTCGATCAGACCGAGCTGCTGGCGCGCATGCCGGTGGATTGCGGCGGTACCGACAAATACGGCACCGGCAATACCCGCCGTCAGGCGGTCGTCATCGCCACCTTTCTGGCCAATCGCTGAGGATCCGGCATGGCAGCTCCCGCTTTCCCCCCCCGCGCCCAGGCCGGCTTCTCGCTCATCGAGCTGATGGTGGCGCTGCTCCTCGGCCTGTTGCTGATGAGCGGCATCATCGCCGTGTATCTCGAGAGCAAACGCGGCTTCGTGCAGGACGAGGCCATTTCCCGGGTTCAGGAGAACGGCCGCTACGCGCTGCGTCTGCTGTCCCGCGAGATCGCCATGGCCGGGTTCTTCGGCGGCGTTACCGAGCTGGACAAGATCACCTCTCCGGCCGTCAGCGACTGCCAGACCTGGCTGCTCAACCCTGACGAAGTCATCGAGGTCTACGACGCCGCCGATGGCGGCGAGACCGGCGACTTCAACAGCTGTTTTGCGGCCGCCATCGATGGTGTCGATACCGATATCCTGGCGGTGCGCCGCGCTTCGGATGCGCCCCTGATCCAGGAAGGCGAGTGGGAGGACGGCTTCAGCAGCCTCACCAGCGGCCGCTACTACCTGCACACTAATGCGTCCGGGCTGGGGGATGCGGAAATCGCCATAGACACCGGCATCGATACCAGCGCGCTGACCGCGGTGGGCTCCACCGCGGACCTCTGGGCCTACTATGGGCGCATCTATTACATAGGCACCGAGAGCGGGGTACCTAGCCTGTGTGTGCGCAGCGTCGAGAACACGGCGCAGACCTGCCTGGTGAGCGGCGTCGAGAGCTTGCAGGTGGAACTGGGCGTGGACACCAGCGGTGACGGCATTCCCGACGAATTCGTCTCCGACCAGGTCGCCGATGTGGCCGGCGCCGTGGATGCCGATACTGTGTTGTCCATGCGCATCCACCTGCTGGTGCGCAGCCTGGAGCCGGTGCGTTCCAGTGCGACCGAAAGCCGCACCTGGAACCTGGGCAACCAGACATTGACCACCAACGCGACCCCCGACGACCAGTACTACCGGCGCGTCTTCACCACCACGGTACCGCGCAACAACCAGGTGTTCACCACATTCGATTAGCCCGGATGGCTACGAGGATTGCCACATGAACTGTCAAGACCCAGGCCGGGCAAGCGCAGCGCACCCAGCTAAGGAACCAGTAGCCTACCCGGCACCGGGATCGGCGGCTGCGCCTGCGGCTTATCCGCCGTACGTCCGCCAGCGTGGCGCCGTGCTCGCGGTATCGCTGATCTTTCTGCTGCTGCTCAGCATCCTGGCCATCAGCGTGATGCGCTCGGGTCAGCTCGAAGTATTGATGGCCGGCAACAGCCAGGCCCGGCTCGATGCCTTCCAGCTCGCCGAGGGTATTGCCGATGGGGTGCTCGCACGCTGGGAGGACAACCTGGACACAGAGGCCATCGTCTGCAGCAATGGTCACCCAGACCCGGATGCCGAGTGCGACCGCACCGACCTGGCATGGGATCCGCGTCTGGATCCGGCGAGCGGCGACCCGGACCTGCTGCCGGCCGTCGCGGACGCCACCGTCGTCAGCCGTGCCCGACCGCTCAACGACGGTGAGCCGGCCTGCGTGCCGGCCTTCATCACAGGTATTGCGCACGGTACCTGGGCTTTCTTCTTCGATGTCGATGCGGCTTTTGACAACACCGAGGTGCGCCAGGGCGCCAGTCGCGTCAACCGCGGCGCGGTAGTGATAAACCCCGTGAGCAGTGACTGCTTTGCGAACCCGCCGATAGGCAACCTGGACAAATATGCCCATGTGCCGACGGGCTAGACGACCGCAGCGGGCGGGCGAGCAGCAAAAAACCACGAAGGAACAGGAAGCTGGAGGCTGGACCATGAATCATTCGGTAAATCTGGGCTGCAAAGGCCTGCTGGGAACCTTGTTCGCCCTGTTGCTGGCGGCGGCGCCCGCCTGGGCCGACGATACCGAGATCTATTTCCATTCCGCGCCGCCGGATGCGCCGGCGCCATTGGTGATGTTGACTTTGGATTTGCGCCCCAATTTGGGGAGCAACTTCTGCTCCGACGTTACCACAGAAACCTGTAGGGACCTGTTCTGTGGTTCAGCAGCATCGGATTTTGGCTGTGTGATTGGTCAGGGGATTTACGATGCCTTATATCCGGGGGCGCCCCAAGTGGGTGGAATCTACACCGGTGCCGGGGGGGCGACTGGGGCAGTCAATCAACGACAGACCTTCGTCGCCGCGTTTCGGTACCTGTTGTTCAATCTGGGCACCTTCGATGACATGCGGGTCGGCCTGATGATGAACCACAACAGCGAGAATCGCTGCGATCCGGGCGAATTCGGGTGCAGCAACGGCGGCTATGTTCTGCGTGGTTTCGAGCTGTTGGAGAAAGGCAGCGATGGCAACGGGGCCAAGCAGGAGTTGCTGGATATTTTCGGCGCCCTGCCACACATGGGCGAAGATGAAACCCACAAATATCAGGGGCGCGAGCTGTTTTTCGAGATGTACCGCTACCTGGCCGGACTGGAGGTGCTGAATGCCAAACAGGGTTATACCGACTTCGGTGGCTCGCCTGGCGGAGGTACAAAACCGCCGCCGCGAAACCTGGATTTCGAGTTTTCGGAGGGATTCGGCTCCCCGGCAACGAAATGCGACTTTACCCTGGGCGCCAATTCGGGCAATAACCGCCTGTGTCTGGATTACATTGCACTTCCGGGTTATGCCACTACTACGCCGTTTCTACCGTCTAATCTCACGGTGAGCGGTGCGCGAATTTCTTCCGCGCTGACCTGGGACCCCACCATCATCACCGCGCCGGGCCTCTCTCCCAAGGATGAGTACATCAGCCCCTACAACAACGGTGAGGACTGGTCGTGCAGTGGCGCCTACAGCATCAATATGCTGTTTGGTGTGTCGCAACAGCAGGACGACAGTGATACAGCGCTTGCAATGACCCTTGCTGACCAGGGGCTGGGAGTGCCCAAGGCGACAGGGGGCACGGACGGCTTTTCGCAAGTCATCGCAAAACTGAATCAGATGGACATCGCGGGTGGACAGGCTACCGGGGTCCCCAGTCCCGATGGACAGCAGAACCTGAAGTCGTGGTTCTTGACAGCCGGCACTGGCCCCGTTGTGAGCAAGGGGAACGATTATGCCGCCGCAGGCGGCACCGGAAATGCCATCCCCGCGCTGGACAATCCCGGTGAACTGGTGGAAACACTGGGAGACATCGGGCGTCAGATCAAGGCCGTCAGCAGCTCCTTCGTGGCGGTCACGGTGCCGGTCAACGCCGACAACCGGGTCAACTCGCTGCCCAATGTGTTCGTCGCGCTGTTCCAGGTGGACGAGGACGGCAAGCCCCTGTGGCCGGGCAACGTCAAGAAGCTGGACGTGGTGACCACTACGCTCCTGGACGGTTCGAAGCAGCTCGACGTGGAGGATGCCCGGGGCAACCCCGCCTTCAACCCCATTACCGGGCGCATCGACGACAGCGCCCTGACCCTGTGGACGGTCCCGACTGCCGCCGACGTGGTCGCCGCGGACACCAGCAAGGGCGAGGTGTCTGGTAGCGACGGCAGCTCGGTGATGCGCGGCGGTGCCGGCCACAAGACGCCGGGTTACCGCTCCGGCAGCGTTGGCGAGAAAAACGACGTCGCCGGTGCCCGTCAGATTTTTCTGGAACCCGAGACCTTCGATCCGGAGGACCCGGCTGGCAACGACCTGGTGGCCCTGGATGCGAGCGCCGACGCAGGCGCCCTGCGCGAGAATGTCGACGTGCAGACCCGATTCGGATTTCGTGATACCACCGCCGCCTGCAGCGAAGCCGACAGCACCTATTGCCTGAGCGCGATCAAGGAGGTGCTGGATGCGGCGGTAGTCAGTTACCCCGGCAGTCCCACGGCTGCGCAGAAGCTGACCATGGCCCGGAACGCCACCCAGGTTTTCTTG
>JBKHWK010000065.1:0-8437 GCA_046566625.1 Gammaproteobacteria bacterium
TGATGTTGTCGATGCCGAGCACGATTTCGAGCGCGGTCAGGGTGGCCAGCGCCATCCAGGCTTCGGGCTGGGTGATCCATTCGAACATGACAGGCAAGCTCCAAACCGTGGGACAGGGGCAAATCGCGGGCGATTGTGGGGCAAAACCCGGTGGCTGAATACCTGTCCCGCGCTACCCGGGCCGCCCCGAAGTCTACAAGGCAGCCGGCACCGTCGCTCGGGCGCCCAAATCCGGCGCGATGCCGGTGCAAGCCTTCAGTTCGGCGCGATGGCGATGCCGTCGTCACGCAGCCAGACATAGACAGCCGGGATCACTATCAGCGTCAGCACGGTGGACGAAATCAGTCCGAAGATCAGCGCGACGCCCATGCCGTGCAGCATGGCGTCAGGCAGGATGAAGAGCCCGCCGGCAATCCCCGCCAGCGCCGTCAGGATGATGGGCTTGGCGCGAATGGCGCCCGCTTCACGGGCGGCCTGCCGCATGGGGACACCGTTGCGGACGTTCACCTGAATAAACTCAATCAACAGAATCGAATTGCGCACCACGATTCCCGACAACGCGATGAGGCCTATGGTCGAGGGCATGGAATAGGTCGAGCCCATGATCCAGTGGCCGACGATAATCCCGGAAAAACTGAGGGGAACCGGCAGCAATACCACCAGCGGCGTTTTGAAGCTGCGGAACTGGCCGACGACCAGGATATAAATCCCCAACACGGCAAAGCCGAACGCCGCGCCCAGTTGTGCAAAGGTTTCACGGGTCACATCCCACTCCCCCATCCACAGCAGCGAGGGCTTGCTCTCATCGTCCGGCTGCCCGAAATACCGCACTGGCAGGGTTTCGCCGCCCGGCCATGACGCCTTTTTGATGAGTTGTTCGACGGTGTGCAGCGCGTACATGGGTGCGTCATAGGGGAGGCCGCGAATCCCGGCGGTCACCATGTCGGCGAAGCGACCATCACGGCGAAACACCGGGTAAGACGCCGGCTCAGGCTCGATGCGCAGGACATCGCCCAGTTCGCGCAGCTCGCCAGTCAAGGTCGGAATCGGCGTGGAGAGTAGTCGTTCGCCGAGGAACAGGGATTCCCTGGGTTGCTGAAGTACGATCGGCAACGGATGCTGTCCCTCCCCGCGCTGCGAAACACCCAGGGCTTCACCATTCAGCAGCAATTTCAGCGTGCTGTAGACAGCGCCTTCGTCGACCTGATGGAACTCCAGGCTTGCCTGGTCGATGGAAATCCGCAGCCGGTGCGTCGGGTTGCCGAAGGAGTCGTCGCTTTGGGCAAGCTCGGGAACCTGATCGATGAGCTGGCGAACCTGGCGCGCCGTTGCCCGGCGCGCGTCGGCGTCCGGCCCGTAAATTTCCGCGATGACGATGTAGGGCGCTGGCGGTCCCGGCGGCGCCTCAACGATTTTTACGGTGCCGTTTTCCGGCAGGTTCAGGCTTTTGAGGCGCTCGCGGATCACGATGGAGATATCGTGACTTTCGCGATCGCGGTCCCAGGTCGACAGCAGCCGCAGGCGCAGTTCACCCTGCTCGGGCAGGCTGCGCATGTAGTCCTGGCGCACCAACCCATAAAAATCGAAGGGGCCGGTGCCACCCGCATAAATCTGCATGTTCTGGATTTCCGGGATATCACTCACCAGTCCGGCCAGTTGTTTCAAAACCCGCTCGGTGGCCTCCAGCGTCGATCCCTCCGGCAGATCGACCTGGATCTGGAGGTCCTGCTTGTCGTCAAACGGCATGATCTTGAACAGAACCAGTTCGAAATACGGCATCAGAAAGGTAAGAAAAGTCAGCAACACCACGCCGAAAAACGTCAGCCGCGCCCGGCGCGGCGTGAGCAGCATACCGCCGACGCAGCGCCGGAACAGTTTGCCAAAAATGCCGCCGGAGGCCTCTGCGTCATCATGGGACGAACCCGCCATAGGCGCCCGAGCGTCCGCGCCGATCAACGCCATATCGTCATTGCGATGGGTGAGTCGCAGCATCGCCCAGGGCGCCACCGTGACCGCCAGCATCAGGGAAAACAGCATCGATGCGATGGCCGCAACCGGAATGGGTTGCAGAAAGGGGCCGACAAATCCCTCGACGAACAGCAGCGGCAACATGGCCATGACGACCGTGAGCGTCGCAATGATGGTGGGGTTGCCCACCTCTGCCACCGCGTCGACGGCCGCTTCTGTCCAGGTGCGCCCCTGCAACATCCGCCAGTGCCGCGATATGTTCTCGGTGATCACGATGGCATCGTCGGCGAGGATGGCCACCGAAAAAATGATGCCGTACATGGTCAGCCGGTTGAGGGTGATGCCGAACAACCAGCACACGGAAAAAGTCAGCAAAATCGTCGACGGGATGACGATCAAAACCACCACACCCTCGCGCCACCCCAGAAAGGCGACCATGATCAGGATGATCGCCAGGGTCGCCAGCGCGAGGTGAAGCATCATCTCGTTGGACTTGTGCCGCGCGGTCTCGCCGTAGTCGCGGCTGACGGAGACATCGACGCCATCGGGGATCAGCCGACCGCGCACCAGGTCGAGTCGCTTCAGGACGTCTTCGCTGATCTGCACGCCATTGGCGCCCTTGCGCTTGGCGATGGCCAGCGTCACGGCGGGCAGAGTCTGGAAGGTCCGCTCGCCATCCGGCCCGACGCTCGGGGTCAGTTGCCAGGCGCGCTGGGTGGCAATGCTCTCGCCGACGATTACCCGCGCCACGTCGCGCACATACACCGGCCTGCCGTCCTGGGTGGTGACGATCAGCAGGCCGATGTCCGCATTGTTCTGCAGATTGTGCCCGACAATAACCGGCTCCAGCTTGTTTTCACCGCTGAGAGCGCCGGCCACAAACATCTGATTCGCGCTGCGGATCTTGGCTACCAGTTGATTCAGCGTCACGCCGTAGACCGACAGCAGTTCCGGATCGGGTTCGATGCGCACTTCCTGGGGTTTGCCGCCCACGATATAGGTCAGCCCGACGTCGCTGCCCTTTACCAGCTCGTGTTGCAGCTCTTCGGCGAGATCGTAGAGCGCGCCCCATTGCCAGCGCCCTTCGTTGCCGGGCTTCGGCGACAGCGTGAGCACGACCACCGCGACATCGTCGATACTGCGGCCGATCACCAGGGGTTCCTGAATATTCGGCGGCATGCGATAGCGGTTGGCGTCGATGGCGTCGTTGACGCGCGCCACCGCGATGTCGTCATCGAAGCGCGCGTCGAAGCGGACGGTGAAGACCACGCCATCGTCCCGGGTGGTCGAATAGGTGTGCTCGACGTTGTCGATACCCTTGAGGATATCTTCGAAAGGCTTGGTCACCAGCTCGACGACCGCGTCGGCCTTCAGCCCCGAGGTGCTGATAAAGACATCGACGAAGGGGACCGTGATCTGGGGATCTTCCTCCTGGGGCATGCTGACGAGCGCCATCGCACCCAGCACGAACGACACCACCAGGATCAGTGGCGTCAACGTGGAATGGGCAAATGCCTGGGTGATCCGCCCGGAAAAATTCGGCTCCGTCACGATCAGAGCTCCGCGCCGACGGCATCAACCGACGGTGTGGGGGCCAGCAGGACATCGCCTTCCCGCAACCCCGAAAGAACCTCCACGCCGGTTGCCACCGTCATGCCAGGCTGCACGACGACTTCAGCGCCACTGGCCAGCTGCACATAATTCAGGCCGTAGCGTTGGTAGATGTACGCGGGCGGCACCACGAGCGCGTTCCGGGCATCGGACGCCACCCATACCCGAACGCGTTCGCCGACGAAGAAATCACCCAACCCCGCCACTTCCACATCGGCAGCGACACGGCCGTTGGCCAGCTCGGGATAAATCTGCACAATCTGTCCTGCGCGGCGCTCGCCCGGCTTCAGCGCGAACGCCGGGTCCAGCATGCCGCGGTCGCCCACCAGCACCTGGTCGCCCAGCTTGATGAAGCGTGCGTGGCGCTCGGGCAGCATCAGGCGCAGCACGTAGCTCTCGGCCGCGATGTTGGCAATGACTTCGCCGGGCAGGATCACGCCGCCCAGCGTGACATTTACCTTGAGCACGCGACCCTGCGCCGGGGCCAGCACCCGGCCCTCGGTCTGCGCCTCGCGAATCACGGCCTGATCGGACCTGGCGGCGGCAATGTCGGCGGTGATGACATCCACCTGGGTGCGCGCCTCATCGAAGGCCGCCTTGCTGATCTTGCCGCCCTGGTAAAGCGTGGAAACGCGCTGGAGCGTGGTTTCTGCCAGCTCCAGCTGCGCATTGAGCGAGCGCAGCTTGGATTCGGCGGCATCGATCTGCATGCCCTGCTTGGGATCACGAACACGCGCCAGCAACTGCCCGGCTTCGACCACCTGACCTTCGTCGGTGAGCAACTCGACGATGGTGCCGCCGATCCGCGCGCGCGCCGGTGTCACCCGCACGGTTTGCACGATCGCAAACAGCGACTTCATGTCCGCAACAGGCTGCGCCTCGACGGTGAATTGCCCGGTGGCGCCGGAGGCCGGTGACCCTGCCACCGCACCGGATAACGCCAGCGCCCCGACCACGACCGCCGCCGCTTGGCGCACTGCCGCCCCGAGTCCACCACCCTTCACGCAAAAGCCCATCATGACACCTCGTTAATTATGGTGTTTTCCCCGTCCAATCCGACCGCGCCGAGCGCGGCCAACCCGGGGGTTCCGGGGAACCCGAGTGTTTTTGCCGCTCGCATTTCTGGATGCAGGATTGGCGCGCGCCGCAACGCGGGCGTCGGGGCGGCTGCTATTGTGGAGCAAAACGCCGGGCGTTGGGACGCCGCACAGAGGGCGGCAACGCACGGGGCATTATCCGAGGCGCCGAATCCGCCGCCGGAGGTCGGCGAGATCCGGCGTTGCCCCGCCATAGACGCCTGCCTCCAGCAACCCACTGATGGCGGCGGCAGCGACGGCCAGATCGGGACGTTCCCGCGCCACGCGCTCGGCCAGCGCGCGCGGCGCCTCCCCGTGTGCGCGCGTCACGCCGCAGCGTTCGAGCTGGCGGCAGTAGCGTTCGAACAACTGCTCCAGGGGCGGGCGCGGCAACCGTCGCGCCACCCGCAGTTGCCCGAGCAGAACCGGCAGCAACGCCAGGGCCCCGGCGCCAAGCACGAAAAACCCCAGCCGCCAGGGGTCCCAGGCACCCAGCCACCCGGTCAACAAGCGCTCCTGCCGATATTCATAGCCGAGCACCCATTGCGCCCACAGGTAATCGGCGTAATCGACTTGCAGGCGCAGCCGATCGATCCAGCCAATGCCCCGGAAACGCACGAGGGACAGCGGGGAATCCGCGAGGAATTGCCGCTCGTCACCCAGCAGGTCGGCGACGCTGGTTTCGATGCGCTCCGGCGCCACTGCGGCGGTCGGGTCCACCCGCACCCAGCCGCGCCCGGCGAGCCAGACTTCGGCCCAGGCGTGGGCATCGTATTGGTGCACGATCAGATAACCGGCATCGGGATGGAATTCACCGCCCTGGTAGCCGACCACGACCCGGGCCGGAACCCCGGCGGCGCGCAGCATGAAGACAAAGCTGCTGGCAAAGTGCTCGCAGAACCCGCGCTTGGTCTCCCAGAGAAATTCATCGATCGAATCGCGGCCGAGCAGCGGCGCGTCCAGGCTGTAGACATAGTCGCGGTTGTAGAGCGCCAGTACACGCTCGACCAGGGCCGCATCGGAATCCACTTCGCCGCGCCAGCGCACGGCCAGCGCGCGGGTGCGCGGATTGGCGGCTCCGGGCAGCGCGGTTGCCATGGCCCTGCGGCCGTCCCCCAGCCCCTCGGCAGCGGCACGGTAGTCCATCCAGGAGGTGAGGCTGTGGCTCCAGCGGGATACGACCGGGGTCACGCGGGTCAGCGTCAGGTCGTCATTGAGGATCACGTCGGGACTCTCCGGGACCGGCGTTTCCAGGGCAAACAGCCAGTTCTCGCCCGAGGGCTCGAGAGTCATCCGGTAGTGCTGCGGTGCGCCGAGTCGCTCGACGTCGACTTCTCCAGACTGTGGCCCCGCGCCACCCTGCCGGAATGCGCCGGCGCCGGCATAGGGTCCCGGCTCCATGCGCGACCAGTTTCTGCCATCGAAGCGCGACAGCACCAGGCCGCGCCAATAGAGTTGATTGCGCGGTGGTGGCGTGCCCTTGAACTCGACCCGAAACGCCACTTCCCCCGAAGCCCCCAACCGACCGAGGTCGCCCGGCGCCAGGGAATCGCTGACGCCGATGGCGCCCTGGCGCGGCTGCGGCACAGTCCACAGCGAACCCAGGCGGGGCATCACCAGAAACAGGATCAGCATCAGTGGCACGGCCTGCGCCAGCAGCACGGCGGCAGTGCGCAAGGGTCGCCAGTAGCCCGCCTCGGCGCGACGGTGCAGGGCAACCAGCACCACGGTGACCAGAAACACGCCGCCCAGGGTCGCGAGCGCCGTGCCGGGCGTTTGCGAGAACAGGCACTGGGTGACGGCGACGAAATAGCCCAGGCAGACCAGGATCAGGGCGTCGCGACGGCGCTGCATTTCCAGCAGTTTGAGGATGAAACCGCTCCACAGCAGCGCCACCATGGGTTCCAGTCCGTACAGACGCCCGTAGGACGCGAGAATGGCGCCGCCGCACAGGAGTACCAGCACCGCCTTGGACCAGGGACCGGGGTAGCGCCACAGACCGCGATAGATCTGGATGCGCCAGCCCAGCACCAGGGCGCCTGCCCCGAGCAGCCAGAGCGTCAAGTGATCGCCGTGCAGGCCGGCCAGCGCCACCTGGGTGAACAGCAGCCAGAACAGCGCGGGCCGGGGAATCTGCCAGACCGGCTCCATCAGTGCGCCACATCCGGCAGACCGAACAGTGCGAGGGCGCGCAATACCTGCTCCCGGTGCGGGCGTCCGCTCCCGGGTGCAATCACCTGCCCGGGCAGGCGCAAACCGTAGGCGCCCGGTCCGGCGTCGGCGGCGAGTGCGGCGCCGCACAGGCGCGACAGGCGCGCTTCAGTATCCAGACCCGGGAAATCATCCCAGTCGAGCCAGCGGCGCTGATCCACGGGATCGGTGAAATGCTTGGTGTGAAGTCCGAGTCCGCGCGCATGGTGTTTCCAGGCGATACGGCTTTTTGGCTCCCCGGGACGATAACTTTCCAGCGCGGCGAATTCCTCGCGGCCGGGAACGCTCGCGCCACCCGCCTCGCTCGCTACCGGCAGCACCTGCCGCGTCGGTCCGGTGGCGACGGGATGTGGATACACCAGCGCCCGGGTCTCCAAACGCACATGACTCCAGACGCGCAGCAGACCGAGCGGGTAGACGCTGGCAATCGTCAGCCGCCCCGGATCGAGCCAGCCGCGACGGGTCGCTGGCACCGGCAGCCGGACGCGGCGGCGCTCGCCAGCGCCGAGATGAACCTCGCGGGTCTCGCCGCCGGCATAGGACAGGCGAATACTTTCGCGCGGGCGACGACCGTCGTTGCGAATCTCCAGGACAAACTCCACATCCTGCCCCGCAAAGCCAGTGCCGGCGCGCAGCGGGACGAGCTCCAGTCCGTGCAGGTTGCCGTAGGTGTGAAAGATGGCGATCACAAACAGGCCGGCAAGCAGAAAGGTCAGCCCGAACACCAGGTTGTTTTCGAAGTTGGTGGCAGTCAGCCAGAGCACCACCAGAAGCGCACCGTAGAGGGCGCCGGCGCCCGACGGGAAAATGAACAGCCGGCGGTTTTCAAGGCGGCACGCGGGCACCGACGGCAGACGCCGGTCGAGCCACTGCTCGTAGCGTCTATCGAAGGCGGCGCGCAGCCCGGGCACGGGCCCACCTCCGGTCAATTCGCTCCACGACTATCACTGGCCAGTAGAGCCGGCGTCGGAACGGCGCCAACCGCCGACTAAAGAATATCCACCGCATTCAACACCCGCTGCGCCGCTGCTGTCGCGGGCTCGCCACCTGCCGCGCTGTGCAGGCGATGGGCGATCACCGGGCCGAACACCGCCTGCACATCCTCGGGGATCACATGGGAGCGACCCGCCATGAACGCCCAGGCACGGGCTCCTTGCAGCAGCGCCAGCCCGCCGCGCGGGGAAACGCCATGCTCGCAATCGGGCAACTGGCGGGTGTACTGCACCAGTCGCTGCACATAAGCAATCAGCGCGGGCGCCGCCTGAACCCGGTCGACCCGCTCCTGCAGTGCAATGAGCTGCGCGTCATCCAGTATCCGGGGCAAGCCCGGCAGGCGCAGGCGCGGATTGGTGCCGGCCAGCAATGCACGTTCGGATTCGGCATCCGGATACCCCAAATGCAGCCGCATAAGGAAGCGATCCAGTTGCGATTCCGGTAACGGAAAGGTGCCGTACTGGGTACTGGGATTCTGGGTTGCGATCACGAAAAAGGGTTGTGGCAGTGGGCGCGTCTCGCCTTCCACGCTTACTTGCCCTTCGGCCATGGCTTCGAGCAGGGCGCTCTGCGTCTTG
>JBKHWK010000066.1:0-8338 GCA_046566625.1 Gammaproteobacteria bacterium
TGTTGCCCTCCTCCGAATACACGGTGAAGGTCACCCCCATCTGGCGGATGGTCGCCTCCGCCATGCGCCGGCGCGATTCGATCTCGGCATCGCCAAGCGACGCGAGATAAGCCACCAGACGCCGTGCCGGCGCGCGCGCATTGCCGGGACTGCTGATCAGTTCGTCGAACAGCGCGCCGCTATCGTAATGTTTCCAGTCCAGCGTCATTTCGCCCGTCCGGGGCTGCGGAGCCGGAGCGGCCCTGCCATCGGCAAATGCTACACCAGAAAGCGGCCAGCCCGGCCGCCGCGTGCCACCACTGAGGCGAAGATGGGTGAAATCGCCGGCTTCGCGGATTTCCATAAGCACTCATCCTCGGGAAGAATACTTTTGGAGCTCGCAATTTGTGGGCCATGTAGCCAAGGTGCAGAAGTAGCCGAGGTCCAGAAGCCGCATTATCCGACACCTGGCCCATCGGACCGCAGGAACAACCCGTCATTCCCACTTCCATGAGAACGGATGCCGTCCGGCACGGGATCAGCCACCCCGCAGTAGCGACAGGCCGAACGCGATCGCGGTAAGCGCCATCAGCATACGAAGTCCTGAGGACACGCCGGCGCGGATGCTGCGCAGGTATCGGAAGCCCGTACCCAGCACAGTGCCAAAGACCATCATCGCGGCCAGCACACCGACGGCGAAAAGCAGCACATAACTCATGCCGATCCACGGATTGGCTGCGGTGGCGAGGGGCGCCAGAACCAGCAGCGAGGCGGATCCGGCGGTGCCGTGCAGCAGGCCCACCAGCAGCGCGCGACGGCCCTGGTGAGCGGGCAATCCCGCCACGTGCAGATGGGTGCCAGCAACGCTGTGGCAATGCAGTTGCACCGGCGCCTCGCCAGCCCAGAGCTGCCACAGCATCGTTACCCCCAGCACCATCAACACCCCTCCCACCAAATGTTCGGCTGCTGCACTGAGCGCGCTGGGCACCGCCATCCCAGCCAGCAGCACCAGGGCGCCGATGACCAGCAGTGCGGCGCCATGACCCAGGGCCCAGCGGGCGCACAGGCCCAGGGAGGCGCGACGGCCGGCGCGGGCATCGCCCAGATTCGTCACCGCCAGCAGGTGATCCGGGTCCAGGGCATGCAGCAAACCCAGGCCGAAGCCCATGCTCATCAGGGTGAGCCCCGGGGTGGGGAACACAATCACCTCAGGCGCCCCAGCCGCGAATGATCGACTTGTGCGAGCCCAACTTGCCGTGCGCCACCAGAGTACCCAGCACATCGACGATGGCGCGGGTGGCGAGCAGCGCGGTGATCTCGGATTGGTCGTACGGCGGCGAAACCTCGACCACCTCCATGCCGCAGATACCCTCTTTTGCCACCGCGCCCAGAAGATAGAGAATTTCGCGGGGCAGGAAACCGCCCGGCTCCGGCCAGCCGGTACCCGGCACGAACCCGCAGTCCACCGCGTCGATATCGAACGACAGATAGACGGCATCGGTACCGTCCCAAGCGGTTTCCAGCGCGATCTCGGCGGTCTTCTCCAGGCCCAGTTCGGCCACGTCATTCATGGTCAGAATGGTGGTACCGCGCTTGCGCGCTTCCTTCACCGCGGGGCGCGGCACCTGCCAGCCGCCGATGCCGACCTGCACCAGATTCTTGGCCTGCACATTGGGCAGATTGGTGGCATGGAACCAGGGCGTGGTGTGCATACGCTCGTCGAGGTCTTTTTCCTGGATGTCGGCGTGGCGGTCGAAGTGGATGATGCCGATCTTCTTATCGGTGTTCTCCGCTATGCCACGCACGGTGGCAAAGCCGATCGAGTGATCGCCACCGAGCACTATGGGTAGCGCGCCGGAGGCGAAGATGTGCCCCACGCCGCGACTGATCTGATCGAAAGTCTTCTCGATATTGGCGGGGATCACGAACACGTCGCCGGCGTCGCAGAGGTTCATCTGTTCGCGCAGGTCGACACCCAGCTCATAGTTGTAGGGCGTATAGAGCGCGCTGATCTTGCGGATCCCCTGCGGCCCAAAGCGGGTGCCGGGACGGTAGGTGGTACCACCGTCGAAGGGCACACCCAGAATCGCCGCATCGTACTGACCGATGTTGTGGACGTTCTCGCAGAACGGCGCCTTCATGAAGGTGTTGATGCCCGCAAAGTGTGGCAGCTCGCCGCGCACGAAGGTGGAGATACCGCGGTCCTGGACACTGGCGGCAGCGGTCAGGCCATTATCGAGGCCGTGCTGCACATGGGCTTTCCAGGCGTCGGTGGGCAGGTCTTTTTCCTTTTGCAGCGATTTCCAGCCTTGCAACTGGGTTTTGTCGAACATCGGATGGTGGTCGAGGCCACGGCTGAGCGCCCCGGTGGCGTTAAAGCGTTGCAGACGCATGAATGGCTATCTCCTCAGTGATTCCCAATAGCGGGTTTGGCATCGGGCCGCCGGCCGTGCCGCGAGAGCTCGGCCAGGCGACTCAGTTTGTCCAGATCGCGTTGCACGCCCGAAGTGGCGCGAATGCGATCCAGCACGGTTTTTTTCTGGGACAGGAATTCGGGGGCGAGCTTGAGATCCGGGTGGCGCGCGCCGGGCGGCGGCAGCACTACCGGATGGATGCTGTCGATGCGCCCCGGCTGCGGCGCCAGCACCACGACCCGGTCGGCGAGATAGACCGCTTCCTCCACGTCGTGCGTCACAAACACGATGGTGCTGCGTTCGATCTCGAACAGGCGCAGGATCAGCTCGTGCATCACTTCGCGGGTCTGGGCGTCGAGTGCCCCGAACGGCTCGTCCATCAACAGCACCCGGGGCTGCGCCATCAGGGCGCGGGCGATGGCGACTCGCTGGCGCATGCCGCCCGAGAGTTGGTTGGGGTAGCGCTCGCGCACTTCATCCAGCCCCATCAACTCCAGCAGGGCGTAGGCACGCTCCACGGCGGCGTTGACCTCGGACTCGCTGGCATCCCGGGTGTGAGCGCGCAGGGAGCGGCAGAAGCGCACGTTTTCCAGCACATTGAGCCAGGGGTAGAGGCTGTAGTCCTGGAACACCACGGTGCGGTCGCATCCCGGTCCCGTCACGGGCCGACCATCGAGACAAATCCGGCCTTCACTCGGTGTTTCCAGCCCTGCGATCAGGCGCAACAGCGTGGATTTGCCACAGCCCGAAGCGCCCACCAGGGCGACGAATTCGCCCTCGGCCACGGCCAGGTCGATCTCCTGCAGCGCGGGCGCGGCCTGACCCCGATAAGTCTTGCCGAGGCGCTCGATACGGATACAGGTCTCCGCCACGGGATTCATCGCAGATGCAGCCAGGGAAAGGCGCGCCGGTGCAACAGCCGAAAGCCCTGATCCATAAGCAGACTCAGCAGGCCGATCAGCAGGATGCCGACGAAAATCTTGTCGGTCTGCAGGAAGCGCTGAGCGCGCAGAATGGCGTAGCCGATGCCGGAATTGGCCGCCACCAGTTCCGCCACCACCAGATAGGTCCAGGCCCAGCCGAGGGTGACACGCAGGGTATCGACGATGCCGGGCAGCGCCGACTTGAACACCACCAGCGACACCACCTTGCCGCGGTGCGCGCCCAGGGTCTGGGCGGCCTCGATCTGCGCCATGGGCACCTGACGGATGTTGTCCGACACCATCAGGACCATCTGGAAAAACGTCCCGATCCAGATCAGCGTGATCTTGGCGCCCTCCCCGATACCCACCCACAGCAGCACCAGGGGTACGAAAGCCACCGCGGGCAGATAGCGGGCGAATTCCATCAGCGGCTCGAAAAACGCCTGTACAGGACGGAAGCTGCCGATGTAGATCCCAAGTGGCACGGCCATCGCCACCGCCAGCACAAAGCCGCCCAGCACCCGGCCAATGCTGATCCTGATATCGGCGAACAGACTGCCGTCGGCATACCAACCGAGCAGACGGCGCGCGACGGCAACCGGTTCCGGGAGAAACACAGCGTCCACCAATCCGCTGCCGGCCAGCCACCACCAGCCGCCGAGAAAGCTCGCGAATCCCACCCCGGCGATGGCCAGATAACGCACGCCGCCCAGCGTCCCGCGGATTGACCACAACGGATCGGCCGCCATGGTGGGGCCTCAATCGGCAGTCGGTTTGTCGGCAACCTCGAGCACCAGGCTCGGGTCGATCGCGGCGGCGAAATCGACCTTGCCCTCCAGCAGTTTGTTCTCGGTCAGGAACGCCGCAATGGTCGATCCCACGCCCACCAGGGATTCGGGCCGCGCGGGCTCTCCGAGGGCGATCCGGTTTTTCTGCGGACCGAAAAAGCGTGTGCCCGGCAGATAGGCGGCATATTCCTCGGGGGGCAGTCCCACCACTTTCGCCATGATGACCGCGGCCTCCTGCGGGTGCGCGCCGATGAACGCCACGGTGTCGTACCACGCCCGCACCATGCCGACAAAGATGGCGCGTTTTTTGGGGTCGGCGAGTGCCGGCCCGCGCGCCACCAACAGATCGGGAACCAGGCCGGGCATGTCCTTCGAGGTAAACAGCGCCTTGCCCTTGCCGCTGGACTGAATCTGGTTCACCCAGGGATTCCAGACCACCACCGCAGGCACCCGACCACCGAGAAACGCCGCCGCCGCATCACCTGCAGCGAGATTGACCACCTGCACGTCGGCGGGTGTCATGCCGTTTTTCGCCAGCGCGGTGGCCAGCACGAAATGGGAGATGCTGTACTGTTCGAGTGCGACTGGCTTGCCCTTCAGATCGGCGAAACTGGTGATCGACGGCGCCACCATCAGCGCGTCGTTACCCGCCGAATTGTCGTTGGCCAGAATGACCTTGAGCGGCACGCCCGCCGCCAGCGGCGCCAGGGTGTCGCTCCAGGTCTGGGAATTGGCGTCGAGCTGCCCGGCGGACAGCGCCTGGATCGAATCCGTGTAGTTGGGAAACCACACCAGTTCCACATCGGCGGCGTATTTCTTGAAAAATCCTTTTTCCTTGGCCACGTACCAGGCCACCCAGCCAGGCCAGTCGCTGACACCGACGCGCACGGGCGCGGCCTGAACCGCAGAGGTGAACAAGAATGCAATGACGAGCAGAACGGCGTGAGAAAAGCGCTGGTACATGGTCGATCCTCCAATGGGTTCGGATAGGACGCGGGAGGCCAACTGGTCCTCCCGGGCTTTTGTCCCGCCGGTGTAACCCCACTGGGGCCGACAACCCTCGGACCAGTCACCTCCAAGGAGGCCGGAACCCTAGTTGTCTTCGCGTGATCGCGTGGGAAAATGGCCGCGACGCCAAACCCTCCCGTATCGCCATGAAACAAAGCACGGCTCGTGCCACCCGCCATCTCACCTCCGCGCAACAGGACTGCACCCGGCTCACGCAGCCTCTGGGGGCGCCAATCGGCACTGGCGGCGCCAATTCGACGCCCTTGCCGAAGCACAGATCCAGCGTACCGCGCCCCATGAGTGAGCACTGATGGGCCATCATCGGGCGCCGCCCCCGCTGCGCCTTGCCAACGGCATCGAACTTCACACCCATCCGATCGCCGGCCGCGATACGGCGGCGGTTGCCCTCTGGTGGCGCGCCGGACGACTGCACGAAGGCGAGCATGAGAGCGGAGCCGCTCATCTGCTGGAGCATCTGGTCTGTGAAGCGCTGCCGACCGCGGCGCTCGCCCGCTGGGGAGGCGCGGTGAACGGCCATAGCGGCCGCGAATGGACGGTCTGGCACGCTCTGCTGCCGGCAGCGGCAGCGCCGGAATTCCTGACCGCCCTGGCCCGGGCGTTGCGCGCGCCGTTGCCGCCGACAGCGCGGATCGCAAGCGAAGCTCGCGTGCTGGCCGTCGAGATCGATGCCGCCGCGAGCCGCGATCGGTGGGAGCATGGCGCTCTCGGCGCCTGCTTTGGAACCCACCCCCTTGCGCGCCCACTTGCGGTGCCGCCGCGCCCCGATCGCGCCGGACTCGCGGACTTTCGCGAGCGTCTGCTCACCGGACCGCGCCTGCGAGTGACCGCAGCGGGGAATGTCGATCCCCAGGCGCTGGCGACCGCGATTCAATCACTGGGTGATTTGCCTGATCATTGCCCAGCCGGGCCGCTGGCGCCCCAACTTCCGTCCCGGCCGCAGATCCACCGACTGCGGGATGCCCCCGCCGGTGCGCTCTGGCTGCTCCCCTTTGCCCTGGCGGACGCCATCCCGGTCGCCTGGAGCGCCGACCTCCTCGCCCATCCGCTGCTGGGCCAGCTATCGCGCGACCTGCGCACGGCGGCCACGCCGCTCTACGGGCTCCACAGCGCGCTGGAGTTCTGCGCGGACATCGGGCTCTGGTGGCTGTGGATCGACAACGATGACGCGGCATTCGCACTGGAGGCCGCGGTGGAAAAATTTCTCGTCGACGGTGTTACCGCCGCCGAACTGGCGCGGGTGCGGGCGCTACGCCGCGCGCGGCAGGCCGTCGAGCGCGAAGACCTGGTGGGGCAACTGGAAGTGCTGGCGGGTGCGCGCCCACAGGAAACCGGGCGACAACCGCCGGCGGCAGACCTGTTGCGTGTACTCGCGGCGTGCTGGCACCGACGCTGCCGGGTACAGCGCGGATGACGGGTGCGTTCGCCAGCGGCGATCCGCCCTGGGCAGTCCGCTGTTGTCGCCACCCCATGCCGCGGGTATCCTGCCGCCCGCCGCGACGGCCGTTCCTGCCGCGGCGAACCCGGATGGAGTACAGGCATGGGCTTGGCGTTGGCGGCGTTGGTTGTCGGGCTGGTATTGCTGGTATGGAGTGCCGACCGCTTCGTCGAAGGCTCGGCGGCCGTGGCGCGTCATCTCGGCATGCCGCCGCTGCTGATCGGCATGGTCGTGGTGGGCTTTGGCACCTCGGCACCGGAACTCACGGTATCGGTACTGGCCACGATCGGCGGCAACTCCGGGATCGCGCTCGGCAACGCCTATGGCTCCAACATCGCCAATATCGCACTCATCCTGGGTCTGACGGCGCTCATTTCCCCCATCGCGGTCCATTCGCGGGTGGTGCGCCGGGAGCTCCCAATCCTGATAGCCGTCACCGCCATGGCGGCCTGGCAGCTCCGGGACGGCCTGCTCTCCGGGCTCGACGCCTGGCTTCTGCTGGCCGTGTTCGCGGGCCTCATGATCTGGAGCATCTACGAGGGAGTGACCGAGCGCGGCGACGTGCTCGGGGCGGAAATGGTCCAGGAGCTCGACGCCCACCGGATGCCCGTGGGCCGTGCGGTCTTCTGGCTTGCGGCGGGCCTGGTGGTGCTGGTAGCAAGTTCGCGGCTGCTGGTCTGGGGCGCGGTGACCATAGCCCAGAGCCTGGGGGTCAGCGACCTGATCATCGGCCTGACCGTGGTCGCGATTGGCACGTCACTGCCTGAATTGGCTTCCTCGCTGATGGCCGCGCGCAAGGGCGAGCATGACATAGCGCTCGGCAACATCCTGGGTTCGAACCTGCTCAATACCCTCGCCGTGGTCGGCGTCGCTGGCGCCATTCACCCGGTGGAGGTGGCGCCCGATGTGCTGTCGCGGGATATCCCGGTGATGGCGTTCCTCACTATCGCCCTGTTCGCCATGAGTTATGGTTTCCGCGCGCCCGGCCGCATCAACCGGCTCAAGGGCGGTCTGCTGGTGGCCGGCTACCTCGCCTATACACTAGTGCTGGTGCGTTCCGTGGTCGTCGGTTGAGTGGTAGCGGCGCCACCGGCTATTGCGGCGCGATCTCTACCAGCATCTCGTCCGGATTGACCGCATCGCCCTTGCGTACCAGCACCCTGACGACGGTACCGGCGATCAGCGCCTGAATCTCGGTCTCCATTTTCATGGCTTCGGTAACCAGCACCGGCTGCCCGGCGGCAACGATGTCACCTTCTTTCACCAGCACCGCGACGATGTTGCCGGGCATGGACGTCGCGACGTGCCCCGGCGCCGTGGGACGCGGACGCCGGCCCGCGATGGTGGTGGGGATGGCCCCTTCCGCCCCGCCGGAGAGCACCAGCTCGTCGAGGGTTTCCACCAGGACTTCCTCGGGCACCCCATCCAGATCGAGATAAAAATGGCGTTCGGGCTGGCCCTTGTGGCCACTGCCGGTGACTTTGACGTGATAGGTCTCGCCGTGCAGTGTGATATTGAATTCCGTCGGCGCCCGCGTTTGCGCCTCCGCTGCATCGAGGTCAATCGCCACGGGTACGGTCAAGGCTTCGGGTTCCAGCTTGCCGTCGCGCCGCGCCTGCAGGAACTGCCGCCCGATCTCCGGAAACATGGCGTAGCTCAGCACGTCTTCGGCGCTCGCGGCCAGCTCGCCGATATCGGTCCGCAACCGCTCCAGCTCGGGTTCGAGCAGATCGGCCGGGCGTCCCTCGATGAATTCGGCGTTGCCCACCG
>JBKHWK010000067.1:0-8334 GCA_046566625.1 Gammaproteobacteria bacterium
GGGACCGATCCGAAAACCCAATGCCGTTGAGGCGCGTTGCATCAACGTGCTAGGGCGAGACGCTTCGGCGACATGGTTCGCCCTAAAAGAGATGAATTGATGACGGCTGAGACCACCCACGTCCGCAAGAGCACCTACGATTTCGAGGAGCTGCTGGCCTGCGGCCGCGGCGAGATGTTCGGTCCGGGCAACGCCCAGCTGCCGGTCCCGCCGATGCTGATGTTCAACCGCATCGTGAAGATCGAGTCCGACGGCGGCGCCTACGGCAAGGGCTATGTGGAGGCGGAGTTCGACATCGACCCGTCGCTCTGGTTCTTCGACTGCCACTTCATCGGCGACCCGGTGATGCCCGGCTGCCTGGGACTCGATGCCCTCTGGCAACTGACCGGATTCTTTCTCACCTGGCGCGGTAACGACGGCCACGGTCGCGCACTTGGCTCCGGCGAAGTGAAGTTTTTCGGCCAGGTCCTGCCCAGCGCCAAGACCCTGACCTATCGTCTCGATATTTCGCGCATGGTGGAACGCAAGCTGGTGATGGCAATCGCCGATGGCTCGGTGGCGGTGGACGGCCGCGAAATCTACACCGCCAAGGATCTCCGGGTCGGGATTTTCCAGTCGACCGAGAACTTTTAGCCGCTACCGGCATCCCTTACAATGCCGGCCAATTTCCCGCACCACAACGACCCGAGAGGCACTCCATGAGACGAGCGGTAATCACCGGCATGGGGGTAGTTTCTTGCCTGGGTAACGATGTCGACTCGGTCACCAGAGCCCTGCGCGAGGGCCGGTCCGGAATCCGTCCGATGCCGATTTATCGCGAGATGGGGATGAAGAGCCAGATCGCGGGACAGATCGATCTGGATCCGACGGAGCTCATCGACCGCAAGCATCTGCGCTTCATGAGCACGGCGGCGGTCTATGGCTATGTCGCCATGCAGCAGGCCATCACCGACTCCGGTCTCACGGAGGCGGATATCTCCAACCCCCGCACCGGCATCATCATGGGTTCCGGCGGGATCTCCGGGGAAAAATTCGTCGAATCGGTGGACACACTGCGCGAGAAAGGCGTCAAGCGGATCGGGCCTTATCGCGTCACCCAGATCATGAGCAGCACCGTGTCGGCTTGCCTGGCCACGCCCTTCCACATCAAGGGGCTCAACATCAGCATCTCTTCTGCTTGTGCCACCAGCGCCCATTGCATCGGCGCGGCGGTCGAGCAGATCCAGCTCGGCAAGCAGGACATCCTGTTTGCGGGCGGTGCCGAAGAAGAACACTGGTCCATGGTCAGCATGTTCGACGCCATGGGCGCACTGTCGACCCGCTACAACGATACGCCGGAGCGCGCCTCGCGACCCTATGACGCGGACCGCGACGGCTTTGTGATGTCCTGTGGCGGCGGCTGTTTCGTGGTCGAGGAGCTCGAGCACGCGCGCGCGCGCGGCGCGACGATTTACGCGGAAATCGTCGGCTATGGGGCCACCTCCGACGGTTACGACATGGTCGCGCCCTCCGGCGAAGGCGCGGCGCGCTGCATGCGCCAGGCGCTGGCGACGGTGAATGGTCCGATCGGCTATATCAACACACACGGCACCAGCACGCCGGTGGGCGACGTCAAGGAAATCGGCGCCATTCTGGAAGTCTTCGGCCCGCAAACCCCGCCCATCAGCTCGACCAAATCGCTGTCGGGCCATTCCCTGGGCGCGGCCGGTGTCCATGAAGCCCTCTTCAGCCTGTTGATGATGCGCGAGGGCTTCATCGCCGCCTCGGCCAACATCGACAACCTCGATCCCGCTGTCGCCGCCGCCAATATCGTCACCAAGCGTATGGATGGCGTCGATCTCGAGCGGGTCATGTCGAACAGCTTCGGCTTCGGCGGCACCAACGCCAGCCTGGTATTGCAGCGGTATCGCGGCGGCTGAGCCCGAGACATAGAGAATAGGGCGCGTGGCCGCCCCGCGAGCGCTCGCAAGACGGATTCCACTGCTGAGGCAGGTCAATTCAGGTGCAGGGAGCAACCTGTGGTAGCGGGATTCCTTGCTGGATTCCTGACGGCATTCCTGACGGCATTGTTCCGATGTCCAACGGTCAGGCTCGTGTGGTGCAGCCTGACCTCACCGCGCTTAAAAAATCCCGCGCCGCTCTAGGTATGCCAGCAGGTTTTGCACGCAGACGTCGAGTTCGTCTGCTCCGGTATCGATCACCAGTTCCGGATTGATCGGCGCTTCATAGGCCGAATCGATGCCGGTGAAGTTGGGAATCTGCCCGGCGCGGGCCTTGCGGTAGAGACCCTTGGGATCGCGTTGCTCGCAGACCGCCAGGGAAGTGGCAACGTGAACCTCGATAAATTCGTCCGCCGGCAGCAAATCGCGGGCGAGTTGACGGTCCGCGCGAAACGGCGAGATGAACGCGGTCATCGCGATCAGGCCGGCATCGACAAGCAGCCTCGCGACCTCGGCGATGCGCCGGATATTTTCCACCCGATCGGCGTCACTGAAACCCAGATCCCGGTTTAGCCCGTGGCGAACATTGTCCCCGTCCAGCAGATAGCAGTGATGCCCGCGCTCAAAGAGCGCTCGCTCCAGCGCATTTGCCAGGGTTGACTTACCCGCACCACTGAGCCCGGTAAACCAGATGACACAGGGTTTCTGGCGCTTCTGGCGCGCGCGATCCGCTTTCGACACCGCCGCCTGGTGCCAGGTCAGATTGGTACTCAAAGGGAAATCCTCACGGAACCCGAAAACCGGGCCCGACTAAAACGGGATATCGTCATCGAAATTGTCGAAGCTGGTGGGGTCCGGACCGGAGGGCGCAAAGCCCGCGGCCCCGCTGCTCGCCTGTGCCGCGCGAGGCTGAGGACTGAAGTCCCCGCCCTGCTGCCCGCTACCGCCGCGGCCATCCAGCATCTGCATCTCGTTGGCGACAATCTCGGTGGTGTAGTGCTTCTGGCCGTCCTTTTCCCATTGGCGGGTACGCAGGGAGCCCTCGACATAAACCTTGGAACCTTTTTTGAGGTATTCCCCGGCGATCTCCGCCAGCTTGTTGAAAAACACCACCCGATGCCACTCGGTGCGCTCTTTCTGCTCGTTGGTCTGCTTGTCACGCCAACTTTCGGACGTAGCCAGGGTGATATTGGTCACCGCTCCGCCGCTCGGCATATAGCGCGTTTCCGGATCGTTGCCGAGATTGCCGATCAGTATGACTTTATTGATGCCGCGGGCCATCGCCAGAATCCCCTATCAAAATTGTTTGCCGCCAAGTCCAGTGTAACCACTGAACTCGGACCCCGCCAACCGCAGCCGCCAGCATCTGCGGGCACGCTCGGACCACTTCAGAAGTCCACCCGTCGCCCCAGAATGCGCTCCAGATGGGCCGTGTCGAGCTTATCTTCGTCCACTTGGATATAGGCGACCTGATGGCTGGGGATATGAATCATATCCTCGACCCCCGGCACCACGCCAACCAGATCTTCACGCCGGACAATGGTATCCCCCGCCGACTGAGCCAACGTCAGACTGCGCAACCGGCGTGGAGCGCGCATGGTGCTGGCCACCGCAAACCATATCAGCGCGGCGCCGCCGGCAAACCAGAACACGCTCTCCCCACCAAAACGATGGGCGACCAGACCACCGAGCGCGCCGCCCGCGAACGCGCCCAGAAACTGGCTGGTGGAATAAATGCCGAGCGCGGTACCCTTGATGCCCGGTGGGCACAGCTTGCTGACCAGGGACGGCAACGAGGCCTCAAGGAGATTGAATGCCATGAAAAACAACAGCAAGCCCGTCGCCATCACCGCGAAATGGCTGCCGGCAAGGGCGAGCACCGCCTCGGCTACGGCGAGCAATGCGATGGCACCGAGAAACACCGGCTTCATGCGCCGCCGCGTTTCACCGTACCAGATGAACGGCACCATCAGAACAAAGCCTGCGCCCATGGCGCCCAGATAGAGATACCAATGCCGGTCCCGATCAAAGCCAACGACCTGCTCAAGCAGCACGGGCACCGATACCCAGGTCGCCATCTGGGCAAAGTGAAGCACGAAGATCCCCACATCGAGCCGCACGAGTTGAGAGTCGCGCAGCACCCGGCCCAGCATTTCGGGCATCGGCACCAGTTCGTGCGTCGAAACTCGGCCCGGTGTGGGAATCGACAGCAGCACCGGCAACCCCAGAATACCCAGCGCCGCCGTCACCCAGAACACCGCCGACATCCCCCAGGCGGACGCGATCACCGGCCCCAGCGCCATCGCCACCGCGAACGATACCCCGATGCTGCCGCCAACCGCGGCCATGGCGCGGGTGCGTACCTGCTCGCGCGTGACATCCGCCAGCAATGCCATGATGACGCCCGCCACGGCGCCCGCGCCCTGCACCGCTCGCCCCAGCATCAGCTGGTACACGGTCTGCGCTTGAGCGGCGATAACCGACCCTGCCACAAACAGCAGGATGCCGATGATGATCAGCGGCTTGCGCCCGAAACGGTCGGAGGCGATGCCAAAGGGAATCTGCAGCAGTCCCTGGGTGAGGCCGTAAATTCCCAGGCACAGACCTAGGGTTACAGCGGTTGCGCCGGCGTACTGCGGCGCGTTGAGCGCGAGCACCGGCAGCACCATGAACAGGCCGAGCATCCGCGTGGCATAGAGAAACACCAGGCCCAGCAGGGCACGCAGTTCGAGGGATGTCAGCATGCAAGGAACAGCGCGGCCGGGTAATCGGCGGGGCCGCTAGAATACTGAATGCCCCCCCAAAAGCAAAGGAAACGGCACGCCGCTCCAGCAGCGCCGGCGGAGCCGTGGCGGACGGAATTTGGGATCAGCGCGCGCGGCTGCGCCGCCAGCGTTCGATCAACTGCCAGGGGCGAGGACGCAAGCCAGCGGGATCAGTGAAAGAGACGCCAGCGCCATAGCATTCCCCGAGGAAATTGATATAGCGCCGCGGCGTCGGGGTGACCGACCGCGGCGACACCCCGTGGATGGCCCAGGGCGAGTTGAGCCACATCACCAGCGTATTCGGCGCATAGGCCACGCGTTCGGCCACCTCCACGGCTTCTGGTTTTACCCGCGAACCCCGCGCCACCGGACGCTGCCCGGGCTTGACCCGATACAGCTCAAGCTCACCACCGGTGGAACTGTCGTCCGCCTGACGAAAGTAGAGCAGGGCAGCGAATAGCTTGGCGGGATTGTCGAGATGCGGGCCACGCACCGAGGACGGCGTCGTCACCGGGCTGTTCATGCCGAACTGACAGTCGAGCGCGACATCGGCAGCGAAATTGGCGGCATTGCCTTTTTTCCCCGGCTGCCGCAGCACGGTCGCAAAGTCCTCCGGTGCCTTGCCGAAAGCGTCGCGAATACCGGGGTGCAGGGTGGCTATGACATCCTCCCACAGGGCATGAATCCGGCGGAAGAATTCGGCCGAGGTGTGGTAGGCAAAAAACTCGCGCCACAGGGGCGCGATGCGCGGATTGGCAATCACGTCCGCGGCGGCGAGTTTGTACAGCCTGTTGTTGGCGAGCGGACCCGGACCTGCGACATCGGCCAGGGCTGGGTAGGAACTCTCCAGCGCCTGGTACAGCGTCGGCGGTAATGCATCCGGGACCACCAGATGGGGAAAGGGGTCGCGCCGGATAGCGGCTTTGTCAACCTGGCTCGGCAGACAGCACAGGTCATTGACGCCGGTACTTCCCCTCGCCGAAACGGCCTGTCCCAACACAAGTCCTCCCTAACACCGACCCACGCGCAGATTCGGCTATTTTCGGCAGCCTCGCCCGCTACGCGCAAGCGCCCGATCAGATACGGCCGTAGCGGTCTTCGAAACGCACGATGTCGTCCTCACCGAGATAGGCCCCGGTCTGCACTTCGATGATTTCCAACGGAAGTTTCCCGGGATTGGCCAGGGAATGCCGGGTTCCAATGGGAATGTAGATGGATTCATTCTCGGCGAGCAGGCTTTCGCGTCCGTCCAGCGTGACCTGTGCAGTGCCCGCCACTACGATCCAGTGCTCGGCGCGGTGATGGTGCATCTGGGTCGAGAGGCTGGCGCCAGGCTCCACCAGGATGCGCTTGACCTGGAAGCGGTGGCCGGCATCCAGGGTGTCGTAACTGCCCCAGGGCCGATACACCTGGCGATGAGTTTCTTCTTCGGGACGCGCCACGCTCGCCAGTTGCGCCACCAGTTGCTTGAGACCGCCGATGCGATCACGCGATGCCACCAGCACGGCGTCCTTGGTTTCCACCACCACGGTATCGCGCAAGCCCACGGTTGCCAGCAACCGATGCTCGGAACGCAGCAGATTGTTGCTGGAATCGATCTGCAACACGTCGCCGCGACAGGCGTTGCCGTCGGCATCCTTGTCCGCCAGCTCCCAGAGCGCCGCCCAGGAGCCGACATCGTTCCAGGGGCTGTGCAACTCCACCACGGCGGCGGCATCGGTGTGCTCCATCACCGCGTAATCGATCGAGTCCGCGGGACCGGCAGCGAATGCCGTCGCATCGACGCGCACGAAATCCCCATCGCGGGTCCGGCCCGCCGCGGCTCGCTCGCACGCGTCGAGAATCTCTGGCCGATAGCGGCCCAGCTCGGCGAGAAAACGGCTCGCCCGGAACATAAAAATACCGCTGTTCCAGTAATAATCGCCCGTTTCCAGATAGGCGCGCGCGGTGTCGGCGTCAGGCTTTTCGACAAAGGCAGCCACCTCGTACACCGGCTCGTCGCGCGACAACAGCGCGCCGCGCCGAATGTAGCCATAGCCGGTTTCGGCAGCCACGGGCGCAATCCCGAAGGTCACCAGGCGCCCGCGTTCGGCCTGGTGCGCCGCCGTGCTAACCGCAGCGTGGAACGCCGCGACGTCGGCAATCACATGGTCCGCCGCCAGCACCAGCAGCAGCGGATCGGCCCCGGTCGCAGCCTGGGCGTGGAGCGCCGCCAGCGCCACCGCGGGCGCGGTGTTGCGCGCTACAGGCTCCAGCAAGATGGCCTCAACGGCGCCGCCCCAGACGCGCGCCTGCTCGGCGGCGATAAAGCGGTGATCCTCGTTGCACACCAGCACGACCGGCTCGACCGCAAGCCCGTCGATACGCTCAAGCGTCGCCTGCAGCATCGGCTGATCGCTGACCAGAGGCAAAAACTGCTTGGGAAACAGACGCCGCGACAGCGGCCACAGACGGGTACCGGCGCCGCCGGCCATCACTACGGGAACTATCATCGGGAAGCGCCGCTCCGTCGGTCGGACAAACCGCGTCATCTTAGCGCCTGCGGCGGGACGTTGCCGGGAACCCACGCTTCGGAAGCCGACTCGACCAGACTCGGCATGTGCGGCGCCGTCCGCGGTGATTACAATACGTGGTTGATCGGCAACCGCAGCAAGTAACCGTCATGAAGCATATCGGGATTCGCGGTGCCCGCACCCACAACCTCAAGAACATCGATCTGACACTGCCCCGGGATCGCCTGATCGTGATCACCGGGCTGTCCGGTTCGGGCAAATCGTCGCTCGCCTTCGACACCCTCTACGCCGAGGGCCAGCGGCGCTATGTGGAGTCTTTGTCGGCCTATGCCCGGCAATTCCTCTCGATGATGGAAAAGCCCGATGTGGACCACATCGAGGGGCTGTCGCCGGCGATCTCCATCGAGCAGAAGTCCACCTCCCACAACCCACGCTCCACCGTGGGCACCATCACCGAAATCTACGACTACCTGCGCTTGCTGTACGCCCGCGTGGGCGAGCCGCGCTGCCCCGATCACGACCGGCCGCTCGCCGCCCAGACCGTCACCGAGATGGTCGATCAGGTACTGGCGCTGGCTGAGGACACCCGCCTGCTGCTGCTCGCTCCCATGGTGCGCGAGCGCAAGGGCGAGTATCAGCAACTGTTCGAGCAATTGCGGGCGCGCGGTTTTATCCGGGTGCGCATCGACGGTACGGTCTACGAGCTCGATGAGACGCCGAAGCTCGCCAAGAACCGCAAGCACAGCATCGAAGTGGTGGTGGATCGCCTGCGCGTCAAGCCGGAATTGCGGCTGCGGCTCACCGAATCCTTCGAAACCGCGCTGAAACTCGCCGAGGGACTCGCGGTGGTGAGCTTCATGGACAGCGACCAGCCGGAGCGCCTGTTCTCGGCGCGCTTTGCCTGCCCGATCTGCAACTACAGCATCGACGAACTGGAACCGCGGGTTTTTTCCTTCAACAACCCCTCCGGCGCCTGCCCCACCTGCGACGGCCTGGGAGTGCGCCAGTTCTTCGATCTCGATCGCGTCATCCAGCACCCGGAGGCGAGTATTTCGGAAGGCGCGATCCGCGGCTGGGACCGCCGCAATCTGTTCTACTTCAACATGCTCACCTCGC
>JBKHWK010000068.1:0-8289 GCA_046566625.1 Gammaproteobacteria bacterium
GCTGTTTGTCGTTCATAATTTCGTAAATCAACGCATGCACCTGCTTGTGCTCCATGGGCGGCAGGTTGATGCGGCGCACGTCACCGTCAATGCGGATCATCGGCGGGAGGCCGGCGGACAAATGCAGATCCGACGCGCCCTGCTTGGCGCTGAATGCGAGCAGTTCGGTGATGTCCATGTTCAGTCCCGTTGATTCCTGATGGATCGCTGCCCCGACGTGAGCGGGCCGCCCGGCTGGCCATTTTAAGTATATGTTCAAACCAGAGAAAAACATAAGCCGAGTGCGCGCGGAAATCCACCGCGCGGCACAGGCCGCGGGCCGAAATGCCAACACCATCATGTTGGTCGCCGTTAGCAAGGGGCAACCGGTTGAGGCCATTGCCGCTGCCGCTGCTGCGGGGGTCCGCGACTTTGGCGAGAATCAGGTCCAGGAAGCGCTGAAAAAAGTCGCCGCGCTCGGCCACGCGCAGCTCCGCTGGCATTTCATCGGTCCGGTACAGTCCAACAAAACCCGCGCCATCGCGGAGCATTTCGACTGGCTGCACAGTCTCGATCGGTTACCCATCGCCGAACGTCTCGCGCGCCAGCGCCCGCCCGCCATGGCGCCGCTGGAAGTTTGCCTGCAAGTGAATATCGACCGCGAAGCGACCAAGGCCGGTGTCGATCCCGACCAGCTCGAAGCCCTGGCGCTGGGGGTGGCGGCGTTGCCCAATCTGCGGTTGCGGGGTTTGATGGCCATTCCGCGACCGCGCGCAGGAGCGCACCAGCGTGAGCCGTTTCGGCAGCTGGCGTCGCTGCTGGCGCGGTTGCGCGCCACGTCGCCCCGGTTCGCGGGTTTGGATACACTGTCCATGGGCATGTCGGCGGACCTCGAAGCAGCCATCGCCGAAGGTGCCACCATCGTCCGCGTCGGCCGCGCGCTTTTCGGCCAGCGCCCGGATCCTCAACTCCACCCGTAGGAATTTGTTGCGTGCAGCACAGCAAACTGGTGTTCATCGGCGGCGGCAACATGGCTGCCAGCCTTATCGGTGGCTTGATTGCGCAGGGCTATCCTGCGCGCTGCATCACCGCTTGCGATCCGGTCGCGGAGGCGCGTATGCGCCTGGCGACGCAGTTCGGGGTTGCCACGACCGACGACAATCGCGGCGCCGTCGCGGCGGCCGAGGTCATCGTACTGGCGGTCAAACCCCAGGTGATGGCGACCGTTGTTGAACAACTTGCTCCCGCCGTCGGACGCGGGGTGCTGGTGATTTCCATCGCCGCGGGCGTGCCCGTTGCGGCACTGGCCGGACTCCTGGGCGCGGATGTCGCCATCGTGCGCTGCATGCCGAACACGCCGGCGCTGGTGCGCACGGGCGCCACCGGCCTCTACGCCGCCGCCGGCGTCAGCGCGCAACAGCGCCGCACGGCTGCGGACATTCTGGGCGCTGTTGGCACCACGGTCTGGGTTTCGAACGAGCCTGACATCGATGCGGTCACTGCGGTATCCGGAAGCGGCCCCGCATACTTTTTCCTCGTGATGGAAGCGATGATGGCGGCGGGCATCGAGCTCGGCCTGACACCCGAGGTGGCCAGTCAATTGACGCTGCAAACTGCGCTTGGGGCCGCACGCATGGCGCTCGACAGCGATGTAGACGTGGCTGAGCTGCGCCGTCGCGTCACTTCACCCGGCGGAACCACCGCGGCCGCACTCGCAGTGCTCGACGCCGGTGGATTGACCGCGCTGTTTGCCCGCGCGCTCGCCGCCGCCGATGCGCGTGGACGGGAGATGGGTGCGGCCATGCTTCCGGAGCGCCAGCAGCCATGAATATCGCAGCCAGGTTGCTCGTTTACACCATTCAATACGCCGGCGTACTGCTCGCGATGTTGTTCCTGTTGCGATTTTTGCTGCAACTGGCGCGCGCCAGTTTTCACAATCCGATCTCCCAGTTCGTGTATCGGGCGAGCCGGATCCCGGTGGACGGCTTGACCCGCCTGTTGCCGGCCATAGGCCGCTTCAGTATTGCCAGTCTCGTGCTCGCCCTGACGATGGAATGGCTCGCCATCATTTTGACGCTGCTGGTGGTGGGCGCCGGCTTGCCCGGGATCATTCTGCCGCTGTGGTGGGCTGTGCTGGGGCTTGCGGCGCTGCTGGTCAATCTGTATTTCTACGGCATTTTCGCGATGGTCGTGCTGAGCTGGGTGGCACCTCAGACCCATCACCCCGCTGCCGTACTGCTCATGCAGTTGCTGGAGCCCATACTGGGTCCCGCGCGCCGGTTGATCCCGCAGCTGGGCTGCCTGGATCTGTCGCCGATGCTGGTTTTGTTCGCGCTGGGAGCCTTGCGGTTGTTGCTCCACAATCTGGCCGCCGGCAGCGCCATGATCTCGGGTCTGGTGCCGGGATTCTGACCGGTGATGACCGCCGGACCCTATGGCCAATGGCGTGCTGACACCCTGGTTCTGCGCTGCCGGGCGCGCGGCGCGACGCTTTCCTCGGCGCTTGCGGCGACCGCCTCAAGCTGGGGCTGGCGGCGCCACCGGTGGATGGCAAGGCGAATGCGTGTGCGATCGAATTTCTTGCCGCTGCGTTCGGGGTGCCAAAATCGCGGGTCACTCTGGTGCGGGGCACCCGCGGCCGCGACAAGGTGTTTGCCATCGTCGCACCGACCCGGGCACCGGCGGAGGCGCTGGTGGCAGGTTTCCCCCCCTGACACCGGCCGAATGATCCAGGCTGCGCTTGCCTGTGTCGGACCCCGTCTTTAGACTTCCCGGGTTCTGAGAGTCGTGCCCCATGCCGGACAGCTTTCCCCCTGATTCCGTTGGTCTGGCTGTGCCGCAGACCCACCATTTCACCGCGCCGCTCCAACTGAGCTGCGGTCGGCTGCTGGCTTCCTATGATCTCGTGGTCGAGACCTACGGCCAGCTCAACGCCGCGCGTTCCAACGCGGTATTGATCTGTCACGCGCTGAGCGGCAGCCATCACGCGGCCGGATACCACAATCTGGACGATGCCAAACCCGGGTGGTGGGATGACTACATAGGTCCCGGCAAACCCATAGATACGCGATATTTCTACGTGGTCTGCCTGAACAACCTCGGTGGTTGCCATGGCAGCACCGGTCCGCGCACGGTCGATCCCGCGACCGGCAAACGGTGGGGCAAACATTTCCCCCCGCTACGGGTGCGCGATTGGGTGCTCAGTCAGGCCCGGCTGGCGGACCGGCTGGGTATCGATGCGTGGGCGGCGGTGATCGGCGGCAGTCTGGGCGGCATGAACGCCATGCGCTGGGCGCTCGAATATCCCGAGCGGGTCCGCCACTGCGTGGTGATTGCCTCGGCATTGAAACTGACCGCGCAGAATATCGCCTTCAACGAAATCGCCCGGCGCGCGATTCGCTCGGACCCGGATTTCCGCGACGGCGACTTTGCCGAATATGGTGTCGTGCCGCGCAACGGCCTCGCGCTCGCGCGGATGGTGGGCCATGTGACTTACCTGTCTCACGCCCTGATGGGACTGCGATTCGGCCGCGAGCTGCGCTCCGGTTCCTTTGAGCGTGGACTGGAGGCGCCGGTCGAATTCAAGGTGGAAAGTTACCTGCATTATCAGGGCGATAAATTTGCCGAGAGTTTCGACGCCAACACCTACCTCCTGATTACCAAGATGCTCGACTATTTTGATCTGGCGCGGGAATATGGCGACGATCCGGTGGCAGCGTTCCGGACCGCACGCGCACGGTTTCTCGTGGTGTCCTTCACCAGCGACTGGCGCTTTGCGCCGCAGCGTTCGGAGGAAATCGTCCAGGCTCTGGTCGCCGCCAATCGCGACGTGGCCTACGCGTGCATCGACTCCGACATGGGGCACGACGCCTTCCTGTTGCCCAATGCCCGCTACGAAAAACTGTTGCGGACCTACATGAACCGGGTTGCGGAGACCTGCTGATGCTGCGCGTCGATCTGGATATCGTGCAGCGCTGGATTGCGCCCGGCAGCCGGGTTCTGGACCTGGGCTGTGGGGACGGCGAGCTGCTGCGCGTGTTGATGGATCGCTGGGGCGTGGAAGGCTACGGCATCGAAATCGACCCGGAGAAAATTACCCACTGCGTTGCCCGCGGCGTCAATGTCATCGAGGCCGATGTCGATCAGGGTCTTACCGACTTCCCGGACAAAAGCTTTGACACCGTACTGATGGCCAACTCCATGCAGGTCCTGCGCCGTCCCGATCACGCCATTGCCGAGATGTTGCGCGTGGGCCAGGAATGCATCGTCACCTTCCCGAACTTCGGCAATATCCGCACCCGCTTGTGCCTCGCCGCCTGGGGGCGCATGCCGGTCACCCGGCAGTTACCCTATCAGTGGTATGACACACCCAACATTCACTTTTGCACGGTGCGAGATTTCGAGGCGCTGTGCCGGGAGCAGTCGATCCGGGTGCTGCATCGCGAATTTGTCGCCGAACAATTTCCCGATCGGCTGCTCAAAGGAGTATGGTCCAATCTGTTCAGTGCAACGGCGATCTACCATTTGGCGAAATAACCCTTCTCGAAGAATTACCTGAGGACGCGACCCATGAAAATAGCGCAACTGCCTCCGCTGTCCCACCTGTTGATTATCCCCCTGCTGGTTTTCGGGGGCAGTCTGTCGGCGGACGACCGACCGTTTCGAGAGTTCGGCGACTACCGGGTCCATTACAGCGCCTTCAACAGTAGCTTCGTGAGTCCGGAGGTCGCCGCCGCTTACGACATCGTGCGCGGCCGTGATCGGGGTCTGGTCAACATCGCGGTGATGCCGGCCGGGGTGATCGGTGGCCGGGCCGCTGAAATAAAAGGACATGTTTCCAACATCTTTGCCCAGCGTCAGGAGCTGGCGTTTTTCGAAGTTCGGGAGGGTGACGCGGTGTATTACCTCGCACCGTTCAACTTCGAGAACGAGGATTCGCTGACGTTCAATATCACCGTGAAGCCGAATCCGGGCATGCCTTCCTATACGCTGTCGTTTCAGCGCACTTTCTATCGCGATCGCTGACCCGTGCGTGATGCGGTCGTACTGGCCAGCAACAACGCCGGCAAGCTCCGCGAGTTGCGCGCACTGCTTGCAGAAGTTGGTCTTGAGCTGATTTCCCAGGGCGAGCTCGGGGTGAGCGCGGCCGAGGAGACCGGCGCAACCTTTGTCGAGAATGCGCTGCTCAAGGCGCGTCACGCGGCGCGGGACAGCGGTCGCGCCGCGCTCGCCGATGATTCCGGCCTGGAAGTCGACTGGTTGCACGGTGCGCCTGGGGTACATTCGGCGCGCTTTGCCGGTGAAGGTGCCGACGACGCGCGCAACAACGAGAAACTCCTGGAGCTGCTGCTCGACGTGCCGGCCGCACAGCGCAGCGCGCGGTTTCGCTGCGTCCTGGTCTATGTCGATTCGGCCACCGATCCGGCGCCGCTGATTTGTGAAGGTGTGTGGGAGGGCCGCATTCTCGATCAACCGTGCGGCGTCGGTGGCTTTGGTTACGATCCCCTGTTCCTGATTCCCGAGCTCGGTTGCACGGCAGCGGAACTGGCGGCGGCCGAGAAGAATTCCCGGAGTCATCGGGGTCGCGCCTTGCGAGAGCTGCTCCCGAAACTGCGCGCGCGGATTGCCGCCAGATGTTGAAGCCGCCGCCGCTGGCGCTTTATGTACACATTCCCTGGTGCGTGCGCAAATGCCCCTACTGCGATTTCAATTCTCACCAGGCCGCGGGAGAGTTGCCCGAGGCCGAGTACGTCCAGGCACTGATTGCCGACCTGGAAGCGGAGCGGGATCGCGCTGACGGCCGTCGTTTCAGCAGCGTTTTTTTCGGCGGCGGCACGCCGAGCCTGTTTTCGGCGCAGGCCATCGCGGCGGTGCTGGAAGCGGCGGAGCGGCGCATCGGCTTCACTCCGGATGCCGAGATAACCCTGGAGGCCAACCCAGGTGCAGTCGATGCGGACAATTTCCGCGGCTATCGCGCCGCCGGGGTCAACCGGCTGTCCATCGGGGTGCAGTCGTTCTCCGATCCGCATCTTGCCGCGCTCGGTCGCATTCACTCAGGTGGCGAGGCGGTGCGCGCGTTTGATCTGGCCCGCGCCGCCGGATTCGAGAATATCAATCTCGATCTCATGCACTGTCTGCCGGGCCAAACTCCTGCCCAGGCTGTCGCCGATCTCCAGCAGGCGATCGCGCTCGCTCCGGAGCATCTTTCCTGGTACCAGCTCACCATCGAGCCCAATACCCTGTTTTATCGCAAGCCGCCGCGTCTTCCCGACGAAGCGGTGCTCGACGCCATCAACACCGCCGGCACAGCGCTGCTCGAGCGTGCCGGTTACCGCCAGTACGAGGTGTCGGCCTATGCGCGCGATGGGCAACACAGCCGGCACAATGTCAATTATTGGGAATTCGGCGACTACATCGGCATCGGTGCCGGCGCCCACGGCAAGTTCACCGACACCGCAGCAGGCGCTATCCAGCGCCGCCGCAAAGTGCGTCATCCCCGGGAGTATCTGGCGCGCAATGACGACCGTTGCGCCGAACAGGTGATACTGAATGCAGCCGACCTGCCCCTCGAATTTTTCCTTAACGCATTGCGTCTGAATGCGGGAGTGCCGGTGCATTATTTCGGCGAGCGCACCGGACAACCGTTGGCGGTGATTGCGAAACCCTGGGATGATCTGGTGCGGCAGGGTCTGGCCGCACCGTCGACCGACCGGCTGGCGACCACCCCCACCGGGCATCGCTTTCTGGATACGGTACTTGCCGCGTTTTGAATACGCGTTGACGGCGATGACATCGTTTTGACATGGAGCGTGGGTATGATGGGCGATGGTCCTTGGTGTTCCGTCGGAAAATGAACGAACTGCCACCGCAAAAAAATCCGCCGTCCTCCCCCGGCGATCCTGCCGATAGCCTGAACGATGGCGCCGATTACCAGCAACCGGCGTATTACCTCAACCGCCATCTCAGCCTGATGCAATTCAACCTCCGGGTACTGGACCAGGCGCTGACTGAGTCCTACCCCCTGCTGGAACGATTGCAATTCCTGCTGATCTTCAGCTCAAACCTCGACGAGTTTTATGAAGTCCGGGTCGCCTGGCTCAAGCGTCAGATCAGTTTTGCCCGCGAAGTTGTCGCTACCGACGGACTTCAGCCTCAGGAAGTACTGAAAGAGCTGGGCGCCATTTGTCATGACGGGATTCAGCGGCAGTACCGGATTCTGAATGAAACGCTGTTGCCCGCATTGGCGCGCGAGGGTATCCGGTTTCTGGCACGGGATATCTGGACCCCGGAAATCGACCGCTGGGCGCAGGAGTATCTGCGCGAACAGGTATTGCCGGTCATCAGTCCGATTGGCCTGGACCCGGCGCATCCCTTCCCGCGTTTGGCAAACAAAAGCCTCAATTTTATTGTCAGCCTGGAAGGGCGCGATGCCTTTGGCCGCGAGAGCGGCCTGGCCATCGTGCCGGCGCCGCGCTCGCTGCCGCGCATCATCCGGGTTCCGGACCAGCTGTGTCAGGGCGGGGACAACTTCGTGTTTCTGTCGTCGGTGATTCATTCCCACGTCGATTTTCTCTTTCCTGGTATGCGCGCAACGGGTTGTTATCAATTCCGCATCACGCGCGATGCGGATCTGGATCTCAATGCTGCGGAAGTGGAAGACATTGCGCGCGCATTGCGGGGCGAGCTGCACACCCGGCGCTTTGGCAGCGCGGTGCGGCTGGAGGTGGCCGCCGAGTGCCCGCCGGGGTTGGTCGAGTTTCTGCTCGATCAGTTCAATCTCGAACACGCCGATCTTTACCATGTCGAAGGTCCAGTAAATCTGGGCCGCATGATGCAGTTGCGCGGCATGGTCAATCGGCCCGATCTGGTGTTTCCGCCCTTCACGCCCAGTCTCCCGGCACCGCTGCGCGAGGATCCCAATTATTTCCAGGTGCTGGCTCAACGGGACATTCTGCTGCATCACCCATACCAGTCCTTCACCCCGGTCATCGACCTGTTGCGTCAGGCCGGGCGCGATCCTCTGGTGCTGGCGATCAAGATGACGCTGTATCGCAGTGGTCCGCGCTCGGAGATCGTCGACTTGCTCGCGGAGGCAGCGCGGGCAGGCAAGGAAGTCACCGTGGTCATCGAATTGCGGGCGCGGTTCGACGAGGCGGAAAATCTCCAGCTCGCCAGCCAGTTGCAGGAGGCGGGCGCGGTGGTGACCTACGGTGTCGTGGGCTACAAGACCCATGCCAAGGCGATGCTGATCGTGCGGCGCGAGGGTCGGGAACTGAAGCGCTATGTGCATTTGGGCACCGGCAACTACCA
>JBKHWK010000069.1:0-8259 GCA_046566625.1 Gammaproteobacteria bacterium
GGACAAGGGTCCGTGAGTGACGGTTTACGAGTGCCCAGTTATGGGAGATAACGCATGAGCGAAACGGTCGCCAACGCCGTACCGGAGCCTGCGGATTCGAAATCCATGCCGGCCGCTGCCGTTGAAAACAAGGACCATGTCTCCCTGGCGACCTGGCTCACGGTGTTCGGCAGCGTGATCGGCGCCTTTATCGCGGTGCTGAACATCATGATCACCAATGCGTCCCTGAAGGATATTCAGGGCGCATTGGGGGCGACGCTGGAGGAGGGGTCGTTCATCTCCACCGCCTATCTGACGGCGGAAGTGGTGGTGATCCCCCTCACCGGCTGGTTCGCGATGGTGTTCGGTCTGCGCCGCTTCATGCTGTCGGCTTCGACGATGTTTATCGGCGCCACCTTGTTGTGCGCGCTTGCCTGGAATCTTGAATCCATGCTGGTGTTCCGGGCGCTCGCGGGCCTGGCGGGCGGGACCTTCATTCCGCTGTCGTTCGCGGTCATCCTCACGCTGTTGCCACCGAGTAAACAGCCTATCGGCATAGCGATTTTTTCGCTGACCGCCACTCAGGCGCCGGCGATCGGTCCGGCGCTGGGTGGCTATCTGACCGAGACCTTCGGTTGGCAGTCGATTTTCTACCTGCAAATCATTCCGACCTCGATCATGTTCACCATCCTCTGGTGGGGTCTGGCGCGTTCCCAGAGCAAGCTCCAGTTGCTCAAAAATGGCGATTGGCTGGGGATCGCGAGCCTCTCCATTGCGTTGGGCGCAATGATCATCACGCTCGAGGAGGGCAACCGCAAGGATTGGTTCGAATCCGAATTCATTCAGCGTGGCGCCGCGATCGCGCTGGTGTTTTTCGTGATTTTTCTCTATCGCCAACTGCGTGGTACGAATCCATTCATCAATGTGCGGCTGCTGAAGCGCTGGAATTTCGGCCTTGCCAACATCATCGGGGTGATTCTCGGACTCGGGCTGTACGGCTCGGTGTTCATCACTCCCCTCTATCTCGCCCAGGTGCAGGGCTATAACGCCTGGCAGACCGGCGTTACCATGATGTGGTTCGGATTTCCCCAACTGATCATGGTGCCCTTGATCGTGCGGCTGATGAAAGCCGTGGATCTGCGCCATCTGGTCGCCATCGGCTGCGCGATTTTTGCCTGGAGCCTGCTGATCAATATCAACATGAGCGCGGACTCGGCCTACGACCAGCTGCGGCTCGCGAATTTCATTCGTGGCATCGGCCAGCCATTTCTGTCGGTACCGCTCGCGGTAATCGCGACGGTTGGCATCGAACAGGCGCAGGTCGGCTCGGCATCGGGTCTCTACAACCTCACCCGCAATCTGGGCGGTTCGATCGGGATCGCGTTTCTTGCCAGTTTTCTCACCCTTCGCGAGCATTTCCATTCCAACCATGTGGTTGAAAATATTTCGCTGTACAGTCACGCGACGGTCGAGCGTCTCGAAGCCTTGCAGGGTTATTTCATCGCTCTGGGCGCGGATCCGGTGCTGGCCGGCGAGCGCGCGCTGCGCGTGATCGATGCCACCGCCCGCCGCGAAAGCCTGGTGCTGGCCTACAACGACTGCTTCTATTTCATGGGCGCGGCCTTTGTGATCGGTATGGTTCTTACCTATATGCTCAAAAGCTACCGCACCCCGACCGCGCCGGCGAAATAGCGCGAGAATGGGCGCTGCGATGGTCGACTCGCCCGGGATGCCGGCCTCTTGCTGCGCGTGAGCGCAAGCACCACCGCAATGAAATCAGCCTGAGGAACATCGCCGATGCCGCAAACCGAGTCCGCGCAGCTTAGCGTCAAGCCAACCCTGGGTGTGATCGCCCTCATGATCTATGGCGTGGGCAACATGCTCGGCGCCGGCATTTACGGCCTGGTGGGCAAGGCCGCCGGGGAGCTTGGCAATATGGTGTGGCTGGGTTTCCTGGCCAGCATGGTCGCGGCCGGACTCACGGGGCTCTCCTACGCTTCGCTCGGGTCCCGCTATCCGCGCGCGGCGGGGGCGGCCTATATCACCCACCGCGCCTTCGGCATCACCGCGATCAGCTATGTGGTGGGCCTGGCGGTGACGATGTCCGGCCTCACCTCGCTGGCGGCCGCGAGCCAGGTATTTGCCAATTACACCCACGAGATCTTCACCGGAGTACCGATCAAATGGGTGGTGGTGATGTTTCTGCTGACGCTGACGGCGATCAATTATGCCGGTATGCGCCAATCGTCCTGGGTGAACGCCGTTTGCACCACCATCGAAGTCGGCGGGTTGCTGCTGGTGATCGCCGTGGGCGCGCGCTATTGGGGCAGCGTGGATTATCTCGATGCCAGTTCGATCAAAAATCCCGGCGGCGATTTTTCGGTTTCGCTCATGCTCTCCGGCGCTGTCCTGGTGTTTTATGCATTTATCGGCTTTGAGGACTTGCTGAACATTTCGGAAGAAGTGCGCAATCCACGCCGCAATTTTCCGATTGCGCTGCTGGCTGCGCTGGGCATCGCGACTGTCATCTACATGGCGGTCTGTATCACCGCCGTGTCCGTGGTGCCCCATGACCGGCTGGCGGCGGCGAGCGGGCCGCTGGTCGAGGTGGTGCGCGTCGCCGCGCCCTGGGTGCCGCCCATGCTGTTTACCGTGGTGGCCCTGTTTGCGGTGACCAATACGGCGTTGCTCAACCACATCATGGGTTCGCGGCTGGTCTACGGGATGGCGCGCCAGGGCTTGCTGCCGGCGCTGCTCGGGCGTCTCCACCCGCGGCGGCGGACGCCTCATGTGGCGATTCTGCTGCTTCTGGCCATTGTGCTTGGTCTGGCGTTGGCGGGCAGCATCAAGACGCTGGCAAGTGCGACCAGTCTGTTGCTGCTGGGTTCGTTCACGCTGGTGAATCTGGCGTTGGTGGTGCTCAAGCGGCGCCCCGGTGAACCGCGCGGTGGTTTTGAGGTTCCACTCGTGGTGCCGCTTGGCGGTGCCGCTGTCTCCCTGACGTTCATCGTCAACCGCGTGATCGACGGTATGAGGTCCGGCGAAATGGCGCCGGTCTATATCGCGGGTGGTATCGTCGTCGCCATCTTCATCCTGTATCTGGTGGTGCGGCCAAAGGCGGCGGCGATCGTGGAAATCGAGTCGCAGCACTGACCTCTTGTTCAAAAAAAGGACGGTTGAAAAACAGTTGAAAAACGGCTGGAAACCGCAGCCACGGCCTGCCGTCACATGTCCCCGATCTCAGGATTCGTAGTCGGCGAGTGGCGGACAGGAACAGATAAGATTTCGGTCGCCATGGGCGTTGTCGATCCGGTTCACCGTGGGCCATACCTTGGCATCCGCGAGCCAGGGCGCGGGCCACACCGCCTCGCGTCGGCTGTAGGGGTGGTCCCAGGTCTCGGCGAGTATGTCGGCCTGCGTGTGGGGCGCGTTGCGCAGCGGGT
Source organism: Gammaproteobacteria bacterium (assembly GCA_046566625.1). Taxonomy (GTDB): domain Bacteria; phylum Pseudomonadota; class Gammaproteobacteria; order Pseudomonadales; family Porticoccaceae; genus JAGPUQ01. The sequence continues at coordinate 3,423 of JBKHWK010000069.1, forward strand.
TGTCGTCGCGCGGCCAGGTTCCGTCGGCGACCCGGGCAATCTCGGCGCGGATGCGGATCATGGCGTCCACGAAGCGGTCGAGTTCGGGCTTCGCTTCGCTCTCGGTGGGCTCGATCATCAGGGTTCCGGGCACCGGGAACGACATGGTCGGCGCGTGGAACCCGTAGTCCATCAGACGCTTGGCGACGTCTTCCTCGCCGATGCCGGTCGCGGCTTTCAAGGGACGGATGTCGATGATGCACTCGTGCGCCACGCGCCCGCCGCGCCCGGTGTAGAGCACCGGGAAATGGGGCGCGAGCCGATGGGCCAGATAGTTGGCGTTGAGAATCGCGACCTGGGTCGCGCGCCGGAGCCCCGCGCCGCCCATCATGCGGATGTACATCCAGGCGATGGGCAGGATCGACGCCGAGCCCCAGGGCGCGGCGGAAATCGTACCCTGGCCCGCGGCAGTGCCCGGGATCGGATGCAGCGGGTGGCCGGGCAGGAAGGGTGCCAGATGGGCGCGCACCGCAATCGGCCCCATCCCCGGCCCGCCACCGCCGTGGGGGATGCAGAAGGTCTTGTGCAGATTGATGTGGGCCACGTCGCCACCGAATGCGCCGGGTGCCGCGAGACCCACCAGGGCGTTGAGGTTGGCGCCGTCGATATAGACCTGGCCGCCGGCGGCATGGATGTGCGCGCACATTTCGGTCACGGCTTCCTCGAACACCCCGTGGGTGGAGGGATAGGTGAGCATGAGGGCGGCGAGCTGCTCGCGGTGGGTAGCGATGGCGCGATCGAGGTCGGCCAGATCCACGTTGCCGTTGCGGTCGCACGCCACCACCACCACGCGCAGTCCCGCCATCTGGGCGCTGGCCGGATTGGTGCCGTGGGCCGAGGCGGGGATCAGGCAGACATCGCGCCCTGCTTGGCCCCGGCTCGCGTGATAGCGGCGGATCGCGAGCAGCCCGGCGTACTCGCCCTGGGAGCCGGCGTTGGGCTGCAGCGAGACCGCGGCAAATCCGGTACAGGCGGCGAGCCAGCGCTCCAGGTCGGCGAACAGTTGCCGATAGCCGCGCGCCTGATCCAGTGGCGCAAACGGGTGCAGGTTGGCGAATTCCTGCCAGGTGATCGGCAGCATTTCCGCGGTGGCATTGAGTTTCATGGTGCAGGAGCCCAGCGGGATCATGCCCTGGGCGAGGCTGATGTCGCGCGCTTCGAGGCGCTTGAGATAGCGCAGCATCTCGGTTTCGCTGTGATAACGGTTGAATACCGGATGGACGAGGATGGGATCGTTCCGGACCAGCGCCGCCGGCAGACCGGCCGCGTGCGCGGCGAGGTTGGGCACGGCGTCGGCGCGCGGCGCGTCCGCTCCGGTAAAAAGTGCGAGCAATTGCGCCACGAGTTCGGCGGAGCTGGTTTCATCGAGACTGATTGCAATGGCATCGGCGCCGATGGCGCGCAGATTGATGCGCGCGGCCCGCGCGCGGTCGAGGATGGCTCGCTGGCGATCGCCGACCGCAATCGTCAGCGTGTCGAACCAGGTGTCGTGGCGCAGGGCGAAGCCGGCCGCGCGCACTCCGGCGGCGAGCGCGTTGGTCAGGCCGTGGACGCGCTCGGCGATGCGGCGCAGGCCGGCGGGGCCGTGGTAGACCGCGTAAAACCCGGCGATCAGTGCCAGCAGCACCTGGGACGTACAGATGTTGGAGTTGGCCTTTTCGCGGCGGATGTGTTGCTCGCGGGTCTGCAACGCCATGCGCAGCGCCGGCTTGCCGCGCTGGTCCACGGAAACGCCGATGATGCGACCCGGAGCCGAGCGTTTGTGCGCCTCGCGAAATGCGAAAAACGCCGCGTGTGGGCCGCCGAAACCGAGCGGCACGCCGAACCGTTGACTGGATCCCACCACGATGTCGGCACCCTGTGACCCCGGGGAGCGCAACAGCACCAAGCTGAGCAGATCGGCGGCGACGATGGCGAGTGCGCCCTGACGATGAATTTCCTCGATCTGCGGCGCGAGATCGGTGACCGCGCCGTCGCGGCCGGGGTATTGCAGCAGCGCGCCAAAATAATCGCCTGCCGCGAGATGGGTGACAGGATCGCCGATCACCAGTTCGATCCCGAAATATTCGGCGCGCGTCGCCAACACGGCCAGGGTTTGCGGCAGGCACTGATCGGCAACGAAGAAGCGGTTGCTGCGGTGGCTCTTGCCGATCCGCCGCGCCATGGCCATGGCCTCGGCGGCGGCGGTGGCCTCGTCGAGCAGCGAAGCATTGGCCATTTCCATGCCGGTCAGGTCCATGATCAACTGCTGGAAGTTGAGGAGCCCCTCGAGACGGCCTTGGGAAATCTCGGCCTGATAGGGCGTGTAGGCGGTGTACCAGCCGGGATTTTCCAGCACATTGCGCTGGATCACCGGCGGCAGGATGGTGTCGTGGTAACCGAGACCGAGTAGCGACGTGAATACCTGATTCTGCGCCGCCAGCGCGCGCAGCTCCGCCAGCGCGGTCCGCTCCGAGCAGGGCGCCGGCAGATTCGGGGGTTCCCCCAGCTGGATGCGTTCGGGCACGATGGCGGCGACGAAGCGTTCGAGGTCGGCGGCGCCGAGCGCGGCCAGCAGGGCGCGTTGCTGATTGTCATCCGGGCCGATATGGCGGCGCTGGAAATCAGCGGTATCGGCCAGTTCGGACAGGGGTCGCAGCAGTGGGGTCATCGCGGATGCCTACAACAGTGAGCGGGAGGGGCGACAAGCTGCGTCAGCCGTCGGGCGGCGCGCCCGATGTTAGCAGCGCGACGCCTGGGGCCACAAACGCCGGTAGTCGAGTGAGTGACTCCGTGGCGCTGCGCGACCTGCTCGCGGAAGTGCGAGGCTGTCGGTTCTGCGCCGATCTGCCGCTCGGGCCGCGACCGGTATTGCGCGCCAGCGCGACCGCAAAACTCCTGATCGTCGGACAGGCCCCGGGCACCCGGGTGCACGCCAGCGGCATTCCCTGGGACGATCCCAGCGGCGATCGCCTGCGCGACTGGCTCGGCCTCGATCGCGCGACCTTCTACGACGAGAACCGCATCGCCATCGTGCCCATGGGCCTCTGTTATCCGGGCCGTGGCCGCGCCGGCGATCTGCCGCCGCGGCCCGAGTGCGCGCCGCGCTGGCACGGGCGGATTCTCGCGCAGTTGCCGGCACTCGAGCTGACCCTGCTGGTGGGGCGCTACGCCCAGGACTACTACCTCGGTGCCGATCGCGGTTCGCTTGCCGCACGCATCCGCGATTGGCCGGTAGTGGCGGTACAACAGTTGCCCCTGGTGCATCCCTCGCCGCGCAATCGACGCTGGCTCAAAACCAATCCCTGGTTCGAGGCGGAAATAATTCCGGTGTACCGCCGGCGCGTGGCCGCCTGCCTGTCCATCGCGCAACGCTGCTGAAAGTGGGGTCAGGTGTGAAGTAGGTTGTATTGTCGCGCCGGGTGCCAGTGCTATAGTTGGGCCGGCAGGACAGCAGGGATGTAAGCGCGAAGAGATGGTCGATATTTTCGGATCCGACAACAAGAGATATGCGCGCGAAAATCTGGTCGAGACCCCGGTCGGCCAGTTGGAAATCGGCATGTTTGTGGCGGAGCTGGATCGCCCCTGGCTGGGGACGCCGTTTCTGCTCCAGGGGTTCGAGATCCGCAGCAAGAGCCAGATCCGCTCCCTCTCGGACCATTGTCACCACGTCTATGTGTTGAAGGCGGGTGTACCGCGCCAGCGCCCGGGAGTGCTGGCTCCCAGGTTCGAGCCGCCACCCAGACAAAACACTGGCGCTCTGCTGCCACGCGCGCGGTTAGCCCAACGACCCCAGGCCAAGCGCACGGTGGTCAGGTCGCGGCCCGCCTATGAAGCCCAGAAACCGGTGCGCCTGGAGCATGAGGTGGCGCGCCAGGTACTGGATGCGGGTCGGGTCAATGTCAAAAGCCTCCTCCGTTCCGCCCATTTGGGGCAGATGCTGGACACCGATGTGGCAGAGGCTACCGTGGATGCCTGTGTGCATTCCGTCCTGCGCAATCCGGAAGCCCTGCTCTGGATGAGCAGAATCAAAAACCAGAACGAATATACGGCCGAGCACTGCCTCAATGTCTGTGTTCTCGCCATTGCGTTCGGACGCCATCTCAGGATGTCGGAAGAAGAGCTGCATCTGCTCGGTCTCTGCGGACTGTTGCACGACGTCGGCAAGATGCGTATTCCCACCGAAATTCTCGACAAGCCTGGGAAGCTCACCGGGGAAGAATTCGAGGTGATGAAGCAGCACACGGTAAGCGGCCACCTGCTGTTGCAAGACCAGGCCGATCGGTTGCACCACCTCGCCCTGGACGTCGCCCTGAACCACCACGAACGGCCTGATGGCAGCGGTTATCCGCGCGGCCTTGGCGCGCGGGAGATTGCCGAGTTTGCCCGCATCATTTCGGTGGTGGACACCTACGACGCCATCACCAGCAACCGCTGTTACGCGCCGGAGCAGCCGTCCGCCGATGCTCAGAAGATCATCTTCGAGAATCGCGGCACCCAGTTCGACGAGGAGGTGGCGCTCCAATTCATACAGGCCATCGGCCCCTATCCCCCGGGCACGCTGGTGGAGCTGCGCAACGGCATGGCGGGCATTGTGCTGGCCGGCAAGCCGAAATTCCGCCATCTGCCCACGGTGCTGTTGCTGCGCGACGAAAACAAGCAACCCATGGAGGAGCGTACCGTCGAGCTCGATCTCACCGATACCGGGAAGCTCGGCAAGGAGTTTCTCATCAGGCGTACATTGCCGGACGGTACCTTCGGCATTTCGCTGCGCGAATATCGCGTCCGGCAGAGTCCAGTATTTCTGTAATACCAAGAC
>JBKHWK010000070.1:0-8257 GCA_046566625.1 Gammaproteobacteria bacterium
ACAACCGCACGATGCGCCGCTGCACGCGCGGCAGAAATTCGATGGGAATTTCCACGCCGAGATCGCCGCGCGCGACCATGATGCCATCGGCAGCGGCAACGATTTCCTCGAGGTTGGTCAACGCTTCCTGATTCTCGATCTTGGCGATCAGTTTCACCGTGCAGTCGGCGCCGAGCAGTTCGCGCGCCTGGGCGATGTCGGCGGCGCCGCGCACGAACGACAGCGCAATAAAATCCGCGCCCTGTTCGCGGGCAAAGACGATGTCCCGCTTGTCCTTCTCGGTGATGCCCGGCAGATTGACGCGGATGCCGGGCAGGTTGACGTGACGCTTGCTTTTCAGCACGCCGCCGTCGGTGACCCGGCAGCGCATGGAGCGCTTGCCCTTGCTCAGTACTTCGAGATTGATGAGGCCGTTGTCCAGGGTGATCTTGTCGCCGACCGCGACATCGCTGATGAGATCGGCGTAATTCACCTGAATCGAAGTCGTTTCGACATCGGTTTCGCCGAGCGGCACGACGGAGATTTCATCTCCATCGTGGAGATTCAGGTCGTGGGCCAGATCGCCCGTGCGAATCTCCGGCCCCTGGGTATCCACCATGATCGCCACCGGATGGTTGCGGTTCGTGTTGAGGGCGTGGATACGGCGCATCACTTCGCCGTGGGAAGCGTGATCGCCGTGGGACAGGTTGAGCCGTGCCAGGTTCATGCCGGCATCGGCGAGTTTTTGCAGCATTTCCGTCGACTCGGTCGCCGGCCCGATGGTGCAAATGATTTTGGTTTTACGCATGACGCAGACCTGCGGCAGGATGGAAACTGTGTTCGGTCACGACTCCGTGCAGGGGCACGTCCCAGGGTGTGGGACGCAATTGCGGTACCTGCTGAAAACTATGGGCGAGCCCGATCAGCAGCGGGTGTTGCACCGGCCTCCCGCGCATGCGCGCGAGACTGCGATCGTAAAAACCCCCGCCCTGGCCGAGGCGGTTGCCGGCGGCATCGAAAGCCACCAGTGGCAAGAAAATCAAATCCAGACTCCAGATGGCGGTCGGGCCGCGCAGGCGCGGCTCCGGAATGCCGAAGCGATTCGGAAGCAGCGGCTCGCTTGCATTGTGGCGCACAAAGTACAGCCGGTTGTGGCCCAGGGGATGCAGCACCGGCAGATAGCAGACCTTGCCCAATGCGGTGGCCAGCTCCCAAGCCGGTTGGGGATCGATTTCACCGCCGTCAGCCCGATAAAACGCGATGCGCCGCGCGCGCTGGAAGGCGGGCAGGCTGGCGATCACCCGGCACAGCCCGGCGCTGGCCTGCGCCTGTCGATGCGGGTCGAGCGCGCGGCGTGCGCGACGCAGCGCGGTGCGCAGGGCTTGGTTGGATTCCTGGCAGGGCGATGCGGAACTGGCTGCCACTGCGGAGCCGCTCGGGTGGCCGGAAGCGCCTGCGGGATGGCTCATCGGGTACCGGTGTTCCCGGGTGAGTGGTAGGCCCGGGCGAGTGGTATGAAAGAAGGCCCCGAAATGCCGCTGTCAAGGTTGCCTTGAACCGAAGGCTCAAGGTGGGGATCTCCGGCGGGCTTCAGGCTTTCCGACATGCGGACATGCACAACGGCCCTAGTTGGAGAAACCCATGGTGACAATATCGGCCAAGGACGTCTTTGACTGGCGAACACCCCAGGGTTGATCGATTATAGCAGCTTGTTGAAAAACGTCGCGAGGCGGCCAGCTGCGAGGCGCACGGCGCGCAGCGACCGAGACATATCCGATAGATAGGCGAGGAAGCGAGCACCGCGCAACGAAGCAGATGGCTGCCGCAGCAGCTTTTCAACAAGCTGATAGATACAAGGCGCGGTGCGTACACCTGTAATTCAGCGCTGCCATGTGCAGTTGCTGCTCGCAGCAAGTCGTGTCCCGCGTAGCGGGTAGCGCGAACAGCGTCATCGCGATCGCCCGGATTTGCTGGCTCAGGTTGCGATAGTTGCCCGGTGATTGATTCCCGTCAGTGCAATACCGGAGCAACCGCCTACACTGGTTTTCGTAACCCAAATCGTGAGGCCACTCATGAATTCGATGAACGAAGATGCCAGCGGCAAACTAATGGTGACGGCGTTTTGTCTGTTGGTGTTTGGCGTGTTCCTCGCCATTGTGGTGGCCAACCTGGTCTGATGTGAAGTCGGCCCGCGGATTTTTTACTCGCGGGCGGGATGTTCGGCGAAGCGCGCCGCTCCGCGGCCCCGGGCGAAATATTCCGGTTCGCCCAGTGCCCAGACTTCGCCCAGCATCTGATAGCCGCCGTCTACCGCCAACACTTCGCCGGTGACGAAATCTCCCGCGCTCGAGCTCAGATACACGCAGGCCTCCGCGATGTCCCACACATCGCCGGCACGACGCATCGGGTTGGCGTAGCGGAATTTTTCCGCGGCTTCGCGTGAATAGTTGCGCAAGCCCGAAGAGGCGATGGCGCCGGGCGCGATGCAATTGACCCGGATGCCGAGCGGCGCCCACTCGACTGCGACACTCTTGCTCAGATAGATGACGCCGGCGCGCGCCGCCGCGGTGTGGGTGGTTTGCAGGGTGCCGCGCTGGATGTTCACCACGATGTTGAGGATGGTTCCGGGCCGGCCGGCGTCGCGCCAGCGCCGCGCGGCGGCCTGCATCATGTACCAGGTGCCGTTGAGATTGGTGTCGATGACGGCTTTCCAGCCGTTCACGGAATAGTCGAGGGAGTCCTGCGCGAACTGGCCGCCCGCGCTGTTGACCAGCACGTCGAGGCCGCCGCACTCGTCCCACACGCGGTCGATCAGTGCCTGGACCTGTTCCGGGTTGCGAATGGTCATGGCCTGGGTGAGCACTTCGGCGCCGCAGGCGGCGTGGATGCCGGCGGCGGTTTCCGCCAGAGCTTCCGCCCGGCGCCCGCAGATCACCACGCGCGCGCCGAGTCGTGCGTACAGGTAGGCGCTGGCGCGGCCGATGCCGCTGCCGCCGCCCGAGATCAGCACCACCTGGCCGGCGCACAGGCCGGACTCGAACACGGTGGCATGGGTGGCGAGCTCGGCGTCGTCGAGGCCGAACAGGGCCTTATCCTCGGCAAGACAGTCGTCGGCAACACCGTTGTCAGCGACACTATTGTGGGTCGCACGGTCGTCGGTCACACAGTCTCCGGGTCGGCCGCTGCGGTGGGTTGCATCAGGGTGTCTCGAAACATGCCGGCTTGCCGTTGGGCCAGACCTCGCCCCACAGCTGCTGGCCGCCATCCACGGTGAGGCATTCGCCGGTGATGAACTTGCCCGAGCTGGTGCCGAGATAGACCGCGGCTTCCGCGATGTCCATGGCGTCGCCGCAGCGCAGCATGGGGTTAGCGCGATGAAAGTGCGCAGAGGCCTCCTCCGGATAGACCTCGAGTCCCGGGGTGGCGATGGTGCCGGGCGCGACGCAATTGACGCGAATATTGAGCGGTGCCCACTCCACCGCCAGGCTGCGGCTGGCGAAGATCACCCCGGCGCGCGCGGCGCAGGTGTGGGCGATGCCGGGCATGCCGCGCCAGATGTCGGCGACGATGTTGACGATGCTGCCGGGCGTGCCGGTGTCGCGCCAGCGCCGGGCGGCCTGCTGCATCATGTACCAGGTGCCGTTGAGGTTGGTGTCGATGACGGCATTCCAGCCCTTCACGCTGTAGTCGATGGCCTGCTGGGGAAACTGGCCGCCGCCGTTGTTGACCAGGAGGTCGAGGCCGCCGAATCGCTGCCAGCACTCCGTCATCAAGGCAGCCACCGCATCCGGGTCGCGGATGGTCATGGCGTGCGTGGCGACATCGCGACCCAGATGCTGCTTTATGCCTGCCGCAGTGACATCCAGATTGGCCTGCTTGCGACCGCAGATCAGCACCTGAGCGCCGAGCCGCGTGAACAGATAGGCCATGGCGCGCCCGAGCCCGGTGCCGCCGCCGGAGATGACGGCAATTTTGCCGGCCAGCAGATCGTCGCGATAGACGGTGGGGTAGCGCGCCAGTTCGGCGGCGTCGAGCCCCCAGCGGGGCTTGTCGGTCGCTTCAGCCATGGCGGCGGGGACGGCCGGAATCGTCGAAAATATAGCCTGTCCTGGCCATGGTCAGACGATGGCGCGGGCCTGGGACGCTGGCGTCCCAGGCTTCGTAGCCAGCGTCGCCCTCCCACAGGGTCACCCGTTCGCCCTCCGGGGTTTCGCTCAGGTGGGTCACATAAATTTGTGGTGGCTGCGCGCGCAGATGCGTGAGCAACGCCGCCACCGAGGCATGGCCCGACAGATAGTGCAGGGTGACCCAGGTCGGCGGCACCAGATCGATTTCGCCCGCCTGGTGGCGGGTCCGCGCGACCTCCGGGCTGATCCACAGATGGTCGTGAATCTCGCCGCCATCGATGGTGACCTGGTGATGACCCTCTGCCGGCGCGGCAAAGAACCAGGTCGTAAAGCGCTTGGGCGTGATCGGTGGCGGCGTCCAGTGCGAGAACCAGATGAACTCCTGTGGATCCACCTCGATGCCGGCTTCCTCACGGGATTCGCGGGCGGCGGCGTTGCGGGCGGCCGCGGTCTGGTCGCCATCGGGCGGGTAGTCCTCCGGATCCACTCGGCCGCCGGGAAATACCCACATGCCGCCAAAGCGGATCTCGGAGTTCTTGCGCAACATCAGCACTTCCACGCCGCCGGGTCCGTCGCGCAGCAGCGTGAGGGTCGCGGCGGGCGTGGGTGGCGCGACCTTGGCCGGGTCCACATCCCCCCGCTTCAGCAGGTTGGCGTAGGGGTCGTACTTCTTCGGCTCGCTCATCGCGGTTCCCTATCAGCTTGTTGAAAAACTGCTGCGGCAGCCATCTGCTTCGTTGCGCGGTGCTCGCTTCCTCGCCTATCTATTGGATATGTCTGGGTCGCTGCGCGCCGTGGGCCTCGTATCTGGCTCCCTCGCGACGTTTTTCAACAAGCTGCTATGGCTTCTATCCCGGGTTCAGGGATCGATACGCGCGGTCGCCTGGCCGCTGATGACTTCCTGCCCGTCCTGGTTGACGGTGACCACATCGAGCTGGACGAAGTGCTGCCCCTCGATGTTGTCGAGCGCCGTCACCTTGGCGGTGGCGATCAGGTCGTCGCCCGGCCACACCTGGCGGGTGAAGCGGGCGCTGTACTCGGTCAGTCGGCCATCGCCAACCCAGTTGGTCAGCATGGTCCCGGTCGCGCCCATCGACAGCATGCCGTGGGCGAACACCCCGGGGTAACCCGCGATTTCGCGCGCATAGACTTCGTCGGTGTGCAGCGGCATGTAGTCGCCCGAGGCGCCGGCGTACTGCACGATCTGGGTGCGCGACAGGTTGGTGGCGACCTGCTCGGAATGGGTATCGCCGATCTTCAGTTGGCTCGCTCGCAGTGACATGGTGCGCTCCTAGTTCTGGCTGACGGCCTGGCCGGTTTCGACACCGACCATGGTGGAGGTAACGACCAGCTCGCCGGCCTGATTGCGAAATTCGGTGATCGCCTCGCTGAATTTGAGCGAGCCGCCCCGGCGGCCTTCTTTTTCCCAGCGGCGCCCGGCGCGCGTGGTCACGGTCAGTACATCGCCGGGACGGATGGGCCTGTGATACTGATATTTCTGTTCGGCATGCAGCACCCGGGAGCTCTGCCCCACGCCGCCTTTTTCACCCTCGGTCTTCGGCTTGGCCTTGACGCCGGTGGCCTCGCGACCGGAGCCGAACCAGGGCTCGCCGATGCGCGGTCGCAGGGGAAAGTTGGGGTCGTACTGGGCCGCGGCCTGTACGAACGTGGGTGGCGCTATGACGCCGCCCGGTTCGGTAGTCCTGGCGTAGGCGGGATCGTGGTAGATCGGATTCTTGTCGCCGACGGAGCGTGCAAACAGCATGATCTGGCTGGCGTCTACGGGGAACTGGTATTCGGCCATGGGTTCCTCCCATTATGTTAATTGTGGCGGAGTGAAGGACCCTCGCATTCTTGACCTTTGGCGGGCTTCTGACAACCGGGCACTGTGAGGGTTCTGCGCGCGGCCGTGACGGAAGCCGTCGCCAACCAACGGTGATGATCGCGGTAGCGATCGGGTGTCGCATCTGACTCTGATGACGGCCGTTTGCATGGCGTGACGCGACGTGGCGCGGAGTCCTCCGTGGGTTCCGCCGGTATCCTGAGGGCGCTTGAGCGCCCAAACTCCAGTATTCTTGATGCCCGGCAGGGCGCCTACAGAGCTGCCCGCAACCTGCCCCGGATGACCGCTGGGGCGTTTCACCGTTGCTGAATCTTGCGCAGGGCCAGCCCATGAAAATTGCCACCATCGCGTTGATCATAGCTCTGCTGGCGGGGCTGGCGCTGCTTGTCGGCGGCCCCGGCGCGCGGCTCGGGCTGTGGGATTTCCGCTTCGGATTCCTGCTGATGCGTTACTCGGCCTATGTCGGGATCGCCGCCCTCGTGCTTGGCACATTGGCGCTGCTGATCCCGAGTGCCCGCCGGGATCAGGGTAGCAAGCTGCTGATCGCGCTCGGGATCGCCGCGATCGTGGTGTGGATTCCCTGGCAGATCCTGCAGCACGCACGCGCGGTGCCGCCCATCCACGACATCACCACGGATACCGACAATCCACCGCCGTTCGAGGCCATCGCGCCGCTGCGCGCCGACGCGCCCAACCCCGTCACCTACGATGGCGAAGACAGTGCCCGCCAGCAGCTCGCGGCCTATCCGGATATCCAGACCATCGTGCTGCCTACAGCTCCCCGGACCGCCTTCGACCAGGCGCTGGCCACCGCTCGCGATCTGGGCTGGGAGATTGTCGCCGCCGTGCCCGATCTGGGCCTGATCGAAGCCACCGAAACCAGCTTTTGGTACGGCTTCAAGGACGATGTGGTGATTCGCGTCACCGGCGTTGACCGCGAGAGCCGCATCGATATCCGCTCCAAATCCCGGGTGGGGAAAAGCGACCTGGGCAAAAACGCGGAGCGGATTCGCGCCTTCCAGAAAAAGTTTCTGGAACGACAATGAGCCCGTTGAAGACGCTGTGCGGTCGACCCTGACGAGGTTCTGAACGGCGCGCGGCGCGTGCGTCTTGCCGATAATTGATTGCCCTGCCGGAGAAGCCCAAGGTGAATTTCGATCTCGACGAGGAATACCGCCTCATCAACACCACAGTGAACCGTTTCGTGGATGAGGCTCTGCTGCCGCTGGAGGCCGCCGTACTGGCCCGCGAAGCCGCAGGCCAGGGCTATCATCTGACGCCGGAGGAACTTGAACCCCTGCACGAGCAATGTCGGGAGCTGGGTTTGTGGGGGCTCGACTGCCCGGCCGCCAGCGGCGGCGCCGAACTGCCGGCGCTCGCCATGGTGGGTGTGAACGAGGCGCTTGGACGCACCGTGACGCCTTTCACCTTCCCGCCCGACTCTCCCAACCTGCACATGCTGCAAGCCACGGTGAACGACGCACAGCGCAGCAAGTATCTGGAACCCTATGCGCGCGGTGAGACGATCTCCGCCATCGCCATTTCCGAACCCGGCGCTGGCGCCGACCCGGCGGCGATGATCACCCGCGCCCGCCGCGATGGCGATGACTGGGTGCTCGACGGCCGCAAGATCTGGGTCAGCAAGGTGGACGAGGCCGATTTCACCGTGGTGATGGCGGTCACCGACCCGGCGCGGGGCGCGCGCGGCGGCATCTCCGCTTTTGTCGTGGACCGCGGCACGCCGGGCTTTGAAGTGGCGCGCGCCATTCCCATCATCGGCGGTCACACCACTTTCGAGGTGGTGCTGGACAACTGCCGCCTGCCGGCCAGCCAGCTGCTGGGCGCCGAGGGCCAGGGCTTCGCACCCATGCAGCTGCGGCTGATCGTGCGCCGTCTGCAGATGGGCGCCTGGTGCCTGGGCATGGCGCGCAGAGCCCTTGCCATGCTGTGTCAGCATGCCAACGAGCGCACCACTTTCGGCGCGCTGCTGGCGGACCGCCAGGCGATCCAATGGTGGGTCGCCGACGCCGAGACCCGCATCCACTGCCTGCAACTCATGCTCTGGCATGCTGCCTGCCGGCAGGACGCGGGCGCCGATGTGCGCACCGAGGCCAGCATGATCAAGCTCTACGGCACCGAGCTCGCGACCGACGTCATCGACTGGGCCATGCAGGCCCACGGTGCCATGGGTATGACCAAGGAACTGCCGTTGCAGCTGATGGCGCAGCAGGTGCGGGTGATGCGTATCTACGAGGGGCCGAGCGAAGTCCATCGCTGGGTGCTGGCGCGCAATCGGCTGCGGGAAGGG
>JBKHWK010000071.1:0-8227 GCA_046566625.1 Gammaproteobacteria bacterium
GTCGCCGCTGAGCTGGGCCAGCTGGTCGTGGTAGGACGCCCAGTCGCAACAGAGTAACCGCAGATACCCCAGTTTGCCGGCCGCGTAGGGGCAATCGGGCGCGAGCTCCAGCAACTGCGCAAATGCCAGCGCGGCATCCTCGTAGCGCTTGCTGTCCTGCAATACCACGCCGCGGTTGTAGCGCACCTCGATATACCCGGGCCGCAGCGCGAGCGCGCGGTCGTATTCGGCCAGGGCGTCGTCATGGTGATGCAACTCCTGCAACGCCAAGGCACGGTTGTAACGCGTTTCCGCCGAATCCGGCCGGATGCCGGGCGCGCGGTCGTAGCAGGTCAGTGCCTGTGCGTGGCGACCCAGCTCGCGCAGCGCGTTGCCGAGGTTGGTCAGGGCATCCGCGTTGCGGGGGTTTACGCGGATCGCCTGGCCGATCAGGGTCACAGCTGCCTCGGGATCACCGCCTTGCAGGCAGGCCACGCCCAGCAGATGCAGCGCGTCGAAGTGGCCGGGCTGGTGTTTCAGAATCTCCTGATACAAAGCCGCCGCCCGCGCGATCTGGCCCTGCTGATGCAGGCCCACGGCCTGCGTCAGCGTGTCGGCAATTCCTGATGTCATGGCAGGATTCCGGGGGTTATCGATGCGCTCTATTGTGGCAGAAGTGCATGGCCCACCGGCATCCGGCGCAGCGTTTTTGGTTGCAATGACCCCCGTCTTTGACCCCTGTCTTCCGATGCTCTATGTTAGATGCTCATGGGAGGCGCAATGAGACTGAAGACTATTTTGGCTGTTGCGTGCGCCACCGTCTCATCCTTGGCGTTCGCAGACACCAAGCAGGACATAGCGAAGTGCGCTGCAACTTCTGCAGATGCGGCTAGGCTTGTGTGTTACGACGCGGTTGCAAAAAAACTCGGCGTTGATAAGCCGTCTTCGACAACGACTATAGGAAGCGGGAAATGGTCAGTTCGCTCTGACAGATCACCAATCGACGATAGCGTCAATGTTTACTTGTCAGTTCAGTCTGAAGAGCCAGTTCGCTCTGGATATAAAACAGTTCGCCCTTCTCTATTAATCCGTTGCTCCGAGAGCAAAACCAATGTGTTCCTGACCTGGGACCTTTATCTCGGCCTCGACTCAACTCGGATGCTCGCGCGCTTCGATAGTGAGAATGCCACAACGGAATCCTGGTCAATTTCAACAGACAACAAGGCCGTATTTGTACGCGGTAGCGACATTGCTTTTGCCAAAAAAATGATGAACCACGGAAAGCTCCTGACCCAGATAACGCCGTATGGAGAAAGCCCCGTGATGGCAACATTTCCAATTTCTGGTCTTTCGGAAGCAGTCAAGCCCCTACGGCAAGCATGTAGCTGGTAGATATGCAAAACGCATCTAACCACCGACTCCAGGCCGACCCGCAGAAGCGGCGCGATCTTGTTGTTGTATTTGCTATCGGTGCGCCGCTTCTGCGGGGCGGCTGAGCCGGAGCGTTATACATATTGAGGATCATTTATGAGCTGGGAGGAGGAGTTAGCCAAGAACTTTCCCGTCGAAAAGGCGTACGACGATGTTGCTGCCCCAGCGGCAAAACAAATTGGATCGGCCTTGGAGTCGGCCACTAAAGCCGCAAGATGGCTATTGGCGCCAATTGATTATTTGGCTGCGAGAAATGACCGATACCAAAATTACTTGGAACGAATTTCGAAAATAGTCCCCGAGGAAAATTTGATTGAAGGGAATCCGAAAATAGTAGGTCCCGCTCTTGACGGCTTAAAGTACGTATCTCCTGAAGACATAATTTCTGATTTATTTGTCAATTTACTGGCGCGAGCAATCGATAAAGAGCGTGTTAATGAAGCGCATCCCGCTTTTACACAAATCATAAGTCAACTTAGTCCAGACGAGGCAGTAGTAATTTATGAACTCAGCAAACAGAGCTACGAGTACGTAACGTATGCCGCATTTCACTCCGGCACCAATACGTTTTCGCCGCGTGAGGTAAGAAGTAACCAATTTCCGGTAGAAAATTTAGCGGCGCCCGAAAATTATAGCTTCTATATCGATCATTTACATAGCCTAAATATCGCCGGTATTTGGCAGGTAGGCAATCAAACGCCCATCCGTAATGAAGAAGGACAACAAATAGGTGTCGAGATAAACAGCACGGCCCAACTAACCCCTTTTGGACAATTATTCGCCAAAGCTTGCGTCCCAGAAAATATTGAAAGATATGTATAACAAAGAACAAGGCAGGGGTCAGAGACAAGGAGCCGCGTCGATTCAGGCGTTGCTGGCAGTCACGATCCACACCGCGCAGGGCATCACCACGCCGGCTGACGTCAGATAGGGTTTCAGAACATCGCAAACGGATGCACGAATCGCGGCCTTCTTCTGTTCATTGAAATCCGCGCTCATCAGCGCGCGACTCAGGGGGCCGACGTTGAACAGGAAATCGGCGCAGGCGTCGAGGTCGCCGCCGCCACCGATCACACAGGGGGCATCGTGTTTCCGTATGTCGATGCTGCTCAAGCCGGCGGCGTTGAGTATGCGTAGCACCCGCTCGGGGTCCGCGAACGCCATCGGACCGGGGGCGTCCGCAGGCGGGGCCGGCGGCAGCGCCACATGCCGCGCGGCCACCTTGACCGGTTCGCTCATCCAGGGATTCTCGTCAGCGCAGCGCCAGCACACGAATGCGAGGCGTCCCCCCGGCGCCATCACCGAGCGGATGTTTCTGAAAGCGGCGACCGGATCGGTGAAAAACATCACACCAAACCGGGAGATGACGCGGTCGTACAATGCTGCGCCAAGGGAATCCATCTGGGCGTCGGCTTCCATGAAGCTCACCCGACTCAAGCCCGCCTCGCGCGCCCGTGCGCCCGCCCGTTCGAGCATGGGTGCGGACACATCGACGCCCGTGACCGCCCCGGAAGCGCCCACCATCGCCGCCGCCTGCAACGCGGTGGCGCCACAGCCGCAGCCAATATCGAGCACCCGCTGACCCGTACCAAGCTTCGCCGCGCTCAGCATGGCATCGCCCAGCACACCGATCTGCTGGTCGAGCTGCGTCTGGTATTCCACCCATTTGTTGCCGGCCTTCGCATTCCAGAAGGCAATCTGATCCGCGTTGGTCGCCTGAGCGCTCATGTTGTTCTCCGCAATGGGTTTGGGTGATGAACTGTGCCGCGGTCGCTTCCGCTCGGGGTCGTCGATCGACAGCGCCCGCCGACCCCGTAGCCTAACGCGATTCACATCGCAGCGGTCGGGGCCCGTGTCGGACCCGTCTTCCCCTACCCATCGTCCGCGCAAATGGGGCACTATGCGCCGCTCATGAGGGCATCCCGCGTCCCGGTCTGTTCAGCCGGCAGCGCGCGCGGGTTGCCGGACCACATTATTCATAGGGCGTGACGACCATGGCCAATCCCCTGCAAGACCAGTTGCTCAAAGCGGGCCTGGTCAAGCCCCACCAGATCAAGAAAGCGAGCAAGGAAAAGCGGCAGGCGCAGCGCGCCAATACGCCGGATGCCGTGGCTGAACAGGCGCGTTTGGCCCAGCAGCACAAGGCGGAAAGTGACCGCGACCGCAATCGGGAACAGATGGCGGAGCGTGAGCGCAAGGCCCAGATCGCCCAAATCCGCCAGTTGATCGAGACCCAGCGGGTGGCGCGCGGCGGCGGCGATAGTACGTTTCAGTTCGTCGATGCCGGCAAGATAAAGAAAATCGCTCTGCACAAGGCGCAGCGCGCCCAGATCATCGGCGGCGTCCTGGCGGTGGTCAGGTTCGATCAGGCCTACGAACTGGTGCCAGCGGCGACTGCCGAGAAAATCGCCCTGCGCGACCTGGGCTGTGTGGTGGTCTTCAACGTGCCGTCATCGCAGGAGAATCCGGAAAACGATCCCTACGCGGATTATCCGGTGCCCGATGATTTGATGTGGTGATTGCTCGCTGGCCGCGGTCGAAGCGTCCCTGCATGTCGACAGCGGACTCATCCTGAGGTTTGGCCGGACGCAAGCCCGCGAAACCATTCACCGCTCGCCCTGGCCGGCAGTGGCGCCCTAGCCCACAGCCCCCATCAACAGCTCCGCCAGTTTGGCGCGCTGATGGCTCGCATCTCCATAAAACATCTGGTTGTGCTTCTGCCGTTTGGTGTAGAGGTGCACAGAGCATTCCCAGGTAAAGCCGATGCCGCCGTGAAACTGGATGGCGCGGTTTGATCCATAGGCGGCGACATCGGACGCCGCGGCCTTGGCCATGCGCGCGAAGGCGGGCGCTCGATCCGGTTCGTTGTCCACCGCGCAGGCGGCGTTGTAAACGAGGGATTTGGCCTGATCGAGCGCGATCATCAGATTGACGAGCGGATGTTTGACGGCCTGAAAATAGCCGAGCTGATGACCGAACTGTTCGCGCAGCCGGGCGTATTCGGCGGTGGTCTGCAACAGCCACTCGGCGGCGCCGCACATGTCGGCCGCCACAATGGTCAGCAGCGCGGGTTCGGCGGCGGCCAGGGCGGCAGCGCCTGCGCCCGGCGCGGCGAGCAACTGGTCTGGCGCTACGGCGACGTCGTTGAACTGGATATGCGCCTGATCGCGGGTCAGATCGATGATGGCGTCCGGCAAGATTTCGACCCCTGCGCCGTTCACCGGCACCGCGCAGAGCGCTATACCGTTGGCGCTCGCGGCTTTCACGATCAGCACGTCGGCCTTGCGGGCGTCCTGCACGAACCAGGCGCTGCCCTGGAGTTTGCCGTCTTCGAGGCGCACATCGCAGGCGTCCACTTCCCAGGCACCGCTGCGCGGGATGGTGGCCAAGGTCGCGGCGCGGCCGCTGGCGATTTCGCCGAGCAGCTTGCGCGCGGGCTCGGTCCCGCATTCGCGCAGCACGAGCGTGGCGAGCGCCGTGGCGATAAAGGGCGAGGGCAGTGCGGCGCGGCCGACCTCCTCGGCGAGTGCCGCGAGTGCGGTCAGGTTCATGCCCATGCCGCCGTCGGCCTCGGGCACGGCCACCGTGGTCCAGCCCAGCTCGACGATCTGCCGCCACAGGGCCTGGTCCCAGTCACAGGCAGGTGCGCGGTAGGGATCGGAGTTGGCGGCGATCAGGCGGTGCAGTTTGTCGGCGGGCAAGTTGTCGGCGAGAAATTTGCGCGCGGTGTCGCGCAGCATGGCGGCATCGTCGTCGAAGCCGAAGTCCTTGGGCTGGGTCATGGTGCGGGTCTCGTGTTTCCTGATCTGGATTTTTTATGTGCTCAGGCGATTGCCTATTTCGATTTGGCCAGCCCCAGCACTCGCTCGCCGAGGATGTTGCGCTGGATTTCGTTGGTGCCGGCGGCGATGGTGACGCCGTAGGAATTCATGTAGCCGAGCGCCCATTCGCCGCCGTCCGGGGCATTGGCATCGCCGAACGCGAGCGAACTGGACGCGCCCTGAATTTCCATCGCGAGCGCGCAGGCATCCTGGCGGATTTCGGACATCACCAGCTTGGCCTGCAACGGAATCCGCTGCGGGTGCTCGCACAGCGCCGGCACCCGTGCCCGCCGCGCGCCCTGGCGTGAGCCTTCCTGGCGGATGATGAGCTGCATGATGCGATCGCGCAGCACCGGGTCGTCCGCCGCGGTCTTGCCGGCGCGCGGCGATTTGCGCGCGAGTTCGAGCAGGCCGTAGGCATCGGCGATCGCCCGCTCGGGATCGCCGCCGCGCCCGCTCGACGGCGTCACCATGGGCCCCGCGCCGCGCTCGTGCAGCAGGGTGGTCTGGGCTACCTGCCAGCCCTGACCGATGTCGCCGACGCGGTAATCGTCGGGAATTTCCAGGCCGTCGAAAAACACCTCGTTGAAGCCGGTCTCGCCGGTGATCTTGATCAGCGGGCGCACCGTCACCGAGCGGCCGAGTTCGGCCTTGATGGGCACCACGAAGTAGGTCATGCCCTCGTATTTGTTCGCGCGATCGCTGCGCGCGAGCAGGATCATCCAGTCGGCGAAATGAGCGAGCGAGGTCCACACCTTGTGGCCGTTGATCACCCAGCGGTCGCCGCGCCGTTCGGCAAAGGTCTGCACATTGGCGAGATCGGAACCGGCGCCCGGTTCGCTGAAGCCCTGGCACCAGATGTCGGCGCACGAGAACAGCCGTGGCAGCAGGGTTTCACGCACGGTCTGGCTGCCGTGGATGTGGATGGTGGGCGCGGCCATGCCGAGGCCCAGAATGTTGGGCAGGAACGGGCGTCCAGCGCGCTGCATCTCCTGGTTGGCGACGATCTGGCAGTCCTTGCGCCCGCCGCCGCCTTCGGCCATCGGGTAATCGCAGCCGACCATGCCGGCCTCGTAGGCCAGACGCTGCCACTCGCGCAAATAGTCGAGCTGGGTGGTGTGCATGATCTCGATGGCGGACTGCGGCAATCGCACCGGTGCTTCGGGGAGCGGGTTGGCGGCCAGCCAGGCGCGGCAGTGAGTGCGGAAATCCGCTTGCTCGGCAGTGTCCCTGCGTTGATCGGACATGGAATGGTTTCCTGTCAGTGGCGGTGAGCGATGCCGGCGCCGGAGGGAATGCGGAGGTCATCCACCATTTCCTGTACGGCGACGGGTGGCGGGGCGGTGACGCGGCTGATGACGACCGTTGTGACGACATTGAGCAGCGCGCCCAGGCTGCCGATCCCGGTCGGCGAAATGCCGAGCAGCCAGTGTTCCGGTCGGTTCAGTTCCGGCGCCATGAAATTGAAATAGACGATGTAGCCGAGTGTGAACACCAGCCCCGCCAGCATCCCGGCCACCGCCCCCGCCTGGTTGACGCGCTTGGAAAATATGCCGAGCACGATGGCGGGAAACAGCGTGGCCGCCGCCAGACCAAAGGCGAAGGCGACGGTCTGAGCCACGAAGGCGGGCGGATTGATGCCGAACCAACCCGCGACCAGGATCGCCGCCACCGCGGCCAGACGTGCCAACCGCAGCTCGGCGCGCTCGCTGATGTTCGGCGCGAACGTGCGCTTGAGCAGGTCGTGGGATACCGAACTGGAAATCACCAGCAACAGCCCGGCGGCGGTCGACAGTGCGGCGGCGATGGCGCCGGCGGCGATCAGACCAATGACCCAGCCGGGCAGGCCGGCGATTTCCGGGTTCGCCATCACCATGATGTCGGGGTCCACATAAATTTCGTTGGCACTGGCGCTGGGCGCATTGCGCAGTAAGCGCTCACCATGGCGGCCGCGCTCTGCGGTGAACTCGGGTTTGGCCGGCGCGAAAGGCGCACCGGCGCGGTACTGGATGATGCCGTCGTCGTTCTTGTCCTGCCAGGCGATCAGGCCGGTGTTCTCCCAGTTCTTCACCCAGGCCGGTGCGCTCGCATAGGGCGTTTCATTCACGCTTTCCGAGAGGTTGAGGCGTGCGAACACCGCGATCGCCGGGATGGTGGTGTACATCACGCAGATGAAGGCGAGCGCGTAGCCGGCCGAGCGGCGCGCATCCGACACCCGGGGCACGGTGAAGAAACGCACGATCACATGGGGCAGACCGGCGGTGCCGATCATCAGCGCGGTCACGATGGCGGCGGAATCGATGACGCTGCGGTTACTCTGGGTATAGGCGCTGAAACCCAGTTCGGTGGTGACCTGATCGAGCTTTTGCAGCACGGTCAGGCCGGAGCCGTCGTTGAGACGGCTGCCGAAGCCGAGCTGCGGGATGGGGTTGTCGGTCCACATGGTCGACAGGAACACCGCTGGCACCAGGAAGGCGAAGATCAGTACGCAGTATTGCGCGACCTGGGTATAGGTGATGCCCTTCATGCCGCCCATCACGGCGTACACAAACACGATGGCCATGCCGACCATCACGCCGGTGTTGATATCGACTTCGAGGAAGCGCGAAAAGACGATGCCGACGCCGCGCATCTGGCCGGCGATATAGGTGAAGGAAATCAGCAGCAGACAGATCACCGCGACGACCCGCGCGGTATTCGAGTAATAGCGATCGCCGATGAACTCGGGCACGGTGAAGCGCCCGAACTTGCGCAGATAGGGCGCGAGCAGCAACGCCAGCAACACAAAGCCACCGGTCCAGCCGATCATGTAGACCGACCCGTCGCGGCCCGCGAAGGCGATCAGTCCCGCCACCGACAGGAACGAAGCCGCGCTCATCCAGTCCGCTGCGGTCGCCATCCCGTTGACGATCGGATGCACTCCGCCGCCGGCGACATAGAATTCGCGGGTGGAGGCAGCGCGCGACCAGAAAGCGATGCCGATATAGAGCGCGAAC
>JBKHWK010000072.1:0-8125 GCA_046566625.1 Gammaproteobacteria bacterium
GTCTCGACAAGAACGCCATACTGACCCTCTACTGCAACAAGATTTTTCTCGGCAATCGCGCCTACGGAGTCGCCGCCGCCGCCGAGGTTTATTTTGGCAAACCTCTGTCCGAGCTGGCGCTACCGGAGCTGGCCATGATCGCTGGACTGCCAAAGGCGCCTTCCGCCTACAACCCGGCCAGCAATCCGGAGCGCGCGCGGGAACGCCGCGACTGGATCCTGGGACGCATGCTTCACCTCGGCCATATCGACTTGAGCACCTATCACACAGCGGTGGCAACGCCCGTCTCCGCGCGCATTTATCAGACCCAGCTGGATATCCCCGCCCACTATGTCGCCGAGATGGCGCGCCGCGAGGTCTTCACCCGCTATGGCGAGAGCTCCTACACCGATGGTCTACGCGTAATAACCACCATTCGCAGCGACTGGCAACTGACCGCCGACAAGGCGGTAGCGGACGGCCTGGCTGATTACGATCAACGCCGCGGGTACCGCGGCGCGGAAGCCCACATCGCCGACCCCGAACAGTGGCGGAATCGACTGGCCACAGTACCGGTCATTCAGGGCTTGATCCCGGCTGTGGTTACGCAAGTGGACGCCGCGGGCATCCGGGCAATTACAGGAGACGGAACCGAACTGGAACTTTCCGGAAAGAAAGGGCTGACACGCCGGATCACGGATTTTACACGGGTATTCAGCAGTGGCGACCTGATCCGGCTGCGTAGTGTCGGCCAGCACTGGGCGCTGGCGCAGTTGCCGGAGGCCCAGGCAACCCTGGTGGCGTTGGACCCCATTGATGGCGCCATCCGCGCCCTGGTGGGGGGCTTCGATTTCGGCGCCAGCCACTTCAACCGGGCGACCCAGGCACGGCGTCAGCCCGGCTCCAGCTTCAAGCCCTTTATATACGCCAGCGCCCTCGAGCGCGGCTTTACCGCCGCATCCGTCTTTCATGACGCCCCGATCGTATTCAACGACCCGTCCCAAAAGGAATCCTGGCGCCCGGAAAACGACAATGGCGAATTCTATGGACCGCTTCGGTTGCGCGAGGCGCTGTATCTTTCCCGGAACCTGGTGTCCATTCGCGTCCTGCAGGCCGTCGGCATCCGTAACGCCATCGACAGCCTGACGCGGTTCGGCTTCGACCCCTCGGAGCTGTCGCCCAATCTGTCGCTCGCGCTGGGTACAGCCACCTTCACGCCCCTGCAAATGGCGGCCGGCTACGCGATTTTCGCCAATGGCGGCTACCGGGTGACGCCCTACCTGATCGAGCGCATCGAGGACGCCCACGGCAAGCCGCTGTTCACCGCCAATCCCGAGCGTGTATGCCCCGCCTGCAGCGGCGCGCCGGGCACGCAGAATGCGACCGCGGCGCCAGCGGCACCGCAAGTGATGGACCCCCGGATTGCGTACATCATGGATTCGATACTCAGGGATGTTATCCGCCGCGGCACCGGCACCCGCGCCCTGCAACTCAAGCGCGGGGACATCGCCGGCAAGACCGGGACCACCAATGGTCCCCGCGACGCTTGGTTCTCGGGCTACACCCCGACGCTGGTGACGAGCGTCTGGTTCGGGTTCGACGACAATCGGGTGCTCGGCGCCAACGAATACGGCAGCACGGCGGCTTTGCCGATCTGGATGAACTTCATGGGTGCCGCACTGGCCGGCACCGCGGAGGTTTACCGCCCCAGGCCTCCCGGAATCCTTACCGTGCGCATCGATCCGGATACCGGGCTACGCGCCAATCCGGGCGGGCATGCTTTCGATGAAGAGCTGTTTCTGGAGGAGTCCGTGCCTCAAGCGTTTGCGCCCGCGCCGGGCATGCCCGGCAGCGAGCCCGGCCAGTTGCCGGACGACCTCCTTTGACAGCGAGTCAGCTGTCCGCCAGCAGTTCCCGCCAGGGGTAGCCCTGATCCCCGAGCACAAAGAAGTAGGGGTTGAGCAGATCCGCTTTGGTGTTGTAGCGCAGCGGACTCAGATCGGCGGCCAGTACCACACCTCCCGCCGCTTCAACCACCGCCTGCGCGGCCGCCGTGTCCCATTCCGCTGTCAGCGCCAGGCGCGGGTAAATATCGGCACTGCCTTCCGCCACCAGACACAGCTTCAGGGAGCTGCCCATGTTGCGGGTTTCGATCTGCCCCACCCGCCGACCGATTGCATCCAGCCACTGCGCCACGGTATCCGCGCCATGGCTGCGACTCGCCACCACGGTTACCGGCAATTCCTGACTCCCGCGCCCGCGCATGGAGCGCGTGCGGATGTCTGCGCATCCTTCGGCATCAAGGCGCCAGGCACCTTTGCCCGACATCCCGGCGTAAACGATTTCGCGGACCGGGACGCTGACCACACCCAATACCGGAACGCCGTCGTCGATCAGCGCGATATTCACGGTGAATTCGCCGTTGCGCTTGATGAATTCCTTGGTGCCGTCCAGCGGGTCGACCAACCAGTAACGCTTCCACTTCGCCCGCACCTCCCAGCCGGGATCGACCGACTCTTCCGACAATACCGGAATTTCCGGGGTCAATTTCGCCAGGCCCGCCATCAATACCCGGTGCGCCGCCAGATCGGCCTCCGTCAGAGGGCTCGCATCGCTCTTTTGCTGGGCGCCCAGGTCGGCGCGTTCGTATACTTCGAGGATCGCGTCGCCCGCGGCGCGCGCCAACTCGATCACCGCCTCGATTTCTACCATGACAAACTCCGGGTTGAGCCGGCGCTCAGGAATCGCGCGCGGCGAGATGGTCGCGCGCCAGGGCCAGCGCGCTGATGGAAATGGCATCGTTGACATCGTCCCGGGCGAGCAACTCGCTCAGCCGCGCCAGCGGCCAACACATGGCCGCCAGGGGTTCGGGCTCATCGCCGGGGAGCGATTCGGGGTAGAGGTCTTCCGCCAGCACGAAATCCAGTTGACGTTCCATGTAAAACGGATTCAGATAGATGCGTTTGAGCGCAGTCAGGCGGCGTGCGCCGTGTCCGGCTTCTTCTTTCAATTCGCGGTCGGCGGCGCTCAGCGCATCCTCGCCCGGATCGATCGCGCCCTTGGGCAAACCCCAGTGGTAGTGATTGCTGCCCGCACCGTATTCCCGCACCAGCAGAATTTCGCCGGCAGCGGTCAGGGGCACCACCACCACCGCACCGTAACCCGCGCCACTCAGGCGCTCGTAGACCCGCTCGACGCCATTGGAGAAGCGCAGATCCAGTTGCTCGACGCGAAACAAACGGGAGCGCGCGACAATTCTGCGCTTCAATATCGTAGGCGGGGTGGGCATACTTCCTCGGACCAAGTACAGCGCGGAGCATTATGTTTGATGATCGACTGGAGCGCTATCGACACCGTTCTGCTCGACATGGACGGTACCCTGCTCGATCTCCATTTCGACAACCACTTCTGGCAGCACCATCTGCCACGGCGTTTCGCTGAGCACCACGGGCTCGATCCCGAAACCAGTATGCGCGAACTGCACGCGCGGTTCGAGCGCGAGCAGCACAGCCTGCAGTGGTATTGCACCGACTATTGGTCGGCGCAGCTCGGGCTCGACGTGACTTCCCTGAAGCGCGAAGTCGCCCATCTGATCGCTGAACGCCCCCGCGCAGGCGCATTGCTGGAACAACTGGGCGCACGTGGGCGGCGCCGTATCCTCGTCACCAACGCCCATCGCGACAGCCTGAACCTGAAACTGAGCCGCACTCTGATCGGCGCCGGGCTCGACCGCATGATTTCTTCGCACGATTACGGCATGCCGAAGGAAGATCCGGCGTTCTGGCATCATCTGGCTGCCGACCTGAGCTTCGATCCGCTGCGCACCCTGTTTATCGACGACAGCGAGCCGGTACTCGATGCCGCCCGCGCGTATGGCATCGCCCACCTGCTGTGCATCAGTCAGCCCGACAGTCGACGCGGCCCTCGCGAGCAACTGCGTTTCCCGGCCCTCGCTGATTTCGACGATATCCTCCCGGTGCTCTGATGACACCAGATGCAACCCACCGGGTACGGCTCGACAAATGGCTGTGGGCGGCGCGTTTTTTCAAGACCCGCAGCCTGGCGAAAGCCGCCATCGAAGGCGGCAAGGTGCAGATCAACGGTCAGCGCGCCAAGCCTAGCAAGGAAATCGAGCCGGGAATCACCCTGACCATCAACCAGGGCTGGGAAGAAAAAACCGTTGTGGTAACTGCCTTGTCCGAACAGCGCCGGGGCGCCGCCGAAGCCGCGCTGTTGTACGCCGAAACCCCCGAAAGTCTGGTCAAGCGCGAACAGCAAGCCGCCGCCCGCCGCGCCGCACGCGAGGGCATCCAGTATCCGGACGAACGCCCCAGCAAAAAGCAGCGTCGTCAGATCATCAAATTCCGCAGCCTCGATCTTTCTGACCCCGCATGAAACCTCCCGCGTGATACGACCTGTGCCCATAACCATCAACGACATTCATCAACGTTTTCTGTTCGAGGACTACGACATCCGCGGCGAGATCGTCTCGCTGCGCCGGTCCACCGCGGAGGTGTATCGCCACAACTCCTATTCAGCGCCGCTGCAGACGCAGCTCGGCGAGTTTCTTGCGGCTGCCGCTCTGATCAGCGCCAACCTGAAGACTGCGGGCACGCTCACGGTGCAGGCGCGTGGCGATGGGCCCGTTCCCCTGTTGATGGCCGATTGCACCGACCGCCAGGATCTGCGCGCCATCGCACGCATGCCCGATCCGGGCGCGATACTCAGTGACGATCTGCGCCAGCTGGTGGGGTCCGGCCATCTGAGCATCACCCTTACCATGCCCGGCCGCGAGCGTCACCAGGGCATAGTGCCGCTGGAACACCCGCGCCTCGCCGCCTGTCTCTCGGATTATTTCGCCCGCTCCGAGCAACTGCCGACCCGCATGTGGCTCGCGGCCGATACAAGAGCGGCCGCCGGCCTGCTGCTGCAGGCGCTTCCGGCCCAGCGCCAGACCCTGAGCGAGCGCGAGCACTGCTGGGAACATCTGACCGCATTGGCCGACACCCTCGCCGTCCACGAACAACTGACCCTCGACCACGGCGCGCAGCTGCACCGGCTGTTTCACGGCGAACGCGTGCGTCTCTACGATCCCACGCCGCTGCGGTTCGCATGCAGCTGTTCGCGGGAGCGTATCGGCGGCTCCATCATTGCCCTGGGACCGGAAACCGTGCGCGAGCTACTGGCCAGCTCGCCGCTCCTGTCAATCCAATGCCAGTTCTGCCAGCAGCACTACGGCTTTACCGAAGCCCAGCTATCCGCCGCGGCACTCGGCGCAGATCCCACGCTGCACTGACTCCGGCGGCCCGGCCGGGAGCACTGGACGCCAGAATCGACGCCAACCGCCGGCACCCCGGCCCTACGCCCGCCTGTTGCCACCGGAGTTTTTTTTGCATAATTGGCGCCCCCCGCCCGCACGAGCGCCCCAGTGACCCAGCGACAAGACTTCCCGACGGCCCGGACCGAACCAACTGCGGTCAGTGTGTATGCCGATCTGAGCGCGGCCGAGCTGATTGAGCTGGCACTGCAGCGGGGGGAAGGGATCCTGACTCACAGCGGCGCACTGCTGACCACCACGGGGCGTCATACCGGCCGCTCGCCGGCCGATCGGTTCATAGTGGAAGAACCGAGCACCAGCGAAGACATTGTCTGGGGCCCGGTCAACCGCCCCTTTGCCGCCGAGCGCTTCGACGCGCTCTGGAGCCGGGTTGAGGCCCACTTGGCGGAAGGCGACCGCTTTACCTCCGAACTCCACGTCGGCCAGGATCCTGAACATTACCTGCCGATCCGGGTCACCACCGAAACCGCCTGGCACAGCCTGTTCGCACGCAACATGTTCATCCGTCCGCCCCGCTTCAACCCTTCGGGCAAGGAGCCGTGGAGAGTGCTGCATGCGGCCAGTTTTGCGTGCGATCCGCACCGTGATGGCACCACCAGCGCGGGCGCGGTCATCATTCATTTCGCGCAGCGTAAACTGTTGATCGCCGGCATGCGCTATGCGGGCGAGCTGAAAAAAGGCATGTTTTCGGTGCAGAACTTCCTGCTGCCCGAAAAGGACGTAATGCCCATGCATTGCGCGGCCAATGTCGGCGAAGCGGGCGACGTCACCCTGTTTTTCGGCCTGTCGGGCACGGGCAAGACGACGCTTTCCGCCGATCCCGACCGCTACCTGATCGGCGACGATGAACACGGCTGGAGCGAGGGCGCGGTATTCAACCTGGAAGGCGGGTGTTACGCCAAGACCATCGACCTGAGCCACGAAAACGAGTCCGTGATCTGGGACGCCATCCGGTTCGGCGCCATCGTCGAAAACGTGACGGTTGGAAAACACCGGATTCCGGACTACAGCGACACTTCCCTGACCGAGAACGGCCGCTGCAGCTACCCACTGGAACACGTCGCGATGCGCTGTGTACCAAACCGGGCGGGCGAGCCCGGTCACATCATCTTTCTCACCTGCGATGTCACCGGCGTGTTGCCGCCGGTTTCGGTGTTGTCCAAGGAAGGCGCCGCCTATCACTTCCTGAGCGGCTATACGGCCCGGGTTGGCTCGACGGAGCTGGGCAGCGAGGCGGGCATCAACCCCACCTTTTCCACCTGTTTCGGCGCTCCCTTCATGCCGCGGCCTGCCGGCGTCTACGCCGAACTGCTGATGAAACGCGCCGAGAGTTTCGGTAGCCGGGTGTACCTGGTGAATACCGGCTGGACAGGTGGTTCCGGGGGCGCCGGGGGCGCCGGCAAACGTTTTCCAATCCCGGTGACCCGAGCCGTGGTCGCGGCCATCCAGAGCGGGGCACTGGACGACGTGGAAACCGTCAATCTGCCGTTACTCAATCTCGCCGTACCGCGCCACGTGCCCGGAGTCGACGACCACTACCTGATCCCGCGCAACAACTGGGTGGATCCGGCAGCCTACGACACCCAGGCTCGAAAACTTGCAGGGTTGTTTGTCGAGAACTTCAAACGCTTTGATGTCGCGGCCGCCATTGTCGCCGCCGGTCCCCGCCTCGACTGACGATCAGATACTGCCCACTACCCGACCGGGCGGCATTGCGACGCCTTGTCACCCCGGCGGAGACATCAGCGCCATGGTCTGGTCAGGCATTGCCCTGCGCCAGACAGCTCTGCAGCCCGCGGCGATAGCAGCCCGCCGCGCCGGCGTGGTCGCCGAGCCCGGCCAACACTTCCGCCAGTTCGGCCTGGATTTCCGGCCTGTCCGCCACGCGCAACGCACGCTCCAGATAATCCCGTCCCTTGCCCCAGATTCCGAGACGCCGGCAGAGCTGGCCCAAGGCCAGCAGCAGTTGCCACGACTCGCCCTGCCGACGCAGCCAGCCTTCCGCGACGCCCAGATGTCGAGGGAGTTCCGTGAGCGCTACCCGAGACCAATCCAGCACCAGGTCTGGCTCCCAGTTCCGATCCAGGTGCCGGCGCAACTCCACCTCCGCTGCGACGGGATCGCCAAGCCTGGCAAGCGCCCCGGCATGGGACCGCAGGCATTCGCCCCGATTCTGATGCTCGCGCGGTATCCGCTTCCACAGCCCTGCCAGCGCGGCCTGGTGTTGCTGCGCAGACTCGCCATCGGCATCGACAGAAAACCCTTGCAGCAAACCGGAATATATCTGTAGCTCCAGCGCGGCCAGCTCGTCGGGCGACGCCACCCGGGCGCGCCGCAATCCCGGTAACAACCCGGCCAACCCGTCCCAGTCCTGTTGCCGGAGCAGGCAGTCCCGCAACCCGGCCAGCAAACCGGGATGCTCGGCATGCACGGCGAGTGCCGCCCGCAGCTGCTCCACGGCGCGAGCATCATCGCCGCCGCGGACCGCCAGACGGGCGCGCAGCAGCGCCAGCCCGGCATTGTCCTCGGGCACTTCGCGCGCGGCCGCAACCAGAAGCTCCTCCGCCTCGGCCTGCTGACCCAGGCGCGCTGCCGCATCCGCCGCCAGGACATAATTGAGCCCGGGAATTTCCGAGCGCGGCGCCGACTCCACCAGGGCGCTGCGGGCGCGTGCCCAATGGCCCTCGTAAAAGTCGGCAAGCGCCACCATGACTGCTCGCCGGCTGCGCTCCGCGTTGCGGTGACGCTGCCTGCGCCAGGCGTTTAGTGCTGGCTGCGTCAACCCCTGCCACAGCAACTTCAATCCGT
>JBKHWK010000073.1:0-7977 GCA_046566625.1 Gammaproteobacteria bacterium
CCACAGGGGCCCATCCACGCCGATCTGTTCCGCGACAATGCCTTGTTCGACGCCGGCCGGCTCAGCGCGGTGATCGACTTTTACAGCGCCTGCCAGGACTGGCTGCTGCTGGATGTGGCGATTGCGCTGCACGACTGGGCCGGCAGAGCGGGTGGCGGACTCGACGCACCGCGCGCCAGCGCGCTGCTCGCGGCCTATGCCAATCGCCGGACTTTCACCCTGAGCGAACGGCGCGCCTGGCCCGATGTGCTGTGTCTGGCGGCGGCGCGCTTCTGGGCATCGCGGGCACTGGCGCTGCTTGCACCCGGCGACGAACTCACCGGCCGCGCCCCCAAGGACCCGGAGGAATTTCGGCTACGGCTGCTGGCGTGCGAGCGGGGCGCGGTCGAGCTGTCTCCGGTCGGTTGAGCGAAGCGGATTCCGATCCAGGTCAGTCGGCGGGGACGGTCTCGCCCAGACAGACGGCGAAACCATCCCCCACCGCTTGCAACAGACGCGCATAGCCACCTCCGGTCGCCGCTGCCGGTGCGATGGCCATGCCCATGGCATCGATCACCACGAACCGCGCGCCCAACTCCGCCGCCACCCTTTGCAGGCGCTCCGGGCGCGAATCGGGGTCGGCCACCAGACAGCGCACGTCGGTACGCCCCATCAGCGCGGCAACCGAACGCGCCCCCGCCGCGTGGCCGGATACGTCGCGGAGATAACCCGCCGAGCGCAGCCCAAAGCGGTGCGCAAAATGGCCAAAGCCGTCGTGATCGCTCGCAAAGGATGTCCCGCGCAGGGGGGACAGACGCGCCTGAATGGCGGCTTCGGCAACATCCAGTTCCGCTTCGAAGCGGCGCAGCCGCTCGGTCAACGCAGCCTCGGTGCCTGGACTGCGCGCCGCGAGCGCCTGCACCAGGGCGCGGGCGACAATCCGCGCATTGCGCGGGTCGAGCCAGAGATGCTCGTCGTGCCCGTGGTCTGCGCCGCCGGCTTCATCACTGTCGCTATCTGCGGGCCAGGCGACGTCCGGCAATGCGGCCGCGGTAAGCACTCGCCCGGGCGCCATCCCTGCCACCGCGCTGTTCAGGTAAGGTTCGAGCGCGGGCCCCACCCAGAACACCACGTCTGCCGCGTCCAGCAGGCGCCGGTCGGAGACGCGCAGGGCGTATTCGTGCGGTGAAGCGCCATCGGGCAACAGTTGCTCCACCTCGGCGAAATCGCCGGCCACATCCCGCGCAATCAGGGCCAGGGGTTTGATGGTGGCGACCACTCGCGGCCGCCCGCTATCCGATGCGGCAACGCTGGCCGAGGCCAACAGCAGGATACCCAGCACGACGGCCCGCGGGAGGCCTCGCGCCCGATCAGAAATGTAATGTAATAACATTTAAATTCTGTCTCCTGTTGAACCTGCCGCACGCCCTGCCGAGGTAGCCGCAGCGTCACTGGCGCGCGCATGGCGATTCCCCCCTCCGTGGCAAGTGTAATACCATCACACTCCTTCGTCCGGGATCGATCCTGTGATCAGCAACAGCCGTGCGGCTCATCGCGACCACGACCATGAGCGCTGCCAGAACGCTGCCCTGACCCAGGCGCGCGCGCTGTGCCAGCACCGCAGCGCGCGTCTGACACCAGCCCGGGAGGCGGTGCTCCACCTCATCTGGCACAGCCATCGGCCGGTCGGCGCCTACACCCTGATCGAGCAGTTGAGCGCCGAGCAGGGTCATCGGGTGCTGCCGCCCACGGTGTACCGGGCACTGGACTTCCTGCTGGCCCAGGGACTGATTCACCGCATCCCGTCCCGCAACGCCTTCATCGGCTGTCCGTTTCCCGAAGTGCGCCACCGCAACCTGTTCCTGCTCTGCCGCCAGTGTGGCGCGGTGGCCGAATGCAGCGCCGACACCCTGGATCAGGCGATTGCGAGCACCGCGGCGCGCGCTGGGTTCGCGGTGGACGGCCACAGCCTGGAAATCGACGGCCTGTGCCAGCAATGTCAGTAGCGGCACCCCTGATCGCGCTGCGCGGAGTGAGTCAACACTTCGACCGCCACCGTGTGCTGGACCAGGTGGATCTGGAAATCCCGGCGGGACGCATTCTCACCCTGATCGGCCCCAGCGGCTGCGGCAAAACCACGCTGGTGCGTATCGCGCTCGGGCTGCTGCAGCCGGATACCGGCACCGTGACCCGGACGCCCGGCCTGCGCATCGGCTACATGCCGCAGAAGCTCGCCATCGACCCAACCCTGCCCCTGTCCGTGGGGCGCTTTCTACAGCTGGCGGAACGCGATCCGGCGAAGTGCCGGGCGGCCCTCGCCGAAACCGGGATTCCGGATCTGTGGGTGCGTCCGGTGCGTGCGCTCTCCGGCGGCGAGACTCAGCGCATGCTGCTGGCGCGCGCCCTGTTGCGCCGCCCCGATCTGCTGGTGCTGGACGAGCCGGTGCAGGGCGTGGATGTCACCGGCCAGGAGGCGCTCTACGCGCTGATCGGCGACCTGCGCCAGCGCCTCGGCTGCGCCATCCTGATGGTCTCCCACGATCTGCATCTGGTTATGGCGGCAACCGACGAGGTGATCTGCCTCAACGGGCACATCTGCTGCCACGGCACGCCGCGCCAGGTCTCCCTCGATCCCGCGTTCGTGGCCCTGTTCGGACATCGCCAGGCGCTTTACGCCCACCACCACGATCACAGTCATGACGATCACCATGACCACCGCTGAGCGGCGGCCGCGCCTGTGACGAGCACACTCTCATGAACCTGGATTTTCTCTATTGGGCCGCCGGTGGCGGCCTGGGGCTGGCGGTGCTGGCCGGCCCGCTCGGCAGCCTGATGGTATGGCAGCGGCTCGCCTATTTCGGCGATACGCTCGCGCACGGCGCGCTGCTCGGGGTGGCGCTCGACCTGTGGCTCCGGATCAGCGGCGGCAGCGCCGTGCTGGTGACCTGCCTGGGACTCGCGATCCTGCTGCTCGTCCTTGAGCGCTCGCGCATCCTGGCGGCCGATACGCTGCTCGGCATCCTCTCGCACTCGGCGCTCGCGCTCGGTCTGGTGGCGCTCGCGCTGATTCCGGGCGCGCGCGTCAATATGGAAGCCTTGCTGTTTGGCGATCTGCTGACCATCACCCCGGCCGAAGTGGCCGCCATCTGGGCGCTTACCGGCGTCGCCCTCGCGGTGCTCGGCTGGCTGTGGACCGCGCTGATCTCGATCACGGTGCAGGAGGATCTGGCGCGCGTGGAAGGGGTCCGGGTCGGTGCGATCAAGGCGGTCTACAAGCTGCTGCTGGCCGCCGTGGTCGCCACCGGCATGAAAGCCGTGGGCGTGCTGCTGATCACCGCGCTGCTGATCATCCCCGCCGCCTCGGCGCGGCGCCTCGCGCGCACTCCCGAGGGCATGGCGGCGGTCGCGAGCGCACTGGCGTCGCTCGCGGTGCTGGCCGGGCTCGCGGCGTCCTGGTGGCTGGATACCCCGGTGGGGCCTTCCATCGTGGTGGTCGCCGCCGGATTGTTCGCGCTGTCGCTGGCGGTGCGTCCGGTATAAATCCGGCTACACCTGGCAACGCGCTGTTGTTGCGGCCTTACGGCCGCCAGCTCAGTAGGTCGCGTGGAGCGACCGCCATACCACCCGCAGGCTACCGTGCTCGAAGGGCGGTAGCAGCAGGGCGTGGAGTTCGCCACGCGGATTGATCAGCACCAGATTGCCGCTGTGTTCGACCTGATAATCGGTGCCGCCGACGGGCGGTGGTGCGAAGCCGGTTTGCCATTCCAGCGCGACCTTGAGCAGCCGCGCCGGCGCGCCGGTGACACCGACGAAATCGGGATGGAAACGCGGGACGTAAGACGCGAGCACCGGCGGGGTATCGCGTTCGGGATCGACGCTGATGAAGATCACTTGGAGGTCTTGCTGGTCGCTCGGTTTCAGCTCCGCATACATTTTGCCGAGCGTCGCCAGCGTCGTGGGGCAGATGTCACCGCAGTGGGTGAAGCCAAAGAACGCCAGCGTCCAGTGCCCTTGCAGTTGTGCCTCGGTGAAGGGCTGGCCCGCCTGATCGACCAGACTCAGGCCCGTCACCGGACGCGGCGGGTCGATCAGGTAGACGTGCTGATTACGCAATTCATAGGAGTTGAGAAGCCGCGGCTGGGATAGCCGGTAGATCAGGCCGCCGATCACCAACACCACAAACGCCAGCACCAAGGCTACGGTGAGCCGGATATTGCGCCGTGCAACCGGGTCCAGATCGCTCATAGCTGCCTGACACCCATCAGCGCGGGCTCAACCAGATAGTGGTCGGCCAGCATGATGGCAAACAGCGCCAGCAGATAGACGATGGAGTACTTGAAGGTGGTCATGCCGAGCGTCGCGTCGGTGCCCCAATAGAGACGCAGTGCCCAGTACAGAAAGCCGCCACCCAGAACCAGGGCACCGAGTAGATACAACCAGCCGCTCATGCCGGTCAGATACGGCAGCACCGTTACCAGGATCATGAGGATGGTATAGAGCAGGATATGGAGTTTGGTATAGCGCTCGCCGTGGGTGACCGGCAGCATCGGGACATTCGCGCGCGCGTATTCGTCCTTGCGATGCAGGGCCAGGGCCCAGAAATGGGGCGGGGTCCAGGCAAAAATGATCAGCACCAGCAGCAACGCATGGCTGTGGACTTCGCCGGTCACCGCGGTCCAGCCCAGTAGCGGCGGCGCGGCACCGGCGAGGCCGCCGATGACAATGTTCTGGGGCGTGGCGCGTTTCAGGTAGAGGGTGTAGACCACCGCGTAGCCCAGCAACGAGGCCAGGGTCAGCCATGCCGTAAGGGCATTGATCCAGACCAGCAGGATCACCATGCCGGCCACGCCGAGCACGGCGGCAAACAGCAACACCTGGGAAGGATCGATGCGGCCCTGGGCCACCGGACGATTGAGGGTGCGCGCCATCTTGAGGTCGATGTGGCGATCCACCAGATGATTGACCGCCGCCGCCGCCGCCGCGCACAGGGCAATACCCAGATTGCCGAGCACGAGGATCGGCACAGGAACCATGCCGGGGACTGACAGGAACATACCGATCACAGCAGTGACAATCATCACCAGCACGACATTGGGCTTGCACAGCTCCAGATAATCGCGCCAGCTTGCCGGGCTGTCGGTGAGCTGCTCAGAGGTCATGGGCATCGCAACGTCCAGATCTTGGTCGCCAAGGTTACCAGTGCCAGCAACAAAAAGGCGGCGCCCAGGTTATGCGCCACCGCAACCGACAGCGGCAGGGCAAAATGCACATTGGCAATACCAAGCGCGATTTGCGCGGTCAATGCCAGGGCGATGACGCCCGCCAGGCGTCGCGCACCGGACCAGGGAACCGCCAACAGCGCACCACACAACCCCAACATTACCAGGGTGGTCACCAGAGCGCCGATGCGATGGCCCACGTGAATCGCGGTGCGCGCCTCGCTCTCCAGTAGCCCACCCAGATAATTAGGCCCGACGCTTTGGGTGAAGTCGAAGCCCTGCGCGAAATTCATCGCCGGCCACCACTGGCCGTGACAGGTGGGAAAGTCGCCGCAGGCGAGCGCCGCGTAGTTGGAAGCGATCCAGCCCCCGAGCGCGATCTGGCAGAACACGGTCACCAGGCCCAGCACGACCCAGGGTTTGATCGCCAGCAGCCGGCCCGCGACCGCGTCTTCGATACGCCAGGGCCGGTCCCGCAGGCGCAGCGCCAAGAGCCACAGCAGCGCCAGAATGGTGACGCCGCCGAGCAGATGCAGGGTGACGACTTGCGGCCACAGCTTCAGGGTGACGGTCCACATGCCAAACAGTGCCTGCCAGATCACCAGAAACAGCAGCAGCAGCGGCAGGCGGAAGGGGTAGTCGCCATCCTTGCGCCGCCACCAGGCCAGCACCGCAAGCGCGAGGATGCAAAGCCCCAGAGTGCCGGCAAAGTAGCGATGCACCATCTCCGGCCAGGTCTTGTCGGTAGCGACCGGAGCGTCCGGAAAACGGGCTTCGGCGCGGGCAATTTCGTGGTCGGCGCGCGGCCACAGCAAGTGGCCGTAGCAGCCCGGCCAGTCCGGGCAACCCAGACCGGCATCCGACAACCGCGTGAACGCCCCCAGGCCGACCACGACCACGGCAAGACAGACCGCAAACAGGGCCAGACGCGCGCCGGGCTTTGCGGGCAGGTTGGTACTGGAAGCCGCCATGATCAGTTTTCCGGTGAGTATTTCAGCAGATGACGCAGATCCGCGAGCATATCCGCGCCGCTATGTTCCGACGTGAAATAGAGCATCGCCATGCCGGCCGGATCCACCACAAACACCGGGCTTGCGCCGGGACTCCAGGCCGCCGCGCTGGCTGCCGGCCAGCGCGCGAATGCCGCCGCATCACCCCGCACCAAGGTCAGGTGGGGATGCTCGTACTCCAACCAGTCCAGCGTCTCCTGATCCGGAGGCTCGCCCAGCACCAGCAGCACCCGCTCCATCCGCGGCGCATTCTTTTCCAGTCGCACGTGGACCTGACGGCTAAGGTAGAGCGCCGACCGACAGGCTTCCGCGCAAGGGAGCACTACGGGAATCAGCAGGCGCCATTTCGGTGTCATTGTCGCCCAGTCCAGAGGTGCGTTGTCCGGCGTGCTCAGATCAAGTTCCGCGACCGGGACCATGGGGCGCAGCAGGACACCGCGATTGCTGGTGCCCAACAGGGCGAGCAGCCGTGCCTGGCCCTGCTCGTCGCGGGGCAGCGCAATGAAGCCGCCAGCAATCACGGCGACCACGATGCCCAGGATTATCCAGGGCTGTAGCGATCGCGCGCGCGGTTGTTCATTCATGGTCTGAAACTCCGGTTCGTCGCAGCACTTCGGCAATGTTGCTGTTGGTAACAAAGGTGAGAATCGCCAGCGCCGTAGCCAATGCAAACCACTGGACGGCATAGCCCAGGTGCTTCTCTGGCGTGAGATTCACCACGATCCAGCCGGTATCCAGCCCGGGGCTGCTTTCGAGTCGCACCACATCCGGAAACAGCGCGCGCCCCAAACGCCGCTCCAACTGTACTCGATCGATCTGCTGGACGACCTGAGGCCAGCCGGCGGCCGGTTCCTCGCGTCCCAACACCATGGGCTTGCCTGGCACCTGGTACAGATACCCGATCCAGCTGACCTGCGGGGACGCGGGCGGAATGTCCGGCAACTGCGCACGGGTCGCTCCGGCAGGGAGCCAGCCGCGATTGACCAGCACCCAGCCACCACTATCGAGCGCCACCGGGGTCAGGACTTCAAAGCCGGTGCGGCCACCCCGCATCCGGTTGTCGAGGAGAAACTGGTGCTCGACATCCGGGACGCCATCGAGCTGGACCCGGACATACAGGTTGTCGGACTCGGGCATTATTGCAGCCATGGGTACAGGAGCCTGCTGTCGACGGCTATCGTACGTGGCAAGCAGCGCGCGCTTCTCGTCAGCTCGCTGCAACTGCCACCTGCCAAGACCCAGGGTGACCGGAAGCAACAGCAGGCAGAACAACAACAACTTGTAGTTCAGCCGCCACTGAAAGCGCGGCTTTCGGTGGCGCTGGGGGTCGGAGGGCATATGTGGTTAAATCCGGCTTTACGCTAGCGGGAGGAAACGAACCTTGTGGCTGAAAGCGCTGATCGTCGTTCTGTTTGTCGCCCTGTTGATCAGCCTCACTACCGGCTTGGTGTTTCTGCTCAAGGATGTCGGCAATAGCCGCCGCCGCACCCTGTACGCCCTGGGCGTCAGGGCCGCCCTCGCTTCGGCGCTGCTGGTCGCCATCGGCTGGGGCTTTTGGTCAGGGCGACTTAACAGTACCGCACCCTGGGACCGTCAGTTGCACCCCCAGCAGGTAGCGCCTGCGCCAGCCAACCCCTGACGCCTTCACACGGCGATCACCACCGTCCTTTTGCCAGCTCGATTTTTACCAACTAGCAGCTTGTTGAAAAACTGCTGCGGCAGCCATCTGCTTCGTTGCGCGGTGCTCGCTCCCTCGCCTATCTATCTGA
>JBKHWK010000074.1:0-7924 GCA_046566625.1 Gammaproteobacteria bacterium
GGTCGCAAGTTCGCGCCTGGTCACGCGTGCCGAGCTGGATGGGCGCTCGCTCATCGTGCGTACCCGGGATGCGCTGTGCTGGTTGTTTTCGCCCTACCTTTGAAGGTTGGCTAATCCGCCGCAGCTGGGTGGCCGCCGGCAGCCGGGACTTTCTTCAGGCAGGCGATGACCAGCAGACTGATGATGAACGCTGCGCCTATGACATAGAACGCATCGTTGAATGCCATCACCTGACTTTGGCGGCGCGCTATGGCGTCGATGGCCAGCAGCGCCTGGTATTGCGCCAGTTCCGGATCCGCGCCCAGGGATGCGAAGTGTGCGGCCATGGCCTGCAAGCGTTCCTGGGTGATGGGGTTGTAGAGCGAGACCGACTCCAGAATCTGGTTGGAGTGGAAGTGTCCGCGCACGGTGACAAAGGTCGCCAGCAGCGCGATGCCGATCGACCCGCCCAGGTTGCGCATCACATTGAAGAGTCCCGAAGCGGAACCGACCTGCGCAGGCTCGATGCCGGCGGTACCGATCACCGACAGCGGAATCATGATGAAGGGCATGCCGAGGCCGCGGATAAGGTGCGGTATCACAATGCTGTCGTAGGCGTAGTCGGTCGTCATATGGATATTGAGCAGGCAGCTCAGACCAAACACCCCGGCGCCGATGGCGAGCAGGATGCGCAGGTCCACGATTTTCATCAGACGCAAGACGATGGGCACCATCACCAGTTGCGGCAGCCCGATCCACATCATCACCTGGCCGATCTGGAGCGCGTTGTAGCCATGCACCTGGGTCAGGTACAGCGGCATGATGAACACCGAGCCGTAGAGCCCGAGTCCGAGCACCACGTTGACGATATTGGCGAGCCCGAAATTGCGCCGCGCCATCAGGCGCAGGTTGATAAAGGGATCTCTGCGGGTCAATTCGATGATCAGGAACAACAGCAGGCTGACCCCGGCCAGCACGGCGCCGCGCAGGATGAAATCGGATTCGAGCCAGTCCTTGCGATTGCCTTCCTCCAGCACGATTTCAAGGGTGCCGAGCCCCACCGCCATGGTGGCGATTCCCCACCAGTCGCCTTTTTTCAGCAGGGCCAGATTGCTGGCTGCCGGTTTCAGCCCGCGCCAGAGCAGGAAGAACATGATGCTGGTGGGGACGAGCTGGAGATAAAA
This sequence comes from Gammaproteobacteria bacterium, assembly GCA_046566625.1. GTDB lineage: Bacteria > Pseudomonadota > Gammaproteobacteria > Pseudomonadales > Porticoccaceae > JAGPUQ01. Next base: position 1,164 of record JBKHWK010000074.1, read on the forward strand.
GATGGTCTCCCAGCCGAAGTTTTCCGACAAATAGCCGCCCAGGGTTGGGCCGATAGTGGGTGCCTGGGTGGCCGTCAGCGCGAACATGCCCATCCCGACCGCCTGCTTGCTGGGCGGTAACAGGGTCAGGATGATCGCGAAGGAGAGGGGAATCAGCGTGCCTCCGGAGAGCCCTGCCAGGGCGCGAAACGTCAGCATGGATTCGAGATTCCAGGCGGTCGCGCAGAGGGTCGTGAAGAACATGAACAGCACGGTATTCCAGAGAATGTAGCGCCGCAGCCCGAACACCTGGGTGAGCCAGCCGGTGATGGGAATCACCATGATTTCCGCCGTCAGGTAGGCGGTGGAGATGAAGGACCCCTCTTCGAGGGTGGCGCCCAGCGCGCCCTGGATATCCTTCAGCGAGGCATTGGTGATGTGGATATTGAGAACGGCGATGAAGGCGCCCAGCACGCCGCCGAATACCGTCAGCCAGGTGCCGAGGGAAACCCGTTCCGACGCGGCATCCGCGGGCGACGTGGTGGTCGCGCTGGTCATGGAGCTGTCAAGGTTGCGGGGTGATGGTCACTCACGAACCGTCATCGAGCGCGAGCCGTTTGCCGGTGTCATCTCCGCTGCTGCGGGTATCGACACGGGCGGTCACCGACATACCGGGGCGCAACCGGGCAATCTTCGGGTTGCTGCGATCGAGAACGATCTTGACCGGCATACGCTGCACGATCTTGGTGAAATTGCCGGTAGCGTTATCGGGGGGCAGCAGGCTGAACTCGGCGCCACTGGCGGGCGATACACTTTCCACAACGCCCTCGAAGTGCTCGTCGGGGAAAGCGTCGACATCGATGACGGCTTTTTGTCCCGGTACCACATGCGTCAACTGGGTTTCCTTGAAGTTCGCGCTGACCCAGATAGCGTCGAGATCCACCAGGGCCAGCTTGCGCACGCCGATCTGGGAATATTCGCCCGGCTCGACTTGCTTGTTGCCGACGATGCCGGCGGTAGGCGCCCGCACGTCAGTAAGATAAAGATCGATTTCCGACAGGCGCAGCTCCGCCGCCGCGAGCTCCTGCGCGGCTTTGAGTTCGCCGGCTTCATCTGACAGCACGCCGAACTGGGCGCGCTCGGCAGCGAGATTGGCCAGAGTGCGGCCCAGTTCGGCTTCGGCGCGAGTGACATCGATGCGCGCGTGGTCATAGCGCTGGCGGTCGGTGAAACCCCGGGCTTGCAGCGCTTCGGCCCGCGCCAGGTCCTGCCGGGTACGTTCGAGTTCCGCGCGCGACGCGAGCACCTCGGACTCCCGCGCGCTGATGGTGGCGTTCTGGTGAGACAGTCGGGATTGCAGATGCGCCAGCTCGGCGGTGCGCTGTGCCACCAGAGCCTGGGCGCGATCGCGGCGCGCGGTATAGGCGGACTTATCGAGGGAATAGAGAATGTCGTTGGCCTTGACGTGCTGGTTTTCCTTCACCAGGACTTCCGCCACCGGTCCGGCGACGCGCGAGCTGATGACCGTGATGTCGGCGCGCAGGTAGGCGTTGTTCGTGCTCTCCCAGAAGCGGCCCTCGAACCACCAGTTTTTGCCCGTCACGATGATCGCCGTCAGGGCGGCAATACCCAGTAATGCCAGAATCAACTTGCGCTTCATGATCCGCGATACCTGTTGCAGTGGTCTGAGGCCGGTTCGGCGGTGGCCCGGCGCTGAGTTGCCGGGGTGCCGTTGTTATCGTTGTAATCGTACTGTACGGTACGGTATCAGCGGGGATGGAGTGCGCGCAACCTCTTTGCGCAACTCGCGCCGGTGTTAACCGGACTGGCCATTGGCATGGCGCTGACCCGCTGTCCACACCGCAACAGGGACAAGATGATGCAGTCACCGGCCCCCACCCGGGGCGACACCCGGCGCCTGGCGATTCTCGAAGCCGCCACCGAGGTATTCATGGAGCTCGGGTATGCGGGCGCGAGCGTCGACCGCATCGTGCAGCGGGCGGGGGGGTCCAAAGGCACCGTGTACCGCCATTTTGGCTGCAAGGCGGACCTGTTCGCGGAAATCATCACCGCGCTCGTCGCCCGGATGACGGATCCGATCGAGCGCCAACGGCCCGATGCCGCAGATACCGCAGAGGAACTGGCCGCGACGCTCGGGCGCTTCGGGCAGACCTATCTCGATGTGCTGGTGCAGCCCCAGAGCCTGGCGCTTTACCGCATGGTGATGGCGGAGGGCGCCAACTTCCCCGATCTGGCGCGGGTTTTTTATGAACGCGGCCCCGGCCAGGTGGCAACGCAACTGGCGGATTATCTGGGTGCTCTCCAGGGTTGGAAGCTGATCGCCGTACCTGAACCCGAGATCGCGGCCCGGGAATTTCTGAGTCTGGTGCGTTCCGACCTTCATATGAAGGCATTGCTGGGGGTGGGAGTTCCCACTGCGGCGCAATGTGAACTCACCGTCAAACGCGCAGTCGCGCTGTTTTTGGCGCAGTACCAGCCGGCATCGGAACGGACAGGCTAATCCCATTCGGCAAACCGGCCGCGATCCGGGATGATCTGAACGAGTGCTGCTAGCCTTCGCCCCGCACAGGACCGCCGGGGGCCAGCATCAACGACAACCTGATTCCGTCCGTGGTGAGCCAGTCCAACCCTGGACGGAATCAGGTAACTCCTATCTCCCTTCGGTGCGTCGGTCGCGGCCCACCGAAAGCGACATCAGCCCACAGGCAGATTGAACAGTTGCTTGACGTTGTCATGCACGATGGCATTGCGCTGCGTTTCGGACAGGCGTGCCATCTGGCGATTCAGCACGTCCAGTGAGCGCGGGTAGGTCGAATCCGTGTGCGGGTAATCGCTGGCCCAGACCAGGTGGCCGCTGTCCGCCAGCGCCTTGTCGCCCACCAGGATTTCGGTCTGGTAGGCGGTGGCGTCGTCCTGGAAGGTGAACCAGATATTGTTGGCGACGTAAGTGCTGGGCTTTTTGCTGATGAACCGCTCAAGCCCGGTGCCCAGCCGCTCGGCGGCGTGATAGGCGCGGTACATGTAATGCGGCACCCAGCCGGCATCGCCCTCGGCCACCACCATCTTGAGCTTGGGGTGACGCTCGAACACGCCGCCAAAAACAAACACGCCCATCACGTTCTGCACACCGCGGATGATATTCATGAAGCCATTGGCGGCATGGCCGCGCTCGGCCTTGAAGGCGGTTTCGACGCCGTGATCGCTTGACGTGAGGATGTGAAAGCAGATCGGCAGATCGAGGTCGACCGCACATTCCCAGAGCGCGTCGTAGTCGGGGTGGTCGTAATCCTCGTGCTGGGGGTTGCCGGTCATCATCATGCCGACCATGCCCATCTCCTTGGCGCGCCTGAAGTCCGCGATCGCTTCGTCCACCGAAGCCACCGCCGTCTGCGCCAGCCCGAACAGGCGCTTGGGCGCCCCGGCACAGAAAGTCTGAAGCCAGCGGTTATAGGCCTGAAAGCAGGCGGACTTGTAGGCGAAATCCGGGTGGCTGCACATCACCATGCCGACCGAGGCGTAGATGATCTCGCCGCAGATGTTCTCTTCGTCCTGAATCGCGATGCGGCTGTTGGGGTCCCAACTGCCACGGGCCAGATCGACGAAACTGGCGTTGCGCTGGGCCCGCAACTGGTCCGGCGGAATGCCGGCTCCGGCCAGCAGTCCGAGCGGCAAGCCGTGCTTCATGCCCTCGATGATGAAGGTATCGACGCCGTGCTTGTTCTTTTCGATATGGGGCGCGGTGGCGCGGTATTTGGGATCGATGAAATCGACGTAGCAGTTGGGCGGTTCGACGATATGGGAATCGGCAGAGATCATGGGTTTCACGGTGGTGGTCCTCACAGGTTGGATTTATCGCTGGCCGCGCCCCAGTGGGGCGATAGCACTGTTAAAGACGGCGAAATCAAGTCTAGCACCCCGCGCAACCGGAGATTCAATCACCGGCTTGATGTCGATCAGGCGGACCAACAGTTGGTCGTGATTCGGCACCTCGATGCCGAACCTCTTGTTTGTTAACCGAAATTGGAAAGTAAAGCCGCCGCTGGCGAGGTGACCGAAGACGTGGCGGTCAGCGCGGGGAATTCGGGCAGCGCTGGCAATGCGCTGTCGGTTTCGGCCGCGTTGGCAGTGCAGTACACTGTCGCCGTTAAATTAGTTTCCGAGAGGTGATGCCGATCATGGATATTTTCGAATCCATCCGCGAGCAGATCGAAAGCAATCCGATAATTCTCTACATGAAAGGATCGCCGAATCAGCCGCAGTGCGGGTTTTCCGCGCGCTCGGTGCAGGCGTTGATGGCCTGCGGTGAGCGTTTCGCCTATGTCGATATTCTGACCAATCCCGATATTCGCGCGAATCTGCCCAAGTACGCCGATTGGCCGACGTTTCCGCAGTTGTGGGTCAAGGGCGAGCTGGTTGGAGGGTGCGATATCATTACCGAGCTGTACGAAAGCGGCGAGCTGAAACGCCTGGTGCAGGAGGCTACCGCGACCGCCTGATCCGGGCCGGCGCTTACGATCGTATAAACGCGGGCAGCGATGCCCGCGTTTTTTTTGTGGGGTTTCCGCTCAGTCCTGCCACCGGTCGGCGAGTTTTTCCGCCGCGTCCGATCCCAGTGGCCAGCCGCCCAGGGTTTGCCATTGATTGACGATGGTGCAGAACAGCGCAGCGGTGCATTCGGCATCGTAGCGCGCGTTGTGGGCGGCGCGGGTATCGTAGGGGATGGCGGCGGCGGCACAGGCGCGCGCCAGCACCGTCTGGCCGAAGGCCAGACCGCCGAGCGTGGCGGTGTCGAAGCACGAAAAGGGGTGAAACGGGTTGCGCTTGATATCGCAGCGTTCCGCCGCGCGATTGACGAAGCCGAGATCAAAGTGAGCGTTGTGCGCGACCATGATCGCCCGCGTGCAGTTATGGTCGTGCACCGCCTTGCGCACCGTTCTGAAGACACTCGCCAGCGCTTCTGACTCCTCTACCGCGATGCGGTCGGGATCGTCCGGATCGATACCGGTGAAGTCCAGCGCGGATTGTTCGATGGCGAGTCCCGGACGGGGGATCACGCCGGTGGCCACGGTTTCGCAGGGGCGCAGCAGGCCATTTTCGTCCATGGTCATGATGACTGCCGCGATTTCCAGCAGCGCGTGATGGCGGCAGTCGAAGCCGCCGGTTTCCACGTCAATGGCAACGGGTAAATAGCCGCGAAAACGTTCGGCCAGGCCGCGGTCGGACAGGAGAGTCAAGCTGGTTCCTCGGTGAGCCGGCGGGGGAGCATGTGCCAGGGCAGTGTATCGCCGGCCGCCAGGGGCACCAGCACATCCGTGCCCAGGCGGAGTGTCTCCGGCACCCGCCAGGGTGTCCGCCGCAGGGTGACGCTGGCGGTGTTGCGCGGGAGCCGGTAGAAGTCGGCACCATGGTGGCTGGCAAAGCCTTCCAGATGATCGAGTGCGCCGGCCCGGTCGAAGGCCATGGCATACAACTCCAGCGCTGCATGATGACTGTAACAGCCGGCGCAGCCGCACGCCGCTTCTTTGAGTAGGCGCGGGTGCGGAGCCGAGTCGGTGCCTAGAAAGAAATGGTTGCTGCCGCTGGTGGCGGCCGCGACCAGGGCTTGGCGGTGGTTGTCCCGTTTCAGGACCGGCAGGCAATAAAAATGGGGCCGTATGCCACCCGCCAACAGGTCATTGCGGTTGAACAGCAGATGGTGTGGCGTGATGGTCGCCGCGACCTGGGGTGGCGCTGCGGCGATGAACTGGGCGGCTTCCCGTGTCGTGATGTGTTCGAGGACCAGGCGCAGCACCGGGAAATTCTTCACCAGGGGCGCGAAGTGGCGGTCGATGAAGATCGCTTCGCGGTCGAAGATATCCACCTCCGGATCGGTTACTTCGCCGTGCAGTAACAGTGGCAGATCCAGTGCCTGCATTTCTTCCAGCAGCGGAAAGACCTTATCCAGAGCGGTAACTCCGGAGTCTGAATTGGTCGTGGCGCCGGCGGGATAGTATTTCACGCCCAGGATGATCCCGCTGTGTTTGGCGGCGCGCAGCTCGTCCACCCGCGTGTTGTCGGTGAGGTAGAGCGTCATCAGGGGTTCCCAGGCGCTCCCCGGTGGCCGCGCCCCCAGGATCCTGTCGCGGTAACCTTCGGCTTGCTTAACCGTGGTCACTGGCGGACGGAGGTTCGGCATCACCACGCCGCGGCCGAACTGACGCGTGGCGGCGGGCACCGTGTCGGCCAGCATCTCGCCATCGCGCAGATGCACATGCCAATCATCGGGCAAGGTCAGGGTAACGGAATCCATGGTTTCGGGCGCGCCAGCGGGCAGTCGCCATGCTACCGAAAATGCGCTCGGGGAGACAGGCCGCTGCGAGCGGAGTAGTGGGGCGCGGTGTTGCACTGCGGAGGCTGCGGGCAGGTTTGCTGTGGCCCGGTAACGCAAAGCCCTCAGTCTGCTCACTGGCGCCATCAGGGTGAGAATTATGTGTCAATCCCTTGACAGCGGGGGCGCGAGGTTTTAGCGTGCGCGAGCGCTACGTACGGGCTCGTCATTGGTGACGGTGCATGCGGGAGTGATTGACCGCGCAGTAGCTGCAACCAGAAGTAAAAACCGCAGTAATTTGCAGTAATTTATAGGGGGTAGTTTTGAACCATTCAGCCAGTAATTCGGCAGGGCCTTATCTTGCCCGTTTGCCGGGTAACCGACCTGATGATGCAGAGCCGGGCATCAGAAAAACCGCAATTCGACGACGATATTTGCTGGGCGCAAGCGCCCT
>JBKHWK010000075.1:0-7854 GCA_046566625.1 Gammaproteobacteria bacterium
GCGCTGCATGTCGAGGGCAATGGATTTGGACAGCGCAGCGATGCCGGCCTTGGCAGCGGCATAGTTGGCCTGACCGAAGTTGCCGATCAACCCCGAGGTCGAGGTCATGTTGACCACGGCGCCGTTTTCCTGATTGCGGAAATGGGTGGCGGCGGCGCGCGCGACATTGAAGCTGCCCTTGAGGTGGACACCGATCACCTGATCGAAATCGTCCTGGGTCATCTTGTGGAAGATCACATCGCGCAGATTGCCGGCGTTGTTCACCACACCGCCGATATTGCCGAAGTTGTCCACCGCCTGGGTGACCATGTTGTTGGCGCCTTCCCAGGAGACAACGCTGTCGGTGTTGGCCAGTGCTTCGCTGCCGAGCGCCTTGATTTCGGCGACCACTTCTTCGGCCACATCGCGGTCGAGATCGTTGACGATCACCTTGCCGCCGGCGCGCGCCACGGCCAGCGCAATCTCGCGACCGATGCCGCGTCCAGCCCCGGTAACGACAACGCCCTTGCCTTCGAGATGTTTGGTGGTGCTCATAGCGGTTTCCCCTCGTTGCTGAATGGTTTTTGCTGGATCAGTTTTTGCCGGACTCTGTTGCGTCGGTCAGGCGTTGGCGATCAGATCGCGCGCGATCACCTTGAGCGCCAGGGTTTCCTCGGCGCCTTCGAAAATCGACAGTACGCGGGCATCGACAAAATAGCGACTCACCGGTACTTCCTCTGCGTAACCCATGCCGCCATGAATTTGCAGCGCCTCGCGGGTCACCCACTCGGCGGCCCGGCAGGCGAACAGCTTGACCAGGCTCGCTTCCATCTTGCCGCCGCCGGCGTCCACCAGGCGCGCCACCGCGTAGCTGAACTGCCGTGACGCCTGCAAGGTGGTGATCATCCGGCTGAGTTTCACCTGCGACAACTGATAGTCGGCAATCGGCTGAGCGAACACCTTGCGCTCGCGCGCATAGCCGATGGCCTGCTCGCAGGCCGCCTGCATCACGCCCGCGGCGCGCGCCGAGGTCTGGAGGCGACCGCCGGTAAGGCCATTCATGGTGTAGTAGAAACCCTTGCCGAGCCCACCTTCGCCACCCAGCAGGTGGCTGTCGGGTACGAAGTAATCTTCGAATGCCAGATCGAACGAATGCATGCCGCGATAACCCAGGGTGGGAATGGCGCGGCCGCTGAGGCGCCCGCCCCCGGGCTGGGTCACGTCGATGTCATGCCCTCTGGTGCGCGGTTTTTCCACCAGAAACAGGCTCAGGCCGCGAAAGCCCTCGGCTTCGCTGCCGGTGCGCGCCAGCACCAGAATCAAGCTCGCGGTGCCGGCGAAGGTACACCAGGTTTTGCCGCCATTGAGCAGCCAGCCGCCGTCGGTGCGGGTCGCCTTGAATTTCGCCGCCGCCAGATCGGAGCCGTAATCGGGTTCGGTGAGGGAAATGGCGCACAGCGTCTCGCCGCGCGCCACCCGCGGCAACCAGTGGTCGCGCTGGGCGTCAGTGCCGCCGGCCATGAGCGCGCGCGCGAGAATTTCGGGTCGAGTGATCAGGCTCCCGGCTGCGCCCAGGGAACCGCGCGACAGCTCCTCGGTGACCAGGATCATGTAGAGACTGTCGTCGCCAGCATCGGGCTGCAAGCCCTGGTAGCGCTCAGGAATGGAAATACCGAAACAGCCCATCTCGCGCAGCGGCTGCAGGATGGCCTCGGGAACATCGAGATCCTCGCGGTGAATCCCTTCGGCGAGCGGCATCACCACGGTGGTGGCGAAGCGGCGGAAGGTGTCGCGGATGATCTCTTTCTCAGTATCCAGATTGGCGGGCAGGAAATCGCCCTCCCGCGCGCTCAGGCGGCGGCCCAGATCGGCCATGCGGGCAGCGGTCAGATAGTGCGCGGCTAGACCCAGATCGTCGATGGCCAGGCCGCATTCCGCGATCTGACGCGCGTTGAGACCGTAATCGGCCGGGCGGTTGCCGAGGCGACCGAGCACCGCCTTGATGGCCTCGGCGCTGAATTGGGCGGCAGCCCAGGGCGCCAGCGCATCGGCTGCGGCGACCTCCCCCGCATAGGCCACGCAGGCTTCGGCGGCGCTCAGGTCGGCGACGCAGAAAGCGATTTCATAGCTCGCGAGCTGTTGCTGGTCGAGCAGTTCCGGCACCAGGGCTCCCTGGGCGTCGCTGCACCGCGTCCGCAGATGAACGAGCGCGGTATTCACCAGTGCGCGCGCCTGGGCGAGGGCCGTGCGGGCAAGGGCGAGATCGCCGTCCCAGTTGCCGCTCAGGCTGTTGATGAGCGTTTGATCGATAGCGCTATTCATGGTGACGGACCTCGCCGGCAAGCTCATGACGGGCGACCGGCCGCAGTGGCGGAGTCTGGCCGCAGGTAGGTAACACCGCAAAAGAGAACCCCGGGCGGATGACCGGCCGGGGTTGGGTCAGGCCCGCGAATCAGGCGTCGTAACGCCCGACGATGGCCACGCTCACCACGTTCTGGTGGGGGAACCCACCGAGATTGTGGGTCAGGCCGATTTTCGGATTGGCGAGCTGGCGCGGCCCGGCGCGGCCGGTAAGCTGCAAATACATCTCGTAGATCATGCGCAGACCGGAAGCGCCGATGGGATGGCCGAAGCATTTGAGGCCACCGTCGATCTGGCAGGGCACCTCGCCGTCCGCATCGAACACGCCATCGAGCACGTCCTTGACCGCACCGCCGTCGGGCGACAGGAACAGATCTTCCATGGTGACCAGCTCGGTGATCGAGAAGCAGTCGTGCACCTCGGTCATGCTGACTTCCTTGCGCGGATTGGTGATTCCCGCCTCTTCGTAGGCGCGCTTGGCGGCAATGCGGGTAGTGGCGACATAGGAGCCATCCCAGTTGCCGAAGCCGCCCTCCTCGCCATTGGAGGCGCACAGTTGCAATGCCTTCACGCTCACCAGATCACGCTTGCCCAGGCTGCGGGCAATTTCCGGCGTGGTGACGATGGCGCAGGCGGCGCCGTCACTGACACCGCAGCAGTCGAACAACCCGATCGGCTCGGCGATCATGGGTGCGTTCATGGCCTGTTCTTCGGTGATCGCGCGCTGCAGGTGCGCCTTGGAATTCTTGGCGCCGTTGGCGTGGCTTTTCACCGAGACATGGGCCATCGCCCGTTTCAGATCGAGTTTGTCGGTCTTGTACTTGGCGCGATAGCCGGACGCGAGCTGGGCGAACATGCCGGGCGCGGACAGGTTGGGGTAGTACATGTCGTTGGTGACGCCGCGCGAACGCTGCGGCAAGCCGCCGTAGCCGGTGTCCTTGAGCTTCTCGAAGCCCATCGCCAACGCGATATCGCAGGCGCCGGAAGCCACCGCGTAGGTGGCGGCACGGAACGCTTCAGTGCCGCTGGCGCAGTAATTCTCCAGCCGGGTGACCGGAATGTACGGCAGGCGCAGCGCGATGCTGAGCGGCATGGCGCCCGGTCCGACACTGAAGGCATCGATCCCGGTGGACTGCCAGGCGGCCTGGATCTGGTTTTTCTCGATGCCGGCGTCGGCCAGACATTCCTCGAAGGCTTCGGCCATCAGATCGGCCGGCTCGGCATCCCAGCGCTCGCCGAACTTGCTGCAACCGGCGCCCAGGATCACGACTTTGTCTCGAATTCCCTTGGCCATGGTGGTGGCTCCTCTAGGTAAGTGATGAATTCAACGGACCGGAACGGCCTTCCAGAAATACTTGCGGAAACCGCGCTGGCTATCGATCTGCTTGATGCGGAAGTGGACGCTGACCGTGGCACCGGTGTCAAACGTCGCCGGGTCTACTTCGGTCATGTCCATCATCAGGCGGCCGCCGCAGTCGAATACCACCAGCCCGAAATAGGCCGGCGGATTGAAATCGAAGGTGAGCCGGTCGGCGGTCCAGGTCGCAACCTTGCCCTGCTGCCCGGACATCGGATAGGGCTCCTGGGTATCGTAAGCGCCACACTCGGGATTGACGCAGTAATGTGCCCTGGGAATCTGCACGGTCTGGCAACTGGTGCATTTGCCGCCGATGAAGCTGTTGGCCAGAGCGCGATTGCGGTACATGGCGGACAGAAAGGCGTTCTTGTCCAGCTCGGAGCGCTTGCCCAATTCCTTTTCGAGCAGATTGTTGAAGGACTGGAACTTGTTGTAGTTGGTCTCCGCCACGCCAGCGGCCAGTGCGCCACTCAGCCCGCGCACCGGTTTCCAGGTCGCGATCCTTGCGGTGGCGCGGAACAACAACGCATCGCAGCCCTGTCCGAAACCCACCACCAGCAGCAGATCGCCCGGCTTGGCCTGCTCCAGACGGTGAGCGAGCAACAGCAGCGGATGCGCGGCGCCGGTGCTGCCGACGGTCTGCAACAGGTTGTCGGTGGCGGCAGTGCCCGGCATGCCGAGCTGCTTCACCAGCGTGCCCGGCACCGTGCCCTGATCGGTGGGCATCACAAAGTGGGCGATGTCGGCGGCCGCTACTCCGGTGCGTTCCAGCAACGCGGTTACGGCGCGCGGAACGATTTTCAGGTAGCCCTCGTCGCGCACCCAGCGCTCTTCCCAGCCGGTGTCGTAATCCCGGCCTTCGGCGCGGTAATGATCGACAAAATCCACCGGCTGGCTCACGCTGCCGACCAGCTCGGCCAGCAGGTTGTCACGGCCCACGGCTATGGCCGCCGCACCATCGCCGTACAACATCTCTTCGCGCGAGGCACATTTGGTGAGTCGGTGTTCGGAGGCAACCACCACCGCATCGCCATGCCCCGCCGCCGCGACATCCAGCGCGGACAGCAGCGCCGAGGTACTGGCGCGCTGGGAACAGGTGACATCCATGGTGCGCAGGTTGGTGGTATCGAGATTCATGGCTTCCGCCAGCACCACCGAGTTCTGGCGGTCGGCGAAGGGCAGCGTGGTCGAGGCCAGAATGACCGCCGCCAGCGTCTGGCCGGGCGCGCGCCCCATGGCGTCGGAGAAGGCCTCGGTCGCCATGGTGATGGTGTCTTCGTCCCAGTTGCACATGGCTTTCTCGCCCTTGGCCAGGCCGCGCAACCCCGAGTCGAACCAGGCGTTGGCATCGGCGATCACCTGCTTTTGCAGGCGCGCGCGCGGCACATAGGCGCCGTAGGCTGTAATACCGATCATAGTCAGTTCCCGTCAGTGTGGTGAATTGGGTGTGGCGCGCTATAGCTGCCGGCTGATAAAGAGCTTCATGATCTCCGAAGTGCCGGCATAGATGCGCCGGATACGCGCATCGACATACATGCGCGAAATCGGGTATTCGCGCATATAGCCGTAGCCCCCGAACAATTGCAGGCACTCGTCGACGATGCGGCCCTCGCGCTCGGTGGTCCAGAGCTTGGCCATGGCGCCCTCCTCCGCGGTCAGGGTGCCGGCGATGATCTTCTGAAGACTCTGGTCGAGAAAGGCCCAACCCACGGCGAGGTCGGTCTTGATCTCGGCCAGTTTGAACGCACTGTTCTGGAATTCCAGCAAGGGCTTGCCGAACGCGGTGCGCTCCTTGACATAGGCGACCGTGGTCTCAAAAGCCCGCTGCGCCTCGGCCCAGGCGCGGAATGCCACGGTGAGGCGCTCGCGCGGCAGCTCCTGCATCAGGTAGGCAAAACCCCGCCCTTCTTCGCCGATCAGATTGCTGACCGGTACGCGCACGTCGCTGAAAAACATTTCGGAGGTATCGGCCGCCTTTTGCCCGATCTTGTCGAGGTTGCGGCCGCGCTCGAAGCCGGGCCGGTCGGTCTCGACCAGGATCAGGCTCATGCCCTTGGAGCCCTTGGTCGGATCGGTCTTGCAGACCACGATCACGAAATCGCAGTGCTGGCCATTGGTGATGAAAGTCTTCTGACCGTTGATGACATAGTGGTCGCCATCGCGCACGGCGGTGGCGCGAGTGGCCTGGAGGTCACTGCCCGCGCCGGGCTCGGTCATCGCGATGGCGGAGACGATCTCGCCGCTCACCATGCCCGGCAACCAGCGCTGCTTGAGCACTTCGCTGGCATGATTGAGCAGGTAGTAGGCGGTGATATCGGATTGCAGGGCGAAACCGCAACTGCCACCACCGATGGCGTAGCCGATCTCTTCCGACGAAATCATGTTGTAGGAAAAATCGCCGCCCGGGCCGCCGTAGGCTTCGGGAATGCCGCAGCAAAGCAAACCTTTGGCACCGGCCTTGCGCCAGAATTCGCGCGGAATGATGCCTTCGTTCTCCCATTGCTCGATACGGGGTTCGAGCTCTTCGCGGTAGAAACGGCGCGCGGTATCGCGAAACAGTTCGTGGTCCGCGCTGTACACGGACCGGTTGCGCATCGGCATTGGCTGACCCCAGTGTCGGATTGTCGCGATAAAACGGAGTTGCGAGCCGCCGTCCGGACCCGGAAAGCAGCGGACCCGGATTGTAACCCAATTCGGCGTTTGCCCGGTCGGGGCGCGCAACCGCGCCCCGACCGGGCCGGAACTTACTTGACCTTATCGGTAAAGTGCGGAAGCACTTTCTCGGTCAGCAGTTCGAAATGACGCATCATCTTGTTCTGCGGAATCAGGCCGTTGTAGGTGAACAGCCAGAAATAGTCGCAAGGCAGATCCTTGAATAGTTTTTCGAGCTTGCGCTTGACGGTGTCCGGACTGCCGCAAATCACCAGACCTCGTTCTTCGATGGTTTCAAAGTCATTTTTGATCGTAAAGGGGTCTTCGCCCTTCTTCATGATCGCGGCGTTGAAACCGAAGGGCTGGAAGAAGTTGCACCATACATAGGCGCCCGCCCGGCTGGCGATTTCTCGCGCCTCTTCATCGGTGTCGGCAACCACGATTTCCCGGGTCATCCCCATCCGATAGGCGGTACCGCTGTCCGCCGCCGCCTTCTGTGCCGCGCGAATATGCTCCTGCGCGGTAGGCACGTCGGTAATGATGGTGATGGGCGTGACCTTGTTTTGCTGTGCCCAGACAATCGAGCGCTCCGACACGCTGAAGGGCTGGAACAGGTCGGGCATGCGCTTGTTGTAGGTAGGCGGGACAATCCCGATTTCGGTCAGGTAGCCCTTGTCGTCGACCCCCTGGCCGTATTTGCGGGTGACATCGTGGGTGGCCCAATAGGTGTTGGCCGGGGGGATCTCCCAGAACTTGCTCTTGTGGGAGAAAGTGTCCTTGCCCCAGGCCTTCATGATGATCTCGAAATGATCTTCATAAAGTTCGCGTTTGAGATTGTCGTAGGCCTGGGCGCCGAGCTCGGGCTCCTTTCCCATACCATCGATCTGCTGCCCCAGCGTGGCCACCCAACGCGGCTGGTAACCGCGCGCGAAGCCGGCAAAAGCGCGGCCGCCGGTCATCTGGTCCACCATGGCGATGTCTTCCGCCAGGCGCACCGGGTTGTGGGCCGGCAGGACGTTACCCAACTGGCCGACTTTCAGATGCTTGGTCTGCATTCCGATATAGAGATCGAGCAGCACCGGGTTGGTGGAAACCTCCTCTCCCTCGATGTGGAAATGGTGCTCGGTGGTGCCCATGCCGTAGTAGCCGTGCGCATCCATGTACTGGGCCTGCTCGGTGAGTTCCTTGAGCATTTGCTGGTACAGGTCGGTTCGTTTGCCGGCCATGCCTTTCTCGATTTCTTCGATATTGCCGATCACCGGCAGATAAAACGCACCTATTTCCATGTCGACCTCTTTGAGCGCAGGGTTGCGAAAACGCCGGCGACTGGCCGGCAAATGAGGCGGCGGGATCAGTCCGCCGCGGATGCCGGATGAGCGTCCGGCTCAGCCAGCAATGACAACAGACTGAGAGCGGCCAGCGTGGTCGACGCCACCTCCACTCCGTCCCTGATCCGCCGCGCCAGGTCGTCGCGGCTGAGCAGGACCACCCGCAGATTTTCGAAT
>JBKHWK010000076.1:0-7776 GCA_046566625.1 Gammaproteobacteria bacterium
GGCCGACACCGAAGGCGTACCCATCCGCGTTGCCGACCATTGTTACGGTTGCACCGCCGGGCAGGGCAGCAGTTGCGGCGGTGCGCTCTGAGAGGTCCCTTCGGCGTTTGGCATTCAGTGTTCGGCGTTCGGTAATGGGGTCTTCAACGTTGCAACACAGGAGTGAATCGGTATGAGCGAGCGGATGGCCGAAAACGCTGTGCAGCCTGCCGGCGAGGACGTGCAGTTGACCGATCCCGAATTTCTGGTGCCGCTGCGGCGCCAGATGATCAAGTTCGCCACCCTGCAGCTCAAGGATCCGGATCTTGCCGAAGATGCGGTGCAGGAAGCCCTGGCCGGCGCGCTCAAGAACCAGCGCTCCTTTGGCGGGCGCTCGGCGCTGAAAACCTGGGTATTCGGTATTCTCAAGTACAAAATTGCCGATGCGCTGCGCCAGCGCTCACGCACCGTCACCGCCAGCAGCCTGGGCGGCGATGAGGATGAAGGTGAAACCTTTGCCGCGCTGTTCGATACCCGCGGCCATTGGCATCTGGATGCACAGCCCACGGGTTGGCACGAGCCCGAGGGCAGCCTGCGCGAAACCCAGTTCTGGCGTGTGTTCGAGGCCTGTCTCGAAGGGTTGCCGGAGCGCCAGGCGCGGGTATTCATGATGCGGGAGTTCGTGGGGCTCGACGCGGATGAAATCTGTAACGCACTCGCGCTTTCCCGGACCAATCTCAATGTAATGCTGCACCGGGCGCGACTACGGTTGCGCGCGTGTCTGGAAACTCATTGGTTTGTCGAGGGTGTGCGCTGATGCCGAGCTGCCGCGAAAGTACCCGTCTGATGTCGGAAGCCCAGGAACGAGGGCTGACCGCGGTCGAGCGCGTTGCGCTGAGGGTGCATCTGTTGATGTGCTCGGCATGCCGAAACTTCGGTAAGCAACTGTATTTTCTGGGCGCCGCGATGCGGGTGTATGTGCCGGGAGAAAACGGCGATGGTAACGAAGCGAATTCCGACACTACGCCAGCGCCGCCGGACACTGACCTGAAACCCGGCGGTTGAGACGGTGGCCGGCAGTGGTTGGGTTGTTGATTGGGTTGTTGATTGGGTTGTCGGTTGGGCGCTGGTCGGATGACTCCGGCAGTGCCTCGCATTTCGATCATCGTGCCCGTGCTCGATGAAGCGGCCGGACTGCCCGCCGCCTTGGCGGCGCTGCGGGCGGAGCGCGACGCGGGCTGTGAACTCATACTGGTCGATGGCGGCAGCAGCGACGCGAGTGTCGCCATCGCCAGCGCGGCCGGCGTCCCGCCGCTCATCGGACCCCGTGGCAGAGCGCGCCAAATGAATGCGGGCGCCGCCAGCTCCCGCGCGCTCGTGCTGCTTTTCCTGCACGCCGACACCCGGCTTCCCGCGGGCGCCGCAAGATTGATCGAAAACGCGCTGGCCAGTGGCCGCCACCGGTGGGGCCGCTTCGATGTGCGCATCGACGGGCGTCCCCGGATGCTTCGGGTCATCGCGCGCATGATGAACCTGCGTTCGCGGCTGACCGGCATCGCGACCGGAGACCAGGCGATCTTCGTCACCCGCGCGGCTTTCACCGCAGTGGGCGGATTTCCCGATCAGCCGCTGATGGAGGATATCGAGTTGTCGCGGCGCCTCCTCAGGTTGTCGCGTCCGGCCTGTATCCACACACCGGTGATCACCTCCGGTCGCCGCTGGGAGCAGCGCGGTCTGTGGCGCACGGTCGTCCTGATGTGGCGCTTGCGTTGGGCCTACTGGCGCGGCGTGCCGGCGGCGGAGCTGGTCGCACGTTACCAGTGAAAGACAGTACCGGTGACAGACAGTCGGTGACAGATCGTCGCCCGCCTTGAGGTCAGCGTTGGGGATAAACGATTTGATGTGCTGCCTGAGTTCCTGCAGGGAGCCATGCATTTCTGTGGCGGGCAAGAGTCACAATGACCAGCAGCGCCCGAACCGCATGGCCCCGGCCCAATCGATGTCCTTTGCGCTGATGAGTGCGTCCAGTTTCGGGTCAAGCCTCGCGAGGTTGTCGTATACAGCCCGGGTCCTAGCAGGCGCTGGCGCGCCGGCGGATGTGCGTTCCAGCCGGGAGACGTTCGCAACTATTTTCCGCTGTAGCCCGGGCCATTGTTCCTGAAAGCATTCGCGCGGAACCGGGTAGAAAAAATGCTGGATGACAAGAGGAGAATGTTTCGCTACCGCTCGTTCACCGCACGAGATTCGCTCTGTCGAAGCTGGGTTTTCTTCAAGCAGGGGCGCTGTCGGGGCATGAACGTCCTGTCCGCTGCGGGCGATTATCGCGGACAGGCTCAGCCCCATGAGGATGCAAAGCGTGAGCAATCCGTATATCCCCCAGCGAGGTCGCACACCCGGCAATTTCGCGGCCACGGTTTTCATGGGGAAATCTCAATGGTGTTATGAAGTGCTTCATGCTGCCCGCAACGGTTCGGCGTGCCACCGTGGATATGCAATCGTTGAAATAGTCGTTATGGCACACAGATCTCTTACGCGCCGGCCCGATCAGAGCCCTATTTGCACACGATGGTTGTGCCCGCTGTAAGAAACCGGGTCAGGTTCCGACATTAGGTCACAGACGCGATGCACCAAAACAGAAACAGCGACGACACCGCGAAGGGGGCCTCATGGCGGACGACAGTTTTTTTGGTCAGCAGAGTTTCAAAATCCTGAGTCGGCCAGATCACACGCTCGCGGCCGGATCAATCAACCGATCTTTCAGCAACAGGTCGTTCGGTAACCAGCTTGCCAGACCAGGTGCGGGGCCGAGGACATCCTGCGTCACGAAGAAAAACGCGAACACGCCTCATCCCTGGTTGCGGTGGGTCCTGGGTTTTCTGGCCACCACAGGCAGCATCGCCGCATCCGCGGCCGCCGATAGGCTCAACGGCTTCGATCTTGGCGGAGCTCTGGTTCCCGTGCAGGCTATCCATCAGGGCGGGCCGCCGAAGGACGGCATTCCGGCAATCGACAATCCGCGCTTCGTCGCTGCCGGGCATACGAACCTCGACGCGGATGATCGCGTGCTCGGTGTGGTCCGCAATGGCGTGGCGAAGGCTTATCCGGTCCGGATCCTCAACTGGCACGAAGTTGTCAATGACCGCTTCGGCGCCGATGGTGTTGCCGTGACTTACTGTCCGCTGTGCCGGAGCGGCGTGGCCTTCCTGGCGCGCGCGAAGGGACAGCAGGCAACGTTCGGCGTGTCGGGGCTGCTTTACGACAACAACGTCCTCCTGTACGACCGCGAAACGCAGTCGCTGTGGTCACAGATGCGACACCAGGCCGTCACCGGCCCCATGAAGGGCGAGCGGCTGGAACCGTTGCCCATGACCCATGCGACCTGGGGATGGTGGCGCGCGCGCCATCCCGATACGCTGGTGCTGTCCTTCGACACGGGTGTGACGCGGGACTACGCGACGGATCCCTACGGCGATTACGAGCGGGTGCCGAAGCTGCATTTCCCGATAAGCGCCGTATCTGATCGTCTTGGCGTGAAGGATGTCGTGGTCGGTGTCGCGATCGACAATCGCTACAAGGCGTATCCGCTGGAAGCACTGCGGAAAGCGAAGACCGCCGTCAATGACACGCTCGCCGGACGCAGGATAACCCTTCACCACGACGCCGCCAGTGGGGCCACGGTGGTAACCGATACGACGGGGAACGAAATCCCGAGTCTGGTGGCCTACTGGTTTGCCTGGTACGCATTCCACCCCGACACGGAGATATTCGCGGCACAGGAGATGGACGCTCCTTGATGCGGCGCCGGGAAAATCCGAGCAGCGGCCGAGGTTCCGCAAACTCATTCGTGTCAGGACCCCGAACCATGCACGACATTGTCAAGGAATATGACGGGGGACAGCTCGGCAGTGTCGTCGATGTTGAAATCACTGAGGAACAGCTGACGGTCGCGGAGCGGCACCGGGCTTGTCACGCCGGCGCCTGCTGCTGAGCCCTGTTCTACCTTTCGCGGGATGACCATCGCAGTGAAGATAGTGATGACGAATTCATGGCGTATGTTCCTGCCGGCCCTGTTCGGCCTGATGGCATTCGCCGGCATGACGCATGCGACCGAACGGCTGGTAGTGATCGGTTCCAGCACCATCGCGCCTCTGGCGCTGGAAATCGGCAAGCGTTTCGAGCAGCGCTATCCCGGCGTCGAGGTCGACGTCCAATCGGGTGGATCGTCACGCGGCATCGCCGATGCGCGATCGGGACTCGCGGACATCGGCCTGGTGTCGCGTGCGCTCAAGCCAGAAGAATGCGATCTGATGGCCCACGCCATTGCCGCGGATGGCGTGGGCATGATCCTGCACGCCGACAACCCGGTGAAGTTCTTGTCCGATGATCAGATCAAGGCGATTTATACCGGCAGGATAACGAACTGGAAACAAGCAGGAGGGCTGGACGTGCGCATCACCGTGGTCAACAAGGCCGAAGGCCGTTCGACCCTGGAGTTGTTTCTGCACTACTTCCATTTGAAGAATAGCAAGATCAAGGCACACGTCGTGATCGGCGAAAACCAGCAAGGCATCAAGATGGTCGCCGGGAATCCGGGCGCCATCGGCTATGTTTCCATCGGCAGCGCGGAATTCGAGGAAAAGCGCGGCACACCGATCAAGCTGTTGCCCATGGCGGGGGTCGCCGCCACCGTCGAAAACGTGCGCTCCGGGCGCTTCCCGTTGTCGCGTCCGCTCAATCTGGTGACCCGCGGCGCACCGTCCCCGCGCGCTGGACGCTTTATCGACTTCGCGCGCTCCGCCGCAGTGGGCGATCTTGTCGAGTCCCAGTTCTTTGTCCGGCCTGCGCACTGACCGCCGCCTGGCACTGCTCTCCGCCCTGTTCGCAACGGGCGCCGCACTGCTGTTGCTGCTCGTCTTGGGTTTTCTCGTTAGCGAATCCTGGCCGGTATTGAACGCGGGTGGCTGGAGAGCTTTCCTTGCCGATGGGGTCTGGTATCCGCTCGAAGGCCGGTTCGGACTGTTGTCAATGGTCTGGGCGACGCTTGCCACCGTGGTCGGCGCGCTGTTGCTGGCCGCGCCGCTGGGCGTCGCGGGAGCAATCTTCCAGTGCTTCTACGCGCCGCCGGCGGTGGCCAAACTATACCGGTCCGTACTTGCGTTGCTGGCCGGCATCCCCTCGGTCGTCTACGGACTGTGGGGGCTGACCGTGCTGGTGCCGCTGATTGCTCGCTGGGCGCCGCCCGGCGCCAGCCTGGTCGCCGCAATCCTGATTCTGGCGTTGATGGTGCTGCCGACGGTCACGCTCACAAGCGCCACGGCGCTGGGCGCCGTGCCCCGCTCCCTGCTGCAGGGCGCTGCCGCGCTCGGCATGGCACGCAGGGGCATCATCCTCGGCGTGGCCGTGCCTGCGGCGCGCGATGGCATGCTTGCCGGTATGTTGCTCGCCGCGTTGCGGGCGCTTGGCGAGACCATCGCGGTGCTGATGGTGGCGGGCAATGTGGTCCGTAATCCCACTGACCTGTTCGAACCGGTGCGTGTTCTTACCGCTAACATCGCCCTTGAGATGGCTTACGCGACCGGCGCGCATCGCGCGGGCCTGTTTGCTTCCGGTCTGTTACTGACAGTGATGGTGTTACTGCTGGCCTGGCTGGCGGCACGGGCGGGCGACCGGCAGCGTGATGTCTGAACGCATATTCACCGCTGCGATCTGGGCTGCGGCGCTACTGGTGGCGGGCGTATTTTGTTTCCTGCTGGGGGACCTTGTGCGGCAAGGCGCACCGCATCTGTCGTGGCGCTTTCTGTTGACCGCGCCTGCTGACGCGGGGCGCGCTGGCGGCATTTCATCGATCGTCATTTCCACCCTGCTGATTCTCGCCGTCGCCATGGTGGTAGCCGTTCCGTCCGGGCTGGGTGCCGCGCTGTGGCTGGCCGAATACGCGCGTGGCAAGCACGCGGCGAGGCGCGCGATTCGCCTCAGTCTCGACGTGTTGGCCGGTGTGCCGTCAATCGTCTTCGGCTTGTTCGGCAACGCGTTTTTCTGCATCTTCCTGGGTCTCGGCTTCTCGATTCTCTCGGGCGGCCTGACCCTTGCCTGCATGGTCCTGCCGATCCTCATTCGCACCAGCGAAGCGGGCCTGTCGGCGGTGACGGAGGAGTGGCGACGTGACGCAGCCGCGCTGGGCATGACGCGCGCTGCCGCCTTGTGGCACATACTGCTGCCCGCTGCCGCGCCCGCGATCACCGCCGGACTGATACTCGGCATGGGCCGCGCAATTGCCGAGACCGCGGCGCTGCTTTTCACCAGCGGCTATGTGGATCGCATGCCAAACTCGCTGTACGACTCGGGGCGCTCGCTCTCTGTGCAT
The DNA here is from genome assembly GCA_046566625.1 of Gammaproteobacteria bacterium. Lineage (GTDB taxonomy): Bacteria > Pseudomonadota > Gammaproteobacteria > Pseudomonadales > Porticoccaceae > JAGPUQ01. The sequence continues at coordinate 6,344 of JBKHWK010000076.1, forward strand.
ATTTACGATCTGTCGATGAACGTTGCTGGCGGCGATGTGGCGGCCCATGCCTCGGCGCTGGTGTTGGTGTCGCTCATCGTTGTGCTCAATGGCGGCGCGCTTGTACTTTCCGATCGCTGGGCGACAAGGAAAATCACCGTATCATGACCATCCCACAAAACAGCCACTATCCCACCTATACCCTTGGCAGCGTCGCATCCGGGCCACCCTGTTGCGATCCGATAACCCATATCGGCGTCGCCGGGCTTTCGATAGCGTACGGCGCTACCACCGTACTGGACGACGTGACGCTCGATATCTACAAGGGTTGCGTCACCGCGCTGATCGGACCTTCCGGTTGCGGCAAGACCAGTTTCCTCACCGCTCTTAACCGGCTTACGGACTTGATTCCCACGGCGCAGGTCAGTGGAGTCATCCGCTTTGAAGGCGGCGACCTGCTGGATCCCCGTACTGACCTGCTGGGCCTGCGGCGTCGCATCGGCATGATCTTCCAGAAGCCGAATCCATTTCCGCTTTCCATCCGCCGCAACCTTGAACTTCCCCTGCGCGAGCATGGGGTACGACAGCGCGAGCTCCTGGACCACAAGATGGAAACGGCACTGCGCGACGTCGGACTGTGGAACGAAGTACGAGACCGCTTGAACAGCCCCGCGCTGGCGTTGTCCGGTGGGCAGCAACAGCGCCTGTGCATAGCCCGGGCTCTGGCGCTTGAACCGACGGTTCTGCTCATGGACGAGCCCTGCAGCGCATTGGATCCCATCTCGTCAAGCGTGGTCGAGGAGCTGATCCAGCGCCTGCGGGGCCGCTACACCGTGGTTATCGTTACGCACAACCTTGCCCAGGCGCGTCGGGTTGCGAACTATGCTGCTTTCTTCTGGATGAAAGAGCGTGTAGGCAAGCTGATAGAGTTCGGTCATAGCCGATCACTTTTCGATGCGCCTAACGATCCCTTGACCGTCGCCTATCTCAGCGGAAAGGCGGGTTAGCCGCCTCCCGACCGTTTGGACATGCACTATCTGCATCGCACAAGGGGTGCTGTGAAACGCCATTCATCGATGGATACAAAGATCTTCTACTGGGCAGCGAGGATCCTGATTGCCGGGCTGCTGGCGTTTTCCCTGTTTGCTTGCAGTTACTACAAGCCTGCTCCCGACCTCGAACGACTGTATCGCGGCGCCAGAGAGGATCACCATCGGCCGCCGGTAATCCTGATCCCCGGTATTCTGGGTACTCGTCTCAATGATGCCGCCGGCCGCGAAATCTGGCCTGGTTCGACGTGGCAGCTGCTGACCTCGCGCTATCCGGAGTTGGCGCTAGCCATTGAGCCGAGATCCTTACAGCCTGTCCCCGATGAACTGCTGCCGGCAGGGTTGTTCGAAAAAGCGGCGGGCAAGCAGTATTACAGCCGAATTCTCCAGGTATTGGAGAGCGCC
>JBKHWK010000077.1:0-7764 GCA_046566625.1 Gammaproteobacteria bacterium
GACCGGGCTTTCGTCAAGGATCTGGACGATCCGGAAAACCGGCGCGACATCCCGGTGATTGCCGGCATTGTCGCGCTGGCGCGCAGCCTCGGTTTGCACACGGTTGCCGAAGGCGTGGAGACCCATCACCAGCGGGCGGTGATTCAGTCGCTCGGCTGCGAGATGATCCAGGGCTACCTGATCAGCCAGCCACTGCCCCGGGATGAATTTGAACGAACGTTTCTCGAGCAGTTCCGGGTGGTATCCACAGGCCCGCAGCTGCGGCAGGTAAAGCCGGGATAGCCCGATTCCCGCGTTTTCCTGGGGACTCCTCAGAACCATGCATCGTGCATCTCGAAGGGCACCGGGTTGGCGCGTTGCAGCAGCGCCGCCTGGTAGTCGATCTGGGTCAGTTCCCAATCGAAGTAGTAGCGGGCCGTGTGCAGTTTGCCGCGATAAAAATTCTGGTCGTCGGTGTGGCAGTCGGCGTCCAGTCCGGCCGCTGCCGCCAGTGCCTGCTTGAGCCAGAGCCAGGCCGCCAGCACCCGTCCGTAGAGATCGAGATACAGGGTGGCATTGGCCAGGCCCCGGTCGATGTCGGCGTCGAGCTGGCGGAGCAGCATGGTGGTGGTGGCATCCAGGGTTTGCAGACCGCGTTCGAGTTGCTGGGCGAGGCGAGCGGTTTCTCCCCAGTGCTGCGCGCGGACAATATCTTCGCGTGCCGCCGCGAGCAGGATGCGGTGCCCCGCGCCCTCCTTCAGCCGCAGCTTGCGGCCCAGCAGGTCGAGGCCGTGAATCGCCTCGGCACCCTCGTGGATGGGATTCAGGCGCTGGTCGCGATAAAGCTGTTCGGCGCCGTATTCGCGCATGTAGCCCGCGCCGCCGAGGACCTGGATCGCGTGGTTGTTGGCCACGCAGCCGTATTTCGACGGCCAGGACTTGACGATGGGAGTGATCAGATCGAGCAGCAGCGCGGCGCGCTCGCGTTGCGCTGCATCCGGCGCCGTGTGCTGGTCCTCGAACAGGGCACTGGCGAACAGGCACATGAACAGACTGCCCTCGGCGTAGGCTTTCTGCGCCAGCAGCAGGCGCCGCACGTCGGCGTGCGCCACCAGCATGACCTGCGGTGATGCGGGATCGGAGCAGGACGCGAGCCGTCCCTGGGGACGTTGGCGCGCGTACTCCAGGGACAGGTTGTAGCCCTGATAGGCGATGGCCGCGGCGCCCAGGCCGATGCCGATGCGCGCTTCGTTCATCATCTGGAACATGTATCCCAGGCCCTTGTGGGGTTCGCCCACCAGGTAGCCGATGGCGCCGTCGCGCTCGCCGAAATTGAGCACCGTATTGGTCGCGTTGCGATAGCCCATCTTGTGATTGAGACCGGCCAGGGCCACGTCGTTGCGCGCACCCGGACTGCCGTCGGGATTCGGGAGGTGTTTGGGGACGATGAACAGCGAGATGCCTTTCACGCCTACCGGAGCGCCGCGGATTTTCGCCAGTACCATGTGGATCACGTTGCCGGTGATGTCGTGGTCGGCGCAGCTGATGAACATTTTCTGGCCGAACAGGCGATAGCTGCCGTCGCCGGTGGGCTCCGCCGTCACCTTGATGTCGCCCAGCGCCGATCCCTGCGCAGGTTCGGTGAGCGCCATGGTGCCGTTGGCGCGGCCGGACATCAGCAGCGGCAGATAGCGCGCTTTCTGTGCTGCGGAACCAAACGCTCGAATCAGGTTGATCACGCCGATGGTGATGAAGGGATAGGCTGCGGTGCTGACGTTGGCGGCATTCACGTAGGCCATGACCATCCGGAAGATGACTTCCGGCAACTGCGCGCCGCCTTCCTCCGCGCGCTCGTGCGCGGCGAGAAAACCGGCTGCGACGAAGGCGTCCCAGGCGGCTCTGGTCTCCGGAATCAGGTGCACCCGCTCGCCGTCGAAGCTGGGCTCGTTGGCATCGCCCTTGGCATTGTGATTGGCGAAATATTTTTCCGCGACGGTTTTTGCGGTGGCGAGTGTGGCGTCGAATACTGCGCGGGAATGATCGCCGTACTCGGGGCGCTCGAGCAGTGCCTCGGTATCCAGCGCTTCGTAAAGCTGGAAGGCGATATCGCGGTCGTTGAGCAGTGGGGTCATCACAGCAGCTCCTTGTTATTGGTCTGAGCGGCAGCCGCGTGGCGCCGGATTCATGGCGGCTCAGTAACTCAGGGATTCAGTAACTCAGCAATTCAGTAGCTGTAGTCGCGAAACTGATCGCGCAGGTCCTTTTTGCTCACCTTCCCGGTCGCGGTGTGGGGGATGAACTCGACGAACACGCAGTCTTCGGGAATCCACCAGGTGGCGATCTTGCCCTTGAGAAATGCGAGGATGCCTTCTTTCGCGGGTTCGGTGCCGGGGCGTTTCACCACTACCAGCAGTGGGCGCTCGGTCCACTTGGGATGGGGTACGCCGATCACCGCCGCCTCCAGCACATCGGGATGCCCCATGGCCGCGTTTTCGACCTCGATGGAGCTGATCCATTCGCCACCCGACTTGATCACGTCCTTGGTGCGGTCGGTGATCCGCATATAGCCGTGCGGGTCGATGCTGGCGACATCGCCGGTGTCGAACCAGCCATCGGGCAGGTGTGCATCCGAATTGTCGAGCCGATAGTAACTCTTGCAGATCCAGGGGCCGCGAACCTGGAGCCTTCCCGATGCCTGGCCATCCCAGGGCAGCTCGACGGCGCTGTCATCGACAATGCGCATCTGGACACCGTAAATGAGCCGGCCGGCCTTGAGGCGGTAGGCGGTTTTTTCCGCATCCGGAAGCTCTTCCATCCAGGGCATCAGGGTGTTCAGGGTGCCGAGCGGGCTCATCTCGGTCATGCCCCAGCCGATATGGGCGTAGACGCCGAACTGGTCCAGGCCGCGCAGCAGGGCTTCCGGGCAGGCCGCGCCGCCGATGACCACCCGCTTCAGCGAAGGCACCGTGCCACCGCTTTCGCGCAGGTGATTCACCAGGGCGAGCCACACGGTGGGCACTCCCAGCGCCAGCTCCACGCCTTCGTCGTTGATCAGTCGAGCCAGGGTTTCCCCGTCGCCCATTTTGGGGCCGGGGAAAACCAGTCGGGCGCCGGCGGCGGCGGCGGAATAGACGACACCCCAGGCGTTGACGTGAAACATCGGCACCACCGGCATTACCGTATCCCCGGCCGCCAGGCCGATCACGTCGCGCATGCTGGTGGCGAGGCAGTGCAATACGGTGCTGCGATGGGAATAGAGCACGCCCTTGGGGTTACCCGTAGTGCCTGACGTGTAACACAGCGCGCTCGCGCTGTTTTCGTCGAGCAGGGGCCAGTCGTAGCGATCGGGCTGAGCGGAGATCAGCGCCTCGTAGCAATGCACATTTTTGAGCGTCGTCGCGGGCATGGTGGCCTGACTGGTCAGCACCACGAAGCCCTTGACGGTTTGCAGTTGGTCCTGAAGCTTCTCCAGCAGCGGGACGAAGGCCACATCGGTGAAGATCCACTGATCCTCGGCGTGATTGGCGATGTAGGCGACTTGCTCGGGAAACAGGCGCGGATTGATGGTGTGGCAGACGTAGCCGGCGCAGCTGATGCCGTAATACAGCTCGAAATGCCGATAGTCGTTCCAGGCCAAGGTGGCAATGCGGTCGCCAGGCGCGAGCCCGAGTCCGTCGAGCACGTTGGCGAGCTGGCGCGCACGGGCAAAAGCTTCGCCAAAGGTGTAGCGGTGGAGCGGGTTGTCGGCGGTGACCGAGACGATCTCGGTATCCCGGAATACCCGGTCGGCAAACTGCATGATTGAAGTGATGGTGAGTGGTTCGTCCATCATCTGACCGAGCATGATTGTCTCCAGCGCGTTGATTTACAGGGTTGTTGCGGCAAGACCCGGCACCACGGGGAGCGGGCTTTGGGCGCAATGGGATGGCCGCGAGTCTAGCACAGCAGTGTGCGCCTGCCTCCGCACGGAGGCAGGCTTCAGTTGCGATTCAGGCTCGCACTGACCACCAGCTGTTCGAGCAGATCGAAATCGGGGATGAGCGCAGGTTCGCCGCGCACCTCGACGACGAACGCCGCGCCGCGCGGGGCCGCCACGTCCAGCGCGCGCAGGTCGCTGTCCGCGCTCAAGCGCAATGGCCGGGGCAACTCCCAAATCGCGAGTCCATAAAAGCCCTGGCTGGCCGCCGCGCCGACTGCGTTGATGATCGCAACCCGTTGGCCGGCGTGGAACGCCGTTGCACTGCCGCCGGCAATGCCTTCGTAGGCGAGCAAAGGGATTTCGCAGCCGCGCCATCGCAACCAGCCGTGCAGCCAGGGTTGATCCGCAGCGGTCGGCGTGGGCAGCGGCGTCTCTTCGAGAATCTCCGCGACCGCAGCCTGGGGCAACAGCAGTTGCAGTCGATCATTCGCCAGCGTGAGCAGCAGACTGTCGACCTCCGCCGCGTTGTGAGAGCCTTCACCGGTTTCGCTCAAGTAACCTCCGCCTGCGGCCCGGGGGCCGGCGTGCCATAACGGTAGTTGAAGCGGCGCGCCAATGCCGCCACATCGCCACTGTAGTCGACTGCGCCCCGGGCCAGCACCGCCTCCGGCATGGCGGATGCGATGCATCGATCCGGACGTTGTACCCAGATTTCCCCACCGTGTTCGCGAATATGCTCGCTGCCCAGGGCGCCATCGTCCCCCATGCCGCTGAACACCACCATGCCGGCCGACTCGCGATAGGAGAGCGCAAGGCTTTCGGCGACCTGGTCCGCGCTGGGTCTATAGGGTCCGGGCCAGGGGGAGGAAAGGACGCGCGCGCCCCGGTCGCGATGGATGCGCAGTTTGTTGTCGGGAGAGACCACGGAGAGGGTACCTTCGAGGAAATAGTTGCCCGTGTTTGCGACCTGGACATGCCAGCGGCCGGCACGGGTCGCGAGCCGTCGCACCAATTGGGGAAAATGTGAGGCGGTCAGGTGCTGCACATAGAGCAGCGCAACGCCGGGCGCCGGGATCGTGGCGGCAAGGAACCGCTCCACCGCATCCGGCCCTCCCGTGGAGGCGGCCAGCAGCCATACCCGCTCGGCGCGGGCCGCCGGTCGTCCCGAGTCCCCGACAACCCGGGGAGCATGCTCTATGCGCTGCCGTAAACTCTGTTTCCAGGCCGTGTAATCGGCATCCGCCGCTGCCATGAAGGCCGGCGGCAGTTCGAGCTCGAAACAGTCGCGGCTCAGGTGACGATCGACGCCGACGCGGGCCCCCACCCATATCAGCAGGTCGAAACGGTTGCCACCCGCGAGCGCGCCAGTTGGCTCTGGCGCGGCATCGAGCAGTACGACGTGTCCCAATTCCTCCAGTGCACGGCGCAGCACGGCGCGCGCGGCTCCATTGTGCGCGACCACGCCGACCTTCACCGAACGCCTGGGGGGTTGGCCAGTAATTCCTCGACCACCGACAACAGCACTTCCTCCTGATAGGGCTTGCCGAGGTAGCGGTTCACGCCCAGCGTCAGCGCCTTTTCACGGTGCTTGTCGCCGCTGCGCGAGGTGATCATCGCGATGGGAAGACCGCGCAGTAGTTCGGACGCACGCACCTGGCGGGCAACTTCGAAGCCATCCATGCGGGGCATCTCGATGTCGAGCAACATCAGATCGGGTTTGACTTCCTGCAGTAATTGCATGGCCTCCAGGCCATCGCGGGCGGTGAGCACGCGATAGCCGTTGCGTTCCAGGAGCCGGCTGGTGGCCTTGCGCACGGTGACCGAGTCGTCGACGACGACGATGGTGGCGGCGCGCGCCGACGCCCCGGCGCTTGCCAGCGACCCGGGCCCCGACAGCGCAGGTTGCGGCAAAGCGCGCGACCAACTGCCACGGTCCGCGATCAGGGCTACCAGGTCGACAATAGGGACCACTCGGCCGTCGCCGAGCAGGGTGGCGCCCGCCAGCCCGCGTACCTTGGCAAATTGTGGCCCCAGGGATTTCACCACTATCTCCTGGCTGGGCTCGAGCGCATCGACCTGGACGGCGACATTGTCGGACTTGCCCTTGACCAGCAGCACCGACAGCTTGCCAGCCGCCGCGGGCAGCGTGGCAGGGACACCGTCGAGCAGGCTTGTCAGGGGACATACCTTGTAGAACTCGCCCTCGAAGTGCAGACGCTGCTCCGGGTCCGCGTGGAGCGACGCCAGTTCGACATTGTTCAGCTTGACTACGCCGGCGACACTGTTGAGCAGTACGCCGTACAACTCGCCGTCCGCCTTCATCAGCAGCGCGCGATTGACTGACGCGGTAAATGGCAGGCGCAGCGTAAATTCGGTTCCGTAATTGCGCCGCGATGTCAGGGCGACGCTGCCGCCGAGCTGCCGGACCTCGTTGTCCACCACGTCCATGCCCAGCCCGCGACCGGATATCTGGGAGACCGCCTGCGAGGTGGAAAATCCCGGCCGGAAAATGAGTTGCATGACGTCCTGATCGGTCAGCTCGTCGCCGGGGGGCAGCAACCGCAGGCTGGCCGCCTTGGCGCGGATGGCTTCCAGGTCCAGTCCGCGGCCATCGTCGGAGAGACGAATCACGATGTCGCCCGCCTCGCGCGCGAAGGTGATGGCTACGGTGCCGGTCTCGGGTTTGCCCGCCAGACGGCGGCGCTCAGGCGATTCGATGCCATGGTCTATCGCGTTGCGGATCAGGTGCTCGAGCGAAGGAACGATGCGCTCCAGGACGGCGCGATCCATCTCGCCTTCGACGTTATCCAGTTGCAGCTCGATGGGTTTGTCGAGCTCGCTGGCGGTCTGCCGCACGATGCGCCGCAGCCGCGGTACCACGCGTGCAAAGGGCACCATGCGGGTGAGGGTCAGGTTTTCGTGGAGATCCCGGTTGACCCGGGCCTGCTGGACCAGCAGGGTTTCGGTGTCCTGTGCCTTGTCGAGCAGCGTGTCCTTGAGGTCTTGCAAATCGGATGCGGATTCTTCGAGGCCTCGCGCGAGCTGCTGCAAGTGCGAATACCGATCCATCTCCAGCGGATCGAAGTCTTCTGCGCCGGCGGTGATGTCCGGCGCTTCGCTGCGCGGCAGGGTGTGCGCTTCGGTTTCCATGCTCAGGCGCCGCACCTGATCATGAAAACGCGTGACGGTGGTTTCCATCTCTTCGAGCAGCGCGTGAAACTGATGGAGTTGTTGCTCGATGCGGCTGCGACTGATGCTGGTTTCGTCCACCAGGTTGACCAGGGTGTCGAGAATCGGTGCGGCGATCCTCACCATCTCCCGAGGCTCAGCGACGGTTCCGCCATGATTCTGGCCGGAGCGTTGCTTCGATCCGACCGCGGCCACGCGCCAAGGCGCTGGCACCTGCGGAGCATTGCCGACGCGCCCGCGGAGCGGTGCAGGGTGCTGGGGCGCAGGGTGCTGGGGTGCCGTGGGCGCCGGAGGCGTCGGCAGCACAATGACCTGCCCACCGATGGGAGCCGGCGATCGCGCGAGCGGTGGCGTGTCGGGAGTCCGGGGCACGGCTTCGGGTTCGCGCACCAGCCCGCGGATATGCTCCAGCTCGGACTCGATCTTGTCGTAGTGGTCGAGACTGGTCGCGAAAAACCCCTCGCTGCCAGCGTCAGCGCTTGCCTCGGCGCGCAATACGAGGGTTTCAAAATCGTGACACAGGGTGCCGAGCGTCCGGCACCCCGCCATGCGGGCACCGCCCTTGAGCGTGTGGAGCGTGCGCTTGAGGGTGCTGGCGCTCTGCACTGGATCAGCGCCGGCCTGCCACTGCTGCAGGGCGTGCTCCAACTGCTCGCCGAGATCGGCGGCTTCTTCCA
>JBKHWK010000078.1:0-7721 GCA_046566625.1 Gammaproteobacteria bacterium
GTCGGGACGCTTGCCGCGATCGCGCTCGCCGCCGCAGCCGAACACACACCACAGTCGCCCGCCCGCGACGCTTTCGCGCAGCGCCGCCAGCACCTGTTCGAGCGCATCGGGTGTGTGCGCATAATCGACCACCACCTGCGGACCCGCGGCACCGCCGACCGACTGCATGCGCCCGGGAGCGGCGCGCAGTTGCGAAACGGCAGCCAGTACGGCGGCCAGCTCGAAACCCTGAACACAGGCCGCGCCAATCACCGCCAGCAGATTGGCAAGGTTGAAGCGCCCGGGCAGCGCACTCACCAGCGCGCCCTCGCCCCAGGGCGTAACCACCCGGACGCGCACGCCCGCGGCGCTGAATTCCGCGTCGAGCGCCCGGATCGCGGCGTCACCGCCCTGTGCGGAATAGCCATACCCGGCCACTCCGGGCGGCAATGCGCCGAGCAGCTCGGGGCCGGCCGGATCATCCAAGTTGATCACCGCACTCGCCAACCCGGGCTGCTGGAACAGACGCGCCTTGGCCGCGCGATAGGCCGTCATGTCGCCGTGGTAGTCGAGATGATCCCGGCTCAGATTGGTGAACACCGCGGTGTGCATGGGCACCCCTGCCACCCGCTGCTGATCCAGGCTGTGGGACGAGACTTCCATGGCCACTCGGTGTACACCCTGGTCCCGGAATTCCGCCAACAGCCGCTGCGTGAGGATGGCATCCGGCGTCGTCACGCCGGTATCGGCCAGCGCATCGGTATCCCCCAGCACCCCCGCGCCCAGGGTTCCAATGATGCCGGCCGGCGCTTCCAGCAATGCAAACAGCTGCGCCAGCAAGTGGGCGCAGGTGGTCTTACCGTTGGTGCCGGTGACCCCCGTGATGGTCAGTGCCGTGCCGGGCTCGCCGTAAAAGCGCCCGGCAATGGCGCTGATCCGCACCGCCAGCCCGGACACCGGGATGACCGGAATCCGGAGTGCCGACAGCAGCTCGTTGTACGCGGCCAGACCCTGCTCCTCTGCCAGCACGGCAACCGCACCGGCCGCCGCCGCGGCGGCGATGAAATCGCGGCCATCCCGACGCATCCCGGGCAGGGCTAGAAAGATATCGCCGGGCCCGACAGTGCGGCTGTCGAGCCTGAGCCCCCGAACCCGGAGCCCCGCCAAGGCGCCGGGCAGCGCGGGATCCGCCAGCAGGTCGGCCAGCCGGATATCACCGTCGTGGCGCGGTGCGGCCATCACCCTGCACCTGCCCGGGTCCGCGGCGCGGCCCTGGCGGTCAGATCGGCAGCCACATCCGACCGCGGCCCCTCGGGCAGCGGGGGCTGTACGGCCAGCAGGCGCAACGCCGCCGAGGTAACCCGGGCGAACACCGGCGCGGCCACCACGCCGCCGAAGTAACCTCCGGTCTGAGGATCGTCGACCACCACCACGGTCACCAGCTCGGGATTGTCCGCCGGCGCCATGCCGGCAAACAGCGATACATAACGACGCGCCTCATAGCCACCGGCTCCGACTTTGTGGGAAGTCCCGGTCTTGCCCGCCGAGGCGTAAACGGGAATCCCTGCGCGCCCACCTGTGCCGCGCTCGACCACGGCCCTCAGCATGAGACTGATCTCGTGAGCGATGTTCGCGTCGATGACGCGCTTGCCCGCCGGCAGGGGCGCACCCGGCTCCTGGCGCAGCAAGGTCACGGGCCGGCGTACACCCCCGTTTGCGAGCACGAGATAGGCGCCCGCCAACTGCAACGGGGTCACCGTCATACCGTAGCCGAACGCCAGGGACGCATGCTCCACCGACGCCCATTTGCGCCGGCTCGGCAGGTCGCCCGGGCCTTCGCCCGGAAATCCGGTGCCGGGACTGTGGCCAATACCCACCCGGTCGAATACGTTGCGGATACTTTCGGGGTCCAGGGTCATCGCGACTTTGGTAGTACCCACCTGGCTCGATTTGGCCAACACACCGGTAAGATCCAGCAGCCCGTAGCTGTGGGGATCCCTGTAGGTCTTGGGGCCGAAGCGGATGTAGCCCGGCGCCGTGTCCACCGGGGTGTCGGGTCGGAAGCGCCCACTTTCCAATGCCGCCACCAGGGTGAACGGCTTCATGACCGAACCCGGCTCGATCATGTCGGTGATCGGCCGATTGCGCTGCGCACTGACTTCACCCGCGCCGCGCGCATTGGGATTGAAGGAGGGCTGGCTCACCATCGCCAGCACCTCACCGGTGCGGGCATTCAGCATCACCACAGAACCGCTCGCGGCACGATGTTCCTCCAGCGCGACGCGCAACTCACGATAAGCCACGTATTGCAGGCGCAGGTCTATGGAAAGCGCGAGGTCGTTGCCCGGTTTTTCGCTGCGGATGAGTTCCAGATCCTTGATAACCCGTGTATCCCGGTCCTGGACGACACGGCGTTCGCCCGGCACTCCGGTAAGCCATTGGTCATAGGCTAATTCGAGCCCCTCCTGTCCCCTGTCGTCGACATTGGTGAACCCGACCAGTTGCGCGGCGACCTCGCCCGCGGGGTAGTAGCGCTTGTATTCGTCGCGCCCGTAGACGCCCTTGAGTTTCAGATCGAGAACCGGATTCGCTTCGGCAGGCGTCAGCCGCCGCGCCAGGAACATGAATTCGCGTTTGGCATTGCGATCCAGGCTCTCCCGCAATTTCGCCAAAGGCATGCCGAGCCGCCGCGCCAGGGGCTCCAGGCTCTTGCCGCTCTCCAGGAGCTCCTTCGGATTCGCCCACAGCGTCACCACCGCAGTGCTCACTGCCAACGGCTCGCCATGGCGATCGGTAATCAGGCCACGATAAGCGGGAACCGGCCGGACCCGCAGCGTACGGGCGTCGCCCTGCGTCTGCAGAAAGCGGACGCCCTTGTCGCCGCGCTCGAATATTTGCAGGCCGGCGGTCTGCCACAACACCGCCAGCGGCAATACACCCAAGGCCACCATCAGGCTGAGGTAACGCCAGTATTCGATTTTGCGTTGCTGCGGAACCCGGCGCGTCATGGCGGCACCATGACGATGTCCTGCAGGGCGGGCGCGTGCAGGCGATACTTCTCGATCCCCAGCCTTTCGATCCGGCCCGGCGACGCCAACGTGCCGCGCTCCAGCAGATAGCGCCCCCAATCCACCTGCAACTGGTGCTCGGTGCGCTGGTGCTGGGCCAACTGCATATAGATCCGCCGACAATTCTGACTGACCAGCACCGCCGCCAGCGCGGTTACCAGCACCAGCATCCACAGCGCGATCACCACGCGCGTCATGCCAGCTTCTCCGCTACCCGCATCACGGCACTGCGCGAGCGCGGGTTGGCCGCGACCTCGGCAGCCGAAGGGCTGATCGCACGGCCCAGCGCGCGCAGGCGGCGCGGCAGACGGGCCTCCTCGATGGGCAGTCCGCGGGGCACGCGCGGGTGCTGTTCGTCACGAATGAAGCGTTTGACCATGCGGTCTTCAAGGGAGTGAAAACTGATCACCACCAAACGCCCGCCGACCGCCAGCACCTCGAGCACCTGATCCAGCGCGGTGCGCAATGCGGTCAGTTCGCCATTGATATGGATGCGGATCGCTTGAAACGACCGGGTCGCCGGGTGGCGGCCGGGCTGCCATGCCGGGTGCGCCTCCGCGATGACCTGCGCGAGCTGTACGGTGCGCAACAGCGGTTTCTGCGCCCGGGCGTGAACGATGGCACGGGCGATACGGCGCGCGTAACGCTCCTCCCCGTATTCCTGCAGCACGCGGGTGATTTCGGTCTCGCTCGCCGCCGCCAACCAGGCAGCCGCGCTCTGTCCCTGATCGGGATTCATGCGCATGTCGAGGTCGCCGTCACGGAGAAAACTGAAGCCGCGTGCCGGGTCGTCCAGCTGCGGTGATGACACACCGAGATCGAGGAGCAGGCCCGCAACCGGCACCGGAGCCGCCCGCGCGGCCAGGTGCGGCAACAGGTCGCGAAACGACATCTGCACCATCTCCAAACGACTGTCCCGTGCGGCCAGTGCCCTGCCCACGCGGCAGGCTTGGGGATCGAGGTCCAGCGCCAGCACCCGACCCTCGGGCCCGAGGCGGTCGAGGAGCGCGCGCGTGTGGCCGCCGCGCCCGAAGGTGCCGTCGACGTAAAAACCATCCGGATCCGTGACCAAGGCCGTCACCGCCTCTTCCAGCAATACTGTTTGGTGATCGCCCGCAGGGCCCTCGTTCAAGTGCCCGCTCCTACAGCGACAGGCTTTGCATTTCCGCCGGGATCGCCCGTCCGCCGGCGGCCTCGGCAAGCCACTGCTCGCGCCCCGTCGCCCAGCTGGCGGCACTCCACAACTCAAAGCGATGACCCTGGCCCACCAACACGACCTCTTTATCCAGCCCTGCGTAGGTCCGCAGCTCCGGCGGAATCAACACCCGACCATTGCTGTCTATTTCCAGCTCGCGCGCATGACCGATCAACAACCGCTGCAAGCGACGGGTGTCGGGATTGAACGTCGGCAGCTTGGCGATCTGGGCTTCTATTTCCTGCCAGGCGGGCAGGGGATACAGAAACAGGCAGCGGTCTTCAATATCGATGGTGGCCACGAGCTGGCCGTCACAGCCGGTCGTGAGCGCGTCGCGGTAACGGGCAGGGATCGCCATGCGTCCTTTCGCGTCCATATTGATTTCGTTATTGCCGCGAAACACGGTGCCTCCGCCGGGTTATTCTCCGGGAAACCCACTATTTCCCACAATCTCCCAATTCGAGCCACTATATGCCCGCCCAACCCAAAGTCAAGCAGGCGATCACCACAAAACACCTCAAAAATGCGGGGAAAAGCGACGATCTGGCGTCGAAGCCGGCGGAGCGGAAACGACAAAGGAAATCACTCGATATATATCAGAGCGGTGGGGAGCAAACTTAAAGCGATTAGTGAAGTTCGCCATGGCGGGCGTCGCCGCGCGTGGTGACGGCCCCGCGCACCGCCCGGAATGACCCGGACGGCGCGGTGATCGGAGAGGTGAAGTCGGCCTGTAAGCCGGGTTCTGTCGTGGACAATCATTCATCTGGGACGCACGTCGCCGTGCGCCTCAAGCGGCCTACCCGAACCCGACACGGGCCGCGTCATGGGGTTCCTATTTGGCCTTGCTCCGAGTGGGGTTTACCCTGCCACGCCTGTTGCCAGCCGCGCGGTGCGCTCTTACCGCACCATTTCACCCTTACCGTCCGCCGGAAAGATCCCGGTGGCTTGGCGGTATATTTTCTGTGGCACTTTCCGTGGGCTCACGCCCCCCAGGCGTTACCTGGCACTCTGCCCTATGGAGCCCGGACTTTCCTCCATCCCGCTCACGCGAGACAGCGACTGTCCAGCCGACTTCCCCGCCATTCTAGCCTAGCGGCACACCCAGGTGGCGGGGTTTCACCCGCTGATCACTTCTTCTACCATCGCCGCACGAATCCAGCACGCGCCATCCGGCGCGCACAACAACTGCAACTCTCCGGGGGAACCCTCATGCCACACGTAGAAACCGCACTCGGACCAATCGATGTCAACGATCTGGGCATGTGCCTGATGCACGAGCACATCGTGGTCGCCAACTGGTCCATGCGCCAGAACTACACCAATTACTACGACGCCGAACAGCAGATACCCAAGGCCATCGCGGCGCTGAAGCGCGCCGCCGACCGCGGGGTAAGATCCATCGTGGATCTTACGCCGGTCAACCTGGGACGGGACATCCACACCATTCGCCGAGTGGCCGAAGCCACCGGCGTCCACGTCATCGCACCCACGGGCTTCTACTGGACCGAAGAGCCCCAGATGCACGGCTGGGACGCCAAGTCGCTCGCCAGCTACATGATCCGCGACATCCGCGACGGCATCCTCGATACCGGTATCAAGGCCGGCGTCATCAAGTGCGCCACCGACAACCCGGGCGTCGACGCCTTCAACAAAAAGCTGCTGCAGGCGACGGCAATCGCCCACCGCGAGACCGGCGTGCCCATTTCCACCCACACCACAGTCTCCAATACCTCCGCGCGCGACCAGCAAATCGCGTTCGCCGAGTTCGGCGTCGATCTCACGCGGGTGGTGATCGGCCACTGCGGCGACTCCACCGATCTCGACTACCTGCAGAGCATTCTCGATCGCGGCAGCTTCATCGGCATGGATCGCTTCGGTCTCGAAGCCTACCTGCCCACCGACCAGCGGGTACAGACGGTCGCCCAACTGTGCGCCAAGGGATTCGCGGGACAGATGGTCATCTCGCACGATTCGTGCAGTTTCCAGGACTTTTTCGACCAGAAATACATCGAGACATTCGCGCCCAATTGGTGTTACGAACATGTACCCCGCGACGTGCTGCCGGCGTTGCAGGCAGCCGGTGTGAGCGACAAGGACATCAACACCATGATGGTGGAGAATCCGAAAAAGGTGTTTTCGAAAATCGGCGGCTACTGAACCCGGTTACTGAACGCCATTACTGAACCCGAGAGTCCCGTCCACCAGACAAGGGCGCCGCACGGCGCCCTTGTCTCTTGATCCCCGGTATCCTGCACACAGACTTTCCCCGGCAGGACAGGTTCCGGTCGTCGCGGCAATCAGCACGCGCGTAACGCGAGTGCGCGCTCGTAGAGCTGATTCTTTGCCGCGCCGGTGATCCGGGCGGCAAGCCCGACCGCCTGCTTCAGCGGCAGCTCTTCCAGCAGCACGGTCAGCACCCGGTCGAGATCGTCACCCTCGGGCGCACGCTCCGGGGCGCCGGCGGCCATCAGCACCAGCTCGCCGCGGCGCTGGTTGGCGTCCGCCGCGACCCGGGCGCCGAGCTCCGCCGCGGAACCCGTGAGAAAGGTTTCGAAAGCCTTGCTGATTTCGCGCCCGAGCACCAGCTCGCGGTCAGCACCAAACACCGCTGCGATGTCCGTGAGCGTCTCCAGAATGCGGTGCGGCGCCTCATAAAAAATCAGGGTGCGCGGCTCGTGCGCCAGCGCCTCCAGACGGCGCTGGCGCTCACCGGCGCGCGCCGGCAGGAAACCTTCAAATACGAAGCGGTCGCTGGGCAGACCCGCAGCGCTGAGCGCCGCCACCGCCGCACAGGCCCCGGGCACCGGCGACACGGCAAAGCCCGCCGCGCGCGCCGCGCGCACCAGCCGGTAGCCGGGATCGGAGATCAGCGGAGTCCCCGCATCGGAGATGAGCGCTACATCACGCCCTTCGGCGAGCGCCGCCAGCACGACCTCGCCCTGATCCGCTTCACCGCGATCGTGATAGGAGATCAGACGCGTATCGATGCCGAAATGGCGCAGCAGGCGTCCGCTATGCCGGGTATCCTCGGCCGCAACCAGCGCCACGGTTTTGAGTCTGTCGAGGGCGCGCGGTACCATGTCCGCCAGATTGCCGATAGGCGTCGCGACAACGTACAGGGTGCCGGCCATCATTCTTTCCTCGTCCATTCTTTTCCCGTCCATTAAACGCGTGCTTGGCACCATCGCCACCGCGCTCACCACCGCCCTGCTCATTGTCAGTTGCAGCTCGACTGACCAGGGCACCGCGGCACCCGCACTCAGCCCGATAAGCGCACCGGTTTCGGTCGCGCTGCAACAGCAAAACGCGCGGTTGCTTGCTTCTGCCGCCGCCGCGCTTTCCGCCGGCGATGCCGTCGGCGCCCTGCAACTCTACAGTCAGATCGACCCCGCCGCACTGACGGATGCAGGCCGCCTGGGTTATTTCCTGGATCGCGCCGACGCCGCCCTGCAGGAGGGCGACCTGCTGCTGGCCCGCGA
>JBKHWK010000079.1:0-7705 GCA_046566625.1 Gammaproteobacteria bacterium
TGAAAAACGTCGCGAGGCGGCCAGATGCGAGGCGCACGGCGCGCAGCGACCGAGACATATCCGATAGATAGGCGAGGGAGCGAGCACCGCGCAACGAAGCAGATGGCTGTCGCAGCAGATTTTCAACAAGCTGCTAAAGGACGTCTTCCTTGCTCCGTGACGGCACTGTTCGTCTCCGATCTGCATCTGACACCCGAGCGGCCCGGGGTTACCCGGGCCTTCCTCGATTTCCTGCACAACGCCGATGCGGATGCGCTCTATATCCTGGGCGATCTGTTCGAGGCCTGGGTGGGCGACGACGATGACGCCCCGCTCGCCCGCACCGTGGTCGACGCACTCGCTGCGGTCCGCGCCCGCGGCATCGCCCTGTTTTTCCTCCATGGCAACCGGGATTTCACGGTGTGGAAACGGTTTGCGCGCGAGACCGGCGCACAACTGCTCGGTGACCATGAACTGATCGAAATCGACGGCCTACGCCTGCTGCTGCTGCACGGCGATACCCTGTGTACCGACGATGAAGCCTACCAGCGCTTTCGTCGCCGCGTCCGCCATCCCGCGACTCGCTTCGTTCTGCTCCATCTACCGCTGGCGCTGCGGCGCCGGATCGCGCGCGATTGGCGTGCCGCCAGCCAGCGCCACAACCGCAACAAACCCGAATACATCATGGATGTGAATGCGGACGCGGTGCTGGCCGAGTTTCGCGCCTCCGGCGCCGACGCCATGATCCACGGCCACACTCACCGTCCGGGGCGGCACAGTTATGCCGTGGACGGACGTACCGTCGAGCGGGTAGTGCTGGGGGATTGGACCGAGACCACCGGCTGGTACGCCCGTATCGATTCATCCGGCACCCTTGAGCTGGTGCAGTTTCCGCTGGCCGCGACCGACGGGTAACCCGTCAACCCCGGGGAGCAGAGTCGAGGGCCCTGGACCCCCGGGGTTCGACCACCCCCATCACGACTGGTGGGCTCCCTTCCGCCCACACTCCGGCGGTGCGGCGGCAACGTCTAGGAGCACCGTCACCAAGATATCCGGCCCGGCGACATGACCAACGGGGAGATCGGCGCCGCCGCGCCAGGCCGCCACCGCCGCGCGCTTGCCGGCACCCGCGATCAGGAAGAGCAGCGCCCGCGTGCGGCCTAGGCGGGACGCGCTCAGGGTGACCCGCTCGGACGGCGGCTTGGGCGCATCCCGCACCGGCAGGACCGTGCCCGGGCCCAACGGACGGCCCGGAAACAGGCTCGCGGTATGTCCGTCTTCACCCAACCCCAAAAGCACGAGATCGAACGCCGCAACCCCGGCCAAGGTCTCGGCATAGCGGGCGGCGGCCCGCTCCGGTCCCAACTCGGCGGGGATGGCATGGATATTCCCGGCAGGTATAGCGACCTGTTCAAGCCACCGGTGCCGAATCTGACTGTCGTTGCGCCCGGAATCGCCCCGGGGCAGACAGCGCTCATCGCCGAAATAAAGCTGCCAGCACTGCCAGTCGGCACCAGCACCGACACCGGCCAAGCGCACATAGGTCGCCAGCGGTGTTTCCCCGCCCGCCAGCACCAAGTGAAAGACGCCGCGCGCAGCAATCGCCTCTCGCGCGGCGGCAAGAATCAGCGCTGCGGCGTGCTCCGCGAGCTGCCCGGGATCGCCGAACACCCGGTACCGCGCGGCATCGCCCGGAGTGTCTCTCACGCGTCTTGAATGCCGTTGCGCCAGCGCTGATCTGGGCGGTCGAACAGACGATCGGCGTCCGCCGGTCCCCAGTTGCCCGCGGCATAGTCCGCGGGCGCCGTCCGGTCCGCCGCCCAGGATCGCAGGATGGGATCGAGTACCCGCCAAGCCCACTCCACTTCGTCGAAGCGAATGAACAGGCTGCGATCCTCCCGGATCACGTCCAGCAACAGGGTCTGGTAAGCCTCCATGGCGATCCCGCCCGCCGGGCGATAGGAGGCATCGAGCCGCACCACCCGGGTGTTGAGGTTGAACCCCGGTTCCTTGGCGCGCAATTCGATCTGCATGCACTCGTCCGGTTGCAGTGACAGCAGCACCCAGTTGGGATCGATTGGCGGCGCCCCGGCGTCGTGGAACAGCAGCTGCGGGGGGTGACGGAAGCAGATCGCCACCTGGGAGAAGTCCCTGGCCAGGCGCTTGCCGGTGCGCAGATAGAACGGCACGCCCCGCCAGCGCCAGTTGTCGATGCAGAACCGGGCCGCGACATAGGTCTCGGTCGTCGAGTCCGCCGCAACCCCGGGTTCCTCGGAATAACCGGGCACCGCCTTGCCGGCGCTCTGTCCAGCCCCGTATCGGCCCCGGAAAGCGTGCGTCTCGACGGCGTCCGGGGCGATGGGGCGGATCGAACGCAGCACCTTGACCTTCTCATCGCGCAGGGCATCGGCGTCCAGCGTGGCCGGTGGCTCCATGGCCACCAGGGTGAGCAGCTGCATCAGATGGCTTTGCAGCATGTCGCGCAGCGCGCCGGCGTGATCGTAGTAACCAGCGCGCGCGCCCACACCACCGGCTTCAGCGACCGTAATCTGTACGTGGTCGATGTAATTGCGATTCCAGACCGGCTCGATCATGGTATTGGCAAACCGGAATACCAAGAGGTTCTGTACCGTCTCCTTGCCCAGATAGTGATCAATACGGTAGATCCGGTCTTCGTCGAAATGTTTGTGCAGGCGGGCGTTGAGCGCGCGGGCGCTGTCGATATCTTCGCCAAAGGGCTTTTCGACCACGATGCGGTGACGGGCCGGGGCCTGGCCGAACCCGGCCGCGCTCATATGGTCGACCACGACCGGAAACTCCGCCGGCCGCACCGCCAGATAGAACACCACATTGGAACAAGCGCCCGTACGCGGTGCCTCGATCACTTCCCGCAAGCGCCGATAGGCGTCCGCATCACCGAGATCCCCGCGCAAGTAGTCGAACCGCGCTGCGAACCGGGCGAAGACCGCGGCATCGCGGGCCTGGCCGAGGTGTTCAGCGAGGCTGGCGCCCAAGTGCGCGCGCCAGTCGGCGCACTGCCAGTCGCGGCGGGCAAAGGCGATGAAGCGCAGGGCGGGACCGAGCTGGCCAAGCGCGTCCAGGCTGAAGAGCGCGGGCAGTAGCTTGCGACTGGCGAGATCGCCGGTGGCACCGAAGATGACGAAGTGGCAGGGCCCCTGCTCACCCACCCGCTTTACTCCTCCGCCTCTGCCGCCCGGGTGGCATGCCCGCCAAACCCACGCCGCATCAGCGCCAGCAGGCGGTTGGCGAAATCGTCGCCGCCACGGCTGGCAAACCGCGCGGCGAGCGCGAGGCTGATAACCGGTGTGGGCACGCCCTGCTCCACGCCCTCGATTACCGTCCAGCGACCTTCACCGGAATCTGCCACATAGGGCGCCACTTGTTCTAGGGTCGCAGAATCGGCCGCGAGGAACGTCGCCATGAGGTCGAGCAACCAGCTGCGCACCACGCTGCCGTGGCGCCAGGTCTCGGCAATGGCGGCAAGATCGAGATCGAATTCCGTGCGCGCCTCCAGCAGCGCAAAACCCTCGGCATAGGACTGCATCATCCCGTATTCGATACCGTTGTGAATCATTTTCACGAAGTGGCCGGCGCCCGCCGGGCCGCAGTGCAGCCAGCCCGCGTCGGCTGCGGGAGCCAAGGCCTCCAGCACGGGCCGCAGCGCCTCGATGGCCCCCAGCTCGCCGCCGAGCATCAGAGCATAGCCGTTGTCGAGGCCCCACACTCCACCTGAAACGCCGGCGTCCACGAACCGTAACCCCCGAGCCGCAAGCGCGTCGGCGCGGCGCATGGCATCCCGGTAGTGGGCATTGGCGCCGTCCACCACCAAGTCGCCCGCATCGAGCAGAGGCGCGACGGCGTCAAGGCAGGTTTCGGTCGGCTCCCCCGCCGGGAGCATCAGCCACACCAGCCGCGGCGGGCTGAGCCGGGCGACCAGATCGGCGAGTTCCGCCGCCGCCACAACTCCGCTCTCCTCCGCCAGGGCAGTCGCTACGGCGGGATTGCGATTCCACGCCACGACTTCGATGCCCGCGTGCCGCAGCCGGCGTGCCATGTTGGCGCCCATGCGCCCGAGTCCGATAAGCCCCAGTGTGGCCATCGCCAGTCTCCCGTTCAGGTGCGCTCGCAGTAGCCGGTCATGCTGTTGTCCTCTTTATTCATGCGGTTTGACTGTGCGCCTCGAACCGGAACGCCGCAAGCGGGATTTGCCGCGCGCGGCGATGACGGGCCGGGCCCACAGCAAAGTACTGGCGCGATGCCCTCAGCCCGCCAGCGGACCCGAGTGGAAGCGAAACTCGGTGTCCGGCGCCTCGATAAGCTCCCGCTCGCACGCGGCAAACAGGTCGACACGCTCGGCAATGTCGCCACCGACGGCTTCGGCAAGCTCGAGATAATCCCGGAAGTGACGCGCCTCCGAGCGCAGTAACGACTGGTAGAACGCGCCCAGCTCGGCATCCAGATGGGGCGCCAGCGCCGCGAAACGCTCGCAGGAGCGGGCTTCGATGAAGGCGCCGGCAATCAGGGTATCGACAAGTCGGAGCGGTTCCTCGGCGCGGACTAGCTCGCGCAGGCCGCTCGCGTAGCGGCTCGCGGTGAGTTGCCGGTACGTCACGCCGCGCTGTTCCATGAAGGCGACGACCTGCTCGAAGTGACGCAGCTCCTCCCGCGCCAGGCGCGACATCCGGTGCAGCAACGGCGGGCGATCGATGTGGCGGTACAGCAAACCCAGCGCGGCGCTCGCCGCCTTTTTCTCGCAGTTCGCGTGATCTATCAATAACTCTTCGGGGTGCGCCAACGCCGCCGCCACCCAGGCGGCGGGCGTGGCACAGGGGAGAAAGGCGCGGATGGCTTCCAGTGCGACAGTCACGCCGCCTTAGCCCGCCATCATGGCCTTGAGGGCGGCATCGCGGTCGCGATTGGCAGTCTGTACGGCAGTGTTCTGCTCCATCAGCGCCAGCCAGGCGGCAAGGCCGGGGATTTCGTCGTTGAGCTTGCGCCCCAGGGCACGCTCCACCGCCATGCCGCCCAGGGTGGCCGAGTAATAGAGCACGATATCGGCGTAGGTCAGTTCGGCACCTGCCGCATAAGGCTTGAACTTGAGCAGCTTGTTGAGCGCGGCGACACCCTTGTCGAGCTGGGCGCCGACCGACTTCTTGACTTCGTCGCTCAGGGGCGCACCGAAAAACACGCCCCCGAACAATTGCCGCGCAACCAGTTCGAGATAGAGCTCGGCGCTTTTCATCAGCTCGCGGACTTTGGCGCGCTGAAAACTGTCGGCGGGCAGCAGCCGGTGGTCCGAGGATGAATCCTCGATGAATTCGAGAATCACATTGGTCTCGGTGATGAAGCCCTCGGCCACTTCAAGGCAGGGGATCTTGCCCATCGGACTCTTGGCCAGAAAGGCCGGGTCCGCACCCGGACGCACCATCACTTCCTCGAACTCGAAGCCTTTTTCGAGCAGGGCCACCTTCACCATGTTGTAGTAGTCGCTGACGGGGAAACCATAGAGCTTGATCATTGCAGCACCCTCCCGGGGAAAATTGTTATTACTCTTGTTACGGACACAGTTACGAACACAGTTACGAACACGTCTTGGTCACGAAGACTGCATCAGGCCGAGGCCCGGCGCAATATAGCGTTCGAAGTGCGCGAGCGAGAGCGCATGCCATTCGCGCTCGATCTCGCGGCACAGCTGCGCGGCGCTCAGGTCTTCCGATCCCGGCAAGATGCCAAAACCGCAGGTCACGGGGGCGCCGATCCGGCTGCCGGCAAGGCGCAATAGATCGTAGAGCCAGCGCTGGGGCGGGCGCGCCGGGTCACAGGGGATATTCCAGTTGGTCAGGGCGGCCTTGAGCAGTGCCAGGTCGAGCAGCTCCAGGCGATTGTTCACGATCTGCACCAAAAACCGGTCGAGCCGCGCCCACACCAGTTGCCGCTCGGCGGCGCTGAAACCGTTCCACTGACTGACTTCGTGGGCGCAACGCATGCAGCCCCGGCACACGCTGTCGCCGATGCCGGCGGAACAGATGCCGATGCAGGGCGTGCCTGTGCTGGGCATACCTGCGCGGGACGTGCCTTTCGGGGAAGAAGGGGCCATGGTTCCGCACTCTACCCGGAGCGCCCGCCGCTCGCCAGCGCCAGTTGCCCCCGCCCGACCAACCCGGCATAGCACGCGCAAACCGCTTCATTTCGCGTAGAATTCTGGCCCCGGGCCGCACCGGCCCCGACCCGGACGGGGAGCGACTGTCCCTCCCCGCGACGACCCGCCCGCCCATAGTCCCAACAGGAGTATCTGCCGTGCTAGCTGCCTATCGGAAACATGTCGAGGAACGCGCCGCCGAGGGCGTACCGCCCAAGCCCCTGAATCCGGAACAAACGGCGGCACTGGTCGAACTCCTGAAAAACCCGCCGCCCGGGGAAGCGGATCTGCTGGTCGACCTGATCACCAACCGGGTGCCGCCGGGCGTGGACGCTGCCGCCTACGTCAAGGCCGGGTTCCTGTCGGCCATCGTCAAGGGCGAAGCGACATCGCCCTTGATCGACCGGCCCCATGCGATCCGCCTGCTCGGCATGATGCTGGGCGGCTACAACATCGCGACCCTGGTAGAGGCGCTCGACGATGCCGTGCTCGGGCCACTGGCCGCCGAGCAGCTCAAGCACACGCTGCTGATGTTCGATGCCTTCCACGATGTCGCGGAAAAAGCCCAGAAAGGCAATGTGCAAGCGCGGGCGGTGCTCCAATCCTGGGCCGACGCGGAGTGGTTCCTGAGCCGCCCGGAAGTCCCGAAAAAGCTCACCACCACCGTGTTCAAGGTACCCGGCGAAACCAATACCGACGATTTGTCGCCCGCCCCCGACGCCTGGTCGCGGCCCGACATTCCGCTGCACGCCAAGGCCATGTACAAGATTCCTCGCGAGGGCGTCGAAAATGCCGAAGCGCAGATCCTGGAGCTGAAGCAGAAAGGTTACCCGGTGGCCTTCGTGGGCGACGTGGTCGGCACCGGCTCCTCGCGCAAATCCGCGACCAACTCGGTGCTCTGGTACACGGGCGACGACATGCCCGGCATCCCCAACAAGCGCGCCGGCGGCATCTGCATCGGCGGCAAGGTCGCGCCGATTTTCTTCAATACCATGGAAGACTCCGGCGCCCTGGTATTTGAAGCGCCCGTCGAAAAACTCGAAACCGGGCAAGTCATCGACATTCTTCCCTACGAAGGGAAAATTCTCGATCAGGCGACCGGTGCCGTGCTGTCGGAATTCGAACTGCGCTCCGACGTGCTGCTGGACGAAGTCCGCGCCGGCGGCCGTATCAATCTGATCGTGGGTCGCGGCCTGACCCGACGCGCCCGCGAAACGCTGGGGCTCGGCGCGACCAACCTGTTCCGCACCCCGCAGCAGCCCGCCGATACCGGCAAGGGCTACACCCTCGCGCAAAAAATGGTCGGCCGCGCCTGCGGTGTGACTGGCGTGCGACCGGGTGCCTATTGCGAGCCGCTGATGACCACCGTGGGTTCCCAGGACACCACCGGCCCCATGACGCGCGACGAATTGCAGGATCTCGCCTGCCTCGGTTTCTCGACCGACCTGGTGATGCAGTCCTTCTGCCACACGGCGGCCTACCCCAAGCCGGTGGATATCGAGACCCAGCACACCCTGCCGGACTTCATCATGAATCGCGGCGGCGTGTCCCTGCGGCCGGGCGACG
>JBKHWK010000080.1:0-7636 GCA_046566625.1 Gammaproteobacteria bacterium
GGAATCCGAAGCCGCGCGGATTGAAATCGACGAAGGCCGCCGCCGTGGGGTAGGGCGGGTTGCGCAGCGGCCGCCAGATGCGTTCGCCAGCGCCATTCCACATCGCCAGGCCGTCGGAATCGTGAATCTCCGGACGCCAGTCGAGCTCGCGCCCGCGGCCGTGTTCGCCGAACCAGAACATGGAAGTCAGCGGCGCGATGCCCAGCCGCGTGATGTCACGGCGCAGAAACAGCCGACAGTCCACTTCGATGACCACGCCGGTGCCGCGGTACAGATCGAACCGGTACGCGCCGGTGATGCCGGGGCCGTCGAGCAGTGCGTAGATCCGCATCGGCGCGTCGGTGGATGCGGCGGGTTCGAGGTAGAACTCGCGGAACATGGGGAATTCTTCGGGGCCGGCGACGGCGGTGTCGAGCGCGATGCCGCGTGCCGAGAGGCCGTATTGCCCGGAAGCGCCGATGGTGCGGAAGTAGGATGCGCCCAGAAAAGCCACCCAGTCCTGGGTGCGCCAGTCATCCCGCAACCGGGATTCGTGCAGCCGGAATCCGGCAAATCCGGCGTCGTCCGGCATGCGCCGGGCGGGGTTATCTTTCGGCATCGAAAAGTAGTCGCGGCGATAGAGGACCTCGCGTGCCTTGCCCTGGTCCACCACATAAGCATGCACCGGCTGCTGGAACCATTTGCCGAGGTGGAAGAAGGTCACCGGGTAGATCCCGGGGCCGTTGGCGTCCAGCGCGAGCTCGGGCCGGTAGCGGATCTGGCCATGTTCGTCGTAGTCGATTTTGGCCACCACGTCGGTGCCCGGCCGCGGCGGCTCGCGATAGGGTGCGGCGGCGCGTTCACGCGCGGTCTGGATCAGGCCGTCGAAATCGAAGGCCCGCGCGGGACCGAATTCGAGATCCGCGGCGGCGGCTTGCACCGTACCCGCGGCCAGCCCCGCGATACCGACGCTGGCCAGGACCAGGCAGTGCAGAAACCGGCGTCTGCTGCGATCAACTAGGCTCAAGAGTTACTCCTCAATTCGGGCTCTGGACTTTCTGACTCGGGACTTTCTGGTTCGGGACTTTCTGGCTCGGGACAGCGGATTTCGAGCACTCGGGCGCGAGGGGCGTTGCCGCCGTCGTCTCGCGATGCCCGCAGGGCTGAGGCGGGGGCGCTCGAAGCGGGCAAAAGTAAAGGTTCGGCGCGCAACGGGCAAGCGTTTCCGGGGTCGGCGGGGAAAATTCTTGCGCTTCCCATAGGGCTCGCTGCGTGAAAGCGCGATCAGCGCATGTCGGCCGCCGGTGAAGTCCATTACAATTCGCGGCGCTCCGGCCGATCCTGGACGGCACAAGATCTAAATCCTCACCACCCGAATATCGAGTGGGTTCCGACAACAGACCGGCCCGCAGCGATTGTGTTGAACAGCTTGCTTCAAATCCGACCATTCGTTCTGCGCCGCGTCGCTGCCGGCGCGCTACTACTGATGCTGGGCATCGGGCTGGTGCCCGCGCAGGCTGTCGAGCTGCGCGATGTCGCGGCGCTGGCCAAACAGCGCGCCAGCGAACCCTATCGCACGCCGGCAGAAGCCCCGGCCTTTCTCCAGGAGCTGTCTTACGAGCAGGCGCGGTTGTTCCGCTTCCTGCCCGAGCACCGTCTTTGGCGCGCCAGTAATTCGCTGTTTCAGGTGTCCTTCATTGCGCCCGCGCGGCACCAGCGCTACCCGGTGAAAATCCACCGGATCACCGCGGAAGGGGTGCGCGATGTACCCTTCGACCGCGAGCAGTTCGACTTCGGCAATCCCGATCTGGCGAAGCGGATTCCCCCGGATCTGGGCTACGCCGGTCTGCGGCTGGAGTACCCGATCAACCACAGCGGTGAACACGAAGCCGTGGTCGAGTTCAGTGGTGCGAGTTACTTTCGCGGTGTGGGCAAAGGCGGCGTGCTTGGATTGTGGGCGCGGGGGCTGGCGATCGACACGGGTTTGCCGGGTGGCGAGGAGTTTCCTCAATTCAGCGAATTCTGGTTGGAGCAGCCCCGCGCCGCCGCCACCAGCATACGGATGTTCGCACTGCTCGAAGGGCCGAGTGTCACCGGCGGTTACGAGTTCACGCTCTGGCCCGGCGAAAATACCCGGATCAGTGTGCGCGCCGAAATCTTTACCCGTAAGCCGGTCACGATGCTGGGCTTGGCACCGCTGACCAGCATGTTTCTCTACGGCGAAAACACCGCCCGCCCGCTTGGTCAGTGGCGACCCGAAATGCACCACAGTGACGGTCTCTTGGTGAACGACGGCAGCGGCGAATGGCTGTGGCGTCCGCTGTTGAATCCCCGCACGCCCGAGTTGTACGGCTTTTCCGTGAATAACGCGAAGGGCTTCGGGCTGTTGCAGCGGGATCGCCGGTTTGACGCCTACGAGGATGGCGACGCCCAGTACCAGTCGCGGCCTGGGGCCTGGGTGACGCTGCGTAAACCCACTGGGCCTGGGCGTATCGTGCTGGTGGAAATTCCGTCTCCGGATGAGACCAACGATAACATCGTGGCCTTCTGGAGCCCCGCGCAAGCGGTGCCCGCCGGTCAGCGCATGGTCCTTGATTACGACCTTTTTCTGGGCGCGCGCCCCGAGCCGGACGGCGCGCTCGCCGCCGTGGTGAATACGCTCGTGGGCCGGCCGGGTGGCACCCAGGGCAGGCACCTGCCGGCGGATGCCTATCGCTTCGTGATCGATTTTGCCGGGGGCGGGCTCGGCAAGATCAAGGGCCGCGATGCGCCCGTGGCGGGCAATGTCAGCGTGGCCGGTGGCAAGGTCCTTGAGCAATATGTGGAATACCTGCCGGTGCCGGACCGCTGGCGACTGGTCTTTGTCGCCAGCCCCGAGCCCGAGTCCGGTATGGAAATGCGGGCCTTCCTGCATCTGGGCGACGACACGCTGAGCGAGACCTGGAGCTATCATCTGCCGTTCGCCAACTCCCTGACGCCCTGAGTTGCCGATGTCGCCAACCGCCGCTTCGCCGCCCGTCCAGTTGCTGTTTGAACCCGAATTTCTTCCTCTGCTGCGCGTCTACGGCTACCTGCGCCTCGCCGGAGTGGCTCCACAGCAGGCCGCCGGCGCAGTTTCGCGGCTACAGGTAACCCTGGCCGCCCACGGCGGCCCCGATCTGCGCGCCTGGCGGCGCCAGATTCGCAGCGATCCGGCCTGGAGTGGCCGCCGTCCGGTCGCGGTCACCGCAGCGCCGCCACCCAGCGGGCCTCATTTTGCGGGCCATGCCCGGCGCCACCCGGCGCCTGACGATTCCGATGGTTGAGTCGGCGCGGTTCCGCTGGCAGGCGCGCGCGCGCTGGCGGCGCAGCCTGTTTCTGTGTCTGGTGCTGGCGTCGATCGCCGCGGCCGGCTGGAGCATGCGGCAGGTGCTGCCCTACCACGGCGGCAAGCCCCTGGAAGTGTGCATCCTGGTGCTGTTCTGTTTTCTGTTCACCGGCATCACCGCCGGGTTCTGGATTGCTCTGTACGGGTTCGTGCTGCGGCGTCTGGGGGGTGACCGGATGAGCCCGTTGCGGCGGACCGACGCCGCGACCCTGGCGACGACGCCGCTGGCGCCGACCGCCATCCTGTTTCCCATTTATCACGAGGAGGTCGAGCGCAGCTTTGCGGGTCTGCGCGCGACTTACCGGAGTCTGGCGCAGACCGGCGAGCTGGAGCATTTCGAGGTCTTCATTCTCTCCGACAGCCGCGATCCCGAGATGTGGTTGGCGGAGCGTGAGGCCTGGTTCGAGCTGTGCGAAGAACTCGGCGCCCATGGCCGCATCCACTACCGTCGCCGCACCCTCAATGTGAAGCGCAAGCCGGGCAATATCAGCGATTTTCTCGCCCGCTGGGGCAACCGCTATCGCTACATGATCCACCTCGACGCCGACAGCATCATGACCGGCGACGCCCTGGTGACCATGGTGCGCCTGATGGAGCGATCGCCGGAAATGGCCATCCTGCAGACCGCGCCCGCGCTGGCCAACGCCAAAACCTTTCACGCCCGCGTGCAGCAATTTGGCTCGCAGCTTTACGGACCCCTGTTCCTGGCCGGGCTGGCGGCGCTGCAACTGGGGGAGAGCACCTTCTGGGGCCACAATGCGGTGCTGCGGATCGCGCCGTTCATCGCCCATGCCGGCCTGCCGCAATTGCGCGGCTGGGGTTTGTTCCGTGGCGCGGTGCTGAGCCACGACTTTGTTGAAGCGGCGCTGTTGCGCCGCGCCGGCTACGAGGTGTGGCTGGAACCCGGACTCGGCGGCAGTTACGAAGAAGCACCGCCCAGCCTGATGGACGAGCTCGCCCGCGACCGCCGCTGGGTCAAGGGCAACTTGCAGCATCTGGCGTTCCTGTTCCGTCCGGGCTTCGCCTCCGCGCATCGCGCGGCTTTTCTCAACGGCATCATGAATTACTGTTCGTCGGTGTTCTGGCTTGCGTTCCTGGTGGCGGTGACGGCGGAAACCGCCGTGCTCACCCTGCTGCCGGTGGCCTATTTCCCCGAACCCTATGCCCTGCACCCGCAGTGGCCGGAATGGCGTCCCGACTGGGCGCTGATGCTGGTCAGCGTCACCGCGATCGTGTTGTTTTCCCCCAAGTTGCTGGCGTTTTTCGACGTCGCGCTCGACCGCCGCCGGCGCCGCGCCATGGGTGGGCTGGCACGCCTCGCGATCAGTCTGCTGATCGAGACCCTGGTGTCGTCGCTGCTCGCGCCGATCCGGATGCTGGCCCACAGCCAGTTCGTGACCGAGGCGCTGCTCGATACCCAGGTGCTCTGGGCCGGACAGAATCGCACCCGGGAAACGCTGTGGTCGGAAGCGCTGCTCCGCCAGGCGCCGGGCAGTCTGCTCGCCCTCGTCTGGATCGGCTTTGCCTACTGGCTCGATCCGCGCTTTTTCCTCTGGTCGCTGCCGGTCGCGGCACCGCTGGTGTTCGCTGCACCTATTTCGGTCTGGCTGAGCCGCTATCGCGCCGGCGCCCGGCTGCGGGCGGCCCGGCTGCTGCTCGCGCCCGAGGAGAGCGTTCCGCCCGCCGTGCTCGAGGATCTGACCGCCTATCGGTGCCCGGTGACCGGGAATCTCTCGGGTTTTCCGCGCGCCGTGCTGTGTCCGGTCGCCAATGCACTGCACTTGCAGTTGGCGCGTCCCCGGGGCGACACGCCGTTGCGCCGGAGCGTCCGCGAACGCCTGCTGGCGACTTGCGCGAAAGGCGGGCCCGATGCGCTCAGTACCGGCGACAAGCGTTTTCTCGCAGAGGATGCCCAGGCACTCATGGCCCTGCATCAGATTGCCTGGGAGCAGGCCCCCGACTCGCCCTGGGGCATGCTGATCGAGGCATTGCTGCAGGCGCCAGTCCCGTCCCCGCCCTCGGTATCGCCGGCACTGCCCGCATCCGGCGCCGCGGCGCCCGGCATGAATTGAAAGAAAACGACTGCCGGACTCGCTCCGGTTGCTCCCGCCTTGCGCGGATTTCGCGCGGCGCGTAAGCATTGGTTTCGATAGCGCGGAAACCCCGTGCTAGACTTTTCAGCAATTACCGGGGCGGAGTCACGCATGAAAATTCACGGGTTGTCGGCACTGGTGACCGGCGGAGCGTCCGGTATTGGCGCCGGTATCGCGCGGGTGCTGGCGCGCGCCGGCGCAAAAGTCGCGATTCTCGATCGCAATGCCGAGTTGGCGCAGGCAACGGCGGCCGAAATCGGCGGCATCGCCATAGCCTGTGATGTCGCCAACGACGCCTCGGTGCAGCAGGCGGTTGCCGCGGCCCAGGCCGCGCAGGGCGCGGCACGCATTCTGGTCAACTGCGCCGGCATCGACACGGCCCGCAAGATTGTCAGTCGCAAGACCGGCGCGCACCCCATCGGACCGATGCAACGCGTCGTCGATGTCAATCTGGTGGGCACGCTCAGTTGTTGTGCCCACGCTTCCCACGCCATGCTCGATCTCGCGCCGCTGGACACTGACGGCGAGCGCGGCGTGCTCATCAATATCGCGTCGGTGGCGGCGTTCAACGCGCCCAATGGCCAGGCGGTGTATGCGGCGTCCAAGGCTGGCGTTGTCGGTGCGACCCTACCCATGGCGCGCGATCTGGCCCGCTACGGCATTCGCGTCATGACCATTGCGCCGGGGCTTTTTGACACGCCCCTGGCAGGCACCATGGATGACGCAATGACCGGGCAGGTGCTGCGCCAGGTGTTGTTTCCCAAGCGCAAGGGCAGGCCGGAGGAGATCGGCGCACTGGTGCAGCATATCTGCGAAAACCAGATGCTGAACGCCGCTACCATCCGCATCGATGCGGGACTTTTCTGATCGTGAAATTCGCTACGAACGAAACAACAATCCGTGCACCGATGCTTGGTCGCGCGGCAGGAGATAACGCATGAAGCTCGAAGGTGTAGCGGCATTTTTAACGGGTGGCGCTTCCGGTCTCGGTGCAGCCACCGCGCGCGTACTCACCGAGGCGGGCGCCATCGTGGCGCTGCTCGACCGCGACATGGCGCTGGCGGAACCCCTGGCGAAAGAGCTGGGCGGCGTCGCCATCCAATGCGATGTCGCCGATCACGACTCGCTCAAGGCTGCGGTGTTGCAGGCCTGCGCGGCCATCGGTCCGCCGCGCATTGCCGTGAATTTTGCCGGCATCGACGTCAGCCGCAAAATCGCCAGCCGCTCCCAGGGTCCGCATCCCATCGAATCCATGCAGCGCGAAATCAACATCAATGTCATCGGTACCCTCGATGGCTGCGCGCTGTTTGCCGAGCAGATGATGAACCTCGATCCGTTCGAGGACGGCGAGCGCGGCGTGCTGATCAACATCGCGTCGGGAGCGGCATTCAACGGCCCGCCGGGACAGGCGGCCTATGCGGCGTCCAAGCGCGCAGTGGCGGGCGCCACTCTGCCCCTCGCCCGCGATCTCGCGCCCTACGGTATCCGCGTGATGACCATCGCACCGGGATTTTTCAAAACGCCCTTGGCCAGCTCGGTCGACGACAAGCACATCGACAAGCTGATCGCGATGGTGCCCTTTCCGAAACGCTGGGGCGACCCGCGCGAAATCGGCGAGCTGGTCAAACATATCTGCCAGAACCGCATGCTCAACGGCGAGACCATCCAGATCGACGGCGCCATGCGCTGACCGGCAGGCGGCAGCGCGCCATGATCGAGACCGTCAACCGCACCGCCAAATTTCAAATCGGGCAGGTGGTCAAGCACCGGATCTACCCGTTTCGCGGGGTGATCTTCGACGTCGATCCGACCTTCAGCAACACCGAGGAATGGCTCAATGCCATTCCCGAACAGCTCCGCCCACGTCGCGATCAACCCTTCTATCACCTGCTTGCCGAAAACGCGCAGAACTATTATGTCGCCTATGTTTCGGAGCAAAACCTGTTGCCCGATACCAGCGGCGCCCCCGTAACCCACCCGCGCGTCGAACAGCTTTTCGGCGATCTCAAAGACGCCCGCTATCAACGGAAAAACCCCCGCAGTCACTGACGATCCGCTGGCAAACTCCAATCGACTGGCGCTGGATTTTCCGGCAGTTGCCAAATCGATTGGTTGATCTCGGCATTCGCAAACGAAAGCGCGCATCTCGTCAGGCGGTTTGGGTTTGGGGGCTGCGCCAGCGGTGTGATCGACCTGC
>JBKHWK010000081.1:0-7579 GCA_046566625.1 Gammaproteobacteria bacterium
AGGGATCGGCCAGTTCCAGTTGCAAGCCCTGCACGCGCCCGTCCAGACCGGCAAGGGCGGCGGCGGTTTCCAGGCGAGTGACCACCAGCGCATTGTCGAGCGTGGGGTGGGTGGCGAAGATACCGGTCACCCGAAACGCCCGCGCCACGGCCATCGCACCACGGCCACGGTTATCGTTCCCCGCCACGAACAGCGTCAGGGCATCGCCCTCCCTCGCACCCAGACGATCCGCGATCCGGCGCGACAGCAGCAGGCCGTCCTCCCGCACCAGTGGGCCCAGCGCCGCGTAACGGCTGCCGGTCGCGCTGGCGCCGAGCAGCTCCACCGGGACCACGCGGCCATGAAAATTGACCATGCCGCCGAGGCGCACAAAGGGCGTCGCGCTGAGGACGGCGGGATCTTCCCGCAGCCGGGGCGCAAGCGTTTGCCAGTCGACGATGCCACCGTCACGCGACAGCTGCACATGGGGCACCAGACCGAGAATCCGGGTGCGCATCTCGCGATCGAAGCCGTTCATGACCGCCAGCACCAGGATCATCAGCGCCACGCCGAGCACCAGACCCGCCACTGCCAGCAGGGAGACGAACGACACCAGGCGATTGCCGCTGCCGGCGCGGAAAAACCGCCAGCCGATCAACAATGGGTAACTGGCCATCAAGTACCGATCTCTTGGTGAGAAGCCAGGTTGAGAGGTGCTTCGTGCAGACGCCCCTCTTCCAGCATCAACACCCGATGCATCCGTCCCGCCACCCGCTCATCGTGGGAGACCACGACAAAACTGATACCGAGCTCCCGATTGAGGTCCAGCAGCAGTGCCACCACCTGATCCGCGCTGCCGCGATCAAGATTGCCGGTAGGTTCGTCCATGAAGACACAGTCGGGCCGGTTGGCAAGGGCGCGCGCCACCGCAACGCGCTGCCGCTCGCCGCCGGACAGCTGGGCCGGCCGGTGCTGGAGCCGCCCGGCCAGACCCACCGCCGTCAGCAGCTCGGTCGCGCGCCTCAAGGCTTCGCGCCGGGTCAGTCCGGCGATCAGCAACGGCATGGCGGCATTTTCGACGGCGCTGAACTCGCCCAGCAGGTGGTGAAACTGGTACACAAACCCGAGATGGCGATTGCGCGCCTGGGCGAGCTCCCGATCCGACAGCGCAGCCAGATCGCGACCGAGCAACTCGACGCGGCCCGTATCGGCGCGATCCAGACCACCCAACAGATTGAGCAGGGTCGACTTGCCGGACCCGGACGTGCCCATGATGCCGATCATTTCACCGGCTTTTACCTCCAGCGTCAGATCGCGCAACACCTGCACCTGCTGCGAACCCTGCCAGTAGCTTTTTCCGACTTCGCTGCAACAAAGCACCACAACTCTTTGATTTTCAATGTGCACCTTGCAGTGCCTCCACAGGGTCCAGCCGACCGGCGCGCCAGGCCGGGTACAGGGTCGCCATCAGCGTGAGGATGCCGGCACCCAGGCACACCCAGGCCACATCGGGCCACTGCAACCGCGACGGCAGTCGGGTAATGAAATAAAGCTCCGGATCGAAGATGCGGAAACCGAACAGATCCTCGATCCAGGCGATCAGATCCGCGAGCCCAAGCGCCAGGGCTCCACCCAGCACGGCACCCAGGGCGATACCGGTGAGGCCCAAAGCGCAGCCCTGGACGTTGAAAATCGCGGCAATGGTGTTGCGGCTGGCGCCGTAACTGCGCAGCACGCCGATGGCGGAGCGCTTCTCGTTGACCATGAGTACCAGCGCGGCAACGATATTGAACGCAGCCACGCCGATGATCACCGAGAGCAGCAACCCGACCACGGTCTTCTCCATGCGCAGGGCGTGAAAGAGATCGCTCGCCTCCTCCTGCCAGGTCGAGATCCGGTACTCGGGATAGCGCTCGCGCAACGCTTCGATACCTTCCAGTCGATAGGGGTCGGTCAGCGTGAAGCGGAGGCCATCCACGCGATCACCGCGCCGAAAGAGTTTTTGCGCGTCCGCCAGTTGCAGAAACGCCACCCCGTTATCGAGCTGCCCGCCGACGCGATACACCCCAACCAGGGTGACCCGCTTCACCCGCGGAAACGCGCCGGCGGGCGTTATCGAGAGCTCCGGCAAGGTCATCAGTAACTTGTCTCCGGGTATCACACCCAGCTCGCGGGCCAGCAGTTGTCCGATCACGATGCCGAATTCGCCGGGCGCAAACGCCTGCACGTCGCCGGCCACCTGGTGTGGCCCGATGCGTTCGACAAGCGCAGCGGATTCCAGCCCGTACACCACCGCGGGCACGAGTCCACGGCCGAAGCCAAGCAACGCCTGACCTTCCACATAGGGCTCCACCGCCATGGCAGTGCTCAGCCCGATCTCGTCGCGAAGCGCCCGCCAGTTGGCGACTCCCTCGGGCAATGACAGGCTGGCCTGAGGCACCACATCGAGCATGCGGCTTTTTATTTCCCGGTCGAATCCGTTCATGACGGAAAGTACTACGATCAGGATGGCAACTCCGAGCGTCATTGCCGCCAGCGAAAAAATCGATACGAACGACAGGTAGCCCTGACCCCGACTGCCAAAGGCATAACGCAGACCGACAAACAGCGCGAGACGTACCTGAGTCAGCACGGGTATGCCGGCGGGGTCCGGACGTTTGTTACGCCAGTCCCAAGACCCGCGCCACGGAACTGCGAATTCGGTGACAACATTGGTGTAACTCCGTGAAATCGTGCCGCTTCCGGCACTTGCAACGCGTTTCTTGGATTGTACTTCCACTACCGCGGATAGCTATAATCGGGGTCGCCATCACAACCTATCGGCGCTTCGAGGCAGGAATCTCATGAAAAGACGGACTGGTGTTGCTCTGGCTGCATTCTCAGTTGACACCACGCGACTGGCACTTGGCGCCACGCTGCTGGCACTTGGCAGCACGCTGCTGGTAGCTACAGGGTTCACCAGCTCCGCTGCCGCCGAAGTCATCCAGGTTCCGGTCGGACAACAGGCCCTTGAAAAGCGCGTTCTGGAAGTGCCAAGACGGGGCACCACAAAAGCCGAAGTCGAGCGGCGCTTCGGCGCTCCCCTTGCGCAAGGACCCGCGGTCGGCAATCCCCCGATCTCGTCCTGGGAGTACGAAAACTACCGCGTCTATTTTGAGCGCGAGCTCGTCCTCCACACCGTACTGAAGGGAACCGCGACGCCGGTTCCGTCAAACTGACGCCGGCGGAACCAGCGGTTTTCATTCACCTCCCCATCCCTCAAACACGCATCAATCGGGCTACTGATTCCTGAGAGGATGGTGGTCGGTCAGGGTTTTCCTGCTGCGTCATACGCCAGCGGCTGCCGGGAAGCGTCCGGAGCAGCATCCGGTTCGACGCACTTGGTGGTATCGCCACCACAGATATCGCACGCGACCTCCATGCCAAGGGCCGCCATGCCACCGCAGGAACCGGCAATCGGCTTGCGCCCCATCAGCACGCCGATCGACATGCCGGCGATCAGCAGCAGCAGCACACCCAGGGCGAGCAAGAATTCGATCACGGGCGTTCCTCTTGTGATTGCCCCGCACCGGGCTGTTCCTTGTCCAGATAGGGCTTGAGTGCGCTGGTATGGCTTACCGTGAAGCCATCACCCTCCCGCGCGACCAGAAACAGCGCCAGATCGTTGGCCTCGCCAAAGCGCCGGGCACGCTCCGGCCCCATCACCATCAACGCGGTGGCCAGGGCATCGGCTTCCGCCGCAGTCTCGGTGAGAACCGTGATCGATGCCAGATTGTTGGTGATCGGTCGCCCGGTATGGGGATCAATCTCGTGGGAGTAACGCACGCCGTCGCGCTCGAAATAATTGCGATAGTCGCCGGATGTCGAGAGTCCTATATCCCTCACCCGCAGCACCTGCTCGACCTCTTCCGGACTTGAGGTCGGACGCTGAACCGCGATTCGCCACGGGCGACCGTCGCGATTATCTTCCCTCACCCGGATGGCGCCGGCGATCCCCGCCATGTAATCGGTCGCGCCCAGGGTTTCCAGCAGCGTCGCCACGCGATCGGCGGCGTAACCCTCGGCGATTGCCGACAGGTCGAGGGCGACATCGGCCCGGCGCACCAGGACATTGCCGGCATGCAACTCGACCTTGTCGAAGCCCAGCCGCTGCTTGCGCGCCGCAATCTCGGCATCGGTAGGAATGCGGTCATCGGTATCGACCGGACCGAATCCCCACAGATCCACCAGCGGTCCTACCGTCGGATCAAAGGCACCGTCCGACAGGTCGTACATCCGCTTGGCTATTTCGAGTAGCTTCCACAAGGTTTCGCTCGCCACAAAAGGCGTGCCGATCGGCTGACGATTGAAGCGGTTCAGCTCCGAATCCGGCTTGTACGTGCTGAGGGTCAGGTCGAGCTCGTCGAGCAGCGCCTGCACCGCGCCGGGGACGATTTCCGCCGAGAACGCAGCGCCCGGATCCACAACCTTTACCTGGTAGGAGGTGGCGAACGCCGTGCCGGAAAACTCAATCTGCTCCGGACGCCGATCGCAACCCACCAGTAGCAGGAGGCACAGGCCAAGCCAACCACTCCGACGCATCCAGAGCATCGCGGGGGTACCGCGTTCAGCCACCGAAATCGTCGAGGAAAATATTATCGTCCTCCACCCCCAGCTTGTGGAGCATGGCAATAACCGCGGCGTTCATCATCGGCGGCCCGCACATGTAGTACTCGCAGTCCTCGGGCGCTTCATGATCCTTCAAATAATTTTCGTACAACACATTGTGGATAAAGCCGGTGTAACCCTGCCAGTTGTCTTCCGGCTGCGGCTCCGAGAGTGCCACGAACCACTGGAAATTCGGATTTTCCGCCGCGAGCGTATCGTATTCGTCCTGATAGAACATTTCCCGCAGGCTGCGCGCGCCGTACCAGAAGCTCATTTTGCGCTTGGTCTGGATGCGTTTGAGCTGATCGAAAATGTGCGAACGCATGGGCGCCATGCCCGCACCGCCGCCGATGAATACCATTTCCTTGTCGGTGTCCTTGGCAAAAAACTCGCCAAAGGGACCGTACACCCGCATTTTGTCGCCGGGCTTCAAACCGAACACATAGGACGACATCTGGCCGGGCGGCAGACCCTGGGTGCGCGGCGGTGGCGTGGCAATACGGATATTGAATTTCAGAATGCCGCGCTCGTCAGGGTAGTTGGCCATGGAGTAAGCACGGATCACCGGCTCTTCCAGTTTCGATTCCAGATTGAAAAATCCGAACCGCTCCCAGTCGCCGCGATATTCCGCGTCGACATCGAAGTCGCTGAACTTCACCTGGTGTGGCGGCGCTTCGAGCTGGACATAGCCACCGGCACGGAAGGCGACGCTCTCCCCCTCGGGCAACTCGAGAGTCAGTTCCTTGATGAAGGTGGCGACATTGGGGTTGGACACCACAGTGCACTCCCACTGCTTGACCCCGAACACTTCCTCGGGAACCTGAATTTTCATGTTCTGCTTGACCGGCACCTGACAGGACAGCCGCCATCCGGCCTTGGCCTCGCGCGGCGTGAAATGCGCCTGCTCGGTCGGCAGGATCGACCCGCCGCCTTCCATCACTATGCACTTGCACTGCGCGCAGCTGCCGCCGCCACCGCAGGCCGAGGCGAGAAACAGGTTCTCGGACGCCAGGGTCTGCAACAACTTGCCACCAGCGGACACCACAACAGATTTCTCACCGTTCACCAGAATCTCGACGTTCCCGGTGCTGACCAGGCGGGAGCGCGCGCCGAGGATGAAAAACACCAGCCCCAGCACGATGGCGGTAAACATCCCGACGCCGAGGGCGATGGTCACGGTTTCCATGGTCATGTCTGTCGTCCTCGCCCAGTGCCTAAATATCAATGCCGCCAAACGACATGAAGCCGAGCGAGATCAGCCCCACAATCATGAAGGTCCCACCCAGTCCGCGCAGCCCTTCCGGCATATCGCTGTACTTCAGTTTCTCGCGCACCCCGGCAATCGCGACGATGGCCAGCGCCCAGCCGAGCCCCGCGCCGAGCCCGTATACGGTGCTTTCGGCAAAGTTGTAGCTGCGCTCCACCATGAACAGGGAGGCGCCGAGAATGGCACAGTTCACGGTGATCAGGGGCAGAAACACGCCGAGGCTGTTGTAGAGCGCCGGCACATGGCGGTCGAGCACCATCTCGAGAATCTGCACGATCGCGGCGATGACGCCGATGTAACTGAGCAAACCGAGGAAGCTGAGATCCACCGATTTCAAGGCATCGATCCCGGTCCAGGACAGCGCGCCCTCCGCCAGCAAATAGTGCAGAATCAGATTGTTGGCCGGCACTGTGATCGCCGTCACCACCACCACGGCAATCCCCAGCCCGATGGCCGCTTCCAGTTTTTTGGAGATGGCCAGCAATGTGCACATGCCCAGGAAAAATGCCAGGCCCATGTTCTCGATAAAAATCGACCGCGCCAGCAAACCGAGATAATGTTCCATCACGCCGCCCCCGCAACCGTATTGGGCGCCAGCCGGTATTCAGGCACCTCGATCTGCTCCTTCCGGACCGAACGCAGCGCCCACACAAGGCCCCCGATCAGGAAGAAGGCGCTGGGTGGCAACAGCAGCAGTCCGTTGGGCACGTACCAGCCGCCATTGGTCACCAGCGGCAGGATGGTGATGCCGAACAGGGAACCCGAGCCAATCAGTTCGCGGATAAAGGCGATCGCCATCAGCACCGCGCTGTAGCCCAGTCCATTGCCGACGCCATCGAGAAAGCTCGGCAGGGGCGGGTTTTTCATCGCGTAGGCTTCTGCCCGCCCCATGACGATGCAGTTGGTGATGATGAGACCGACAAAGACCGACAGCTGTTTGCTGATGTCGTAGGCAACCGCCCGCAAAATCTGATCCACCACGATCACCAGCGATGCGATCACCGTCATCTGCACGATGATGCGGATACTCGACGGAATGTGGTTGCGGATCGACGAGATGAACAGATTCGAGAACGCGGTCACCGTCGTCAACGCAATGCACATCACAAAGGCCACCGACATCTTCGAGGTGACCGCGAGCGCGGAACAGATCCCGAGAATCTGTAGCGCGATGGGGTTGTTGCTCAGAATGGGCTTCAGCAGTATGTCTCGGGTCTTTTCCGCCATGATCATGCCTCCCCGGCGCGAAGATTGGCGAGGAAGGGTGCGAAACCCTGATCGCCAAGCCAATAATGAATCAGATTCTGGACACCGCGGCTGGTCAGCGTGGCGCCCGACAGACCGTCAATCTGGTAAGCGGCCTCCGGCTTGCTGTTATCCGCCCGGCCCTTGATCACTTTCAGTGCCACCTTTCCGTCGGCGTCATAAAGTTGCTTGCCATGCCAGGATGCTTTCCAGACCGGATTGTCAACTTCGCCGCCCAGGCCCGGAGTTTCGGCGTGCTCGTAAAACCCGATCCCGGCGACGGTATTCAGATCCCGCTCCAGCGCGATAAAGCCGTGTAGCGTGGACCACAGGCCATAGCCCTTGACGGGCAGAATCACCTTGTCGATACCACCGTCCGGCCCCGCCACCACATAGACTTGGGCGTATTTCACGCGACGCTGGATCTTGGCGATATCCTGG
>JBKHWK010000082.1:0-7463 GCA_046566625.1 Gammaproteobacteria bacterium
CACCAGCACCGCGACCGCTGCGCCGGCCAGTACCCGCAATTTCTTGCTCATGCTCCGACACTCCCACACACCACCGTTGGTCTTGGGACGCCGGGAATGAATGCCGGTTCCGTCATTGGTCTGCGCTGTGATTGAATGCGCCTCACCCATAACCGATAAGAGACCAGCCCCATGGCGCACCCAAAAGTCTGGATCGAAGTGGCATTGAACGGCGCCTGGCCCCGCGCCCTGCAACCCCATATCCCGGTCACAGCTGCTGAAATCATCGACGAAGGCGTGGCTTGCGTGAACGCGGGGGCCGCCATCGTCCACGCCCATACGCTCGATCCGGTCAGTGGTCGCCAGAATACCGACCCGGACAACTGCCAGGCTTTCATCGAAGGTATCCAGCGCCAGGTGGACGCCATCGTCTACCCGACCGCCGTGGGCTTGCCGATGCCCGACGATGCGGCTCTGCGCTGCGCCACCACCGACGAGCTGACCCGGCGCAACGTACTGGAGTGGGGCGTACTCGACCCCGGGTCCTGCAATTTTTCGACCCGCGAGAGCGCGGCCAATCTGTTCGGCAGCGACGGCGATGTCTATATCAACGGGCCGCGCGTGCTGCGCGCCTGCGCCGAACGTGCCGCCCACAACGGCTGGCGCCCCGCCTATGCCTGTTACGAGCCGGGCTTCATCCGTGAAGGCGCCAAGCTGCACCGCGACATCCCGAGCCTCAAAACTCCGGTGTTCCGTTTCATGCTGTCGAGCGGTTTCACGTTCTGCTTTCCGCCGCGCGACTGGGCGGTGGAAGCTCTGGCCAAGCTGATGGCGGAGGAAGCCCCGGGCGCACCCTGGATGGTGGCGGGGCTGCATGTGGATCTGATCCCGCTGATTCCCGCCATTGTGGCCTTGGGCGGCCATGTGCGGGTGGGGCTGGAAGACGCGGCGTTCCAATGCCCGCGTCGCAACGTCGAGCTGGTTGCCGAGGCAGCGGCGGCGATTCGCGCCGCTGGAGGAGAACCAGCCACCGCGGCGGAGGTCCGCGCCAGTCTGGCGACGGCTGACGCGCCGCGGGCGGCCTAGCCGGCTGCCCGGCACTTACAGACGGCGATGCTCCAGCACCGGCATATCGGTGCGGATGCGGGCCAGGTGTTCTGTGTCCATGTCCGCCAGGATGACGCCCTCGCCGTCGTCGAGCTCGGCCACCACCTCGCCCCAGGGATCGACGATGGCGCTGCCGCCCCAGATGGGCCGCGTGGGGTGATCGCGATTACCGAGATCGGCGCCGATCACATAGCACTGGTTCTCGACCGCCCGCGCCCGCAACAGCAGACGCCAATGCGCCGCGCCGGTAGTGGCGGTAAACGCCGACGGCACCGCCACCAGGGTGGCGCCGCGCGTGGCGAATGCGCGATAGAGCTCGGGGAACCGCAGGTCGTAACACACGCTGATGCCGAGCTTGCCGAACGGCGTGTGGACCACCACCGGATCCCGCCCGGGGCGAAAGCTGTCGGACTCGCAGTAGCGGCGGCCCGTGGCGGCCACCGTGACATCGAACAGATGAATCTTGTGGTAACGCGCGACCTCTTCGCCGCTGTCGTTATAAAGCAGCGCGGCCGCGAAGGGCCGCGGATCGGTATCCCCGGCCAGACCGCTGAACAGCGGCAGGGTGCCGCCCAGGATCCATACCCCATGGCGCCGCGCTCGCTCGGCCAGAAACGCGCGGGCCGGACCGGACTCGTCTCGTTCCGCACCGGCCGCGGCGGCAAGTCCGGCGGCATCGGCGCCGTAATAGGCGAAGTTCTCGGGTAACACCAGCAGCTCGGCACCCTTGCCGACCGCGGCGTCGATCAGGGCTCCGGCACGCGCCAGATTATGGTTCCGGTCGCCGTCGCCGCGCAGTTGAATGGCTGCTATCCGAGACATGGCCGCGTACTCTGCTATTGGGCCGAATCGCTGAAAATGCGCTCGACTTCGATGTGGGGATCCTCCCAGGGACCGGTGACCCGGTACCCCAGGCTGGAAATTTTATCGACCTGACGATCAAACACCCGGCTCGTGAGATACACGCCGGCCGCTGCCGGCAGTCCGCCCGCCAGGGCGGCGATCCAGGGCAGGTTCGTGCCCACCGGCAGGGTCGCCACCAGATGCGCGTCGATGGTTTCCGCGATCAGGTCGGCGCGGCCCTCCAGACGCATCTTGCCCGATGGCAATTCCACCTTTACGGGCTGGGCAAAATTCAGCATTCCGACGTCGAAGGCCAGGGTTGTTTTCAGTTCGTCGAAGGACATCCCGGTCTCGAACAGGTCGGAAAAATCCAGCCGCAGACGGCGCAACCAGGTATCGAAATTGATCAAACCGATCAATTTCATTGCGACGCTGGAGGCGGCGCCCGACGTCCGGTGAAAGGAACCCTTCACGATCTGTAGCCCCACATCGCCGCGCAGCGTCCGGGCGCTGAATTTCCAGGGTTTGTCGTCCCACTCCAGCGCGGTCGCAAAGGTCGCGCGCTCGCTCTCGATGGCGCCGGGCAACTCCCAGGAGCGCAGCACGCCGGCCAGATTTTCGCTCTCCAGAACGCTCTCGAACCGGGTCTGGTCGTGCTCGCCCCATCGACGCCACAACAGCGAGGAGGAACCCTCCCCGCTACCGACCACAAGGCCGGTGATCTCGCCGCGAATCGCGCTCGCCCGCACGCCGTCCGGCGCTCGGCGCAGCGTCAAGCCGATATGCCCCAGTTCCCGCTCGCCGAGCCGCAGACCCTGGGTGGAAAATTCCAGTTCCGGGAGCGAGCGGGGATCGAAGCGGGAGAGTACGCCCTGGTCGCTGGCAAAATCCGGTTTGGGCAGCACCAGATGGTTCAGATGCAGCGCGAACGGGCTGCCATCGAGCGGGACCACCAGATCGCCCGCCGCCGTCGCGCTGTCGCCGTGCATACGCCAGGCGCCATCCGCCACCGCGCCGGAAACGTCGATGCCGTCGATTTGCAGGCCTGCTGCCTGCAGGGTGCCGATCTGCAATTTCAGGCGCGGTAAATGGACCATCATCAGATCCCGCGGCTCCGCGGCGGTGGGCAGGTGCTCGCGCCAGGCGTCAATATCCAGTGCATCGAGATGGCCGCGTACACTCAGGCCCGGTGCGGTCGGCAGCTCCGCCGCCACTCCACCGAACGCAATCTCCGCGCGCTGCATCCGGCCGTCCTCCCAGCGGGCGCGGGCCGCCAGATCGGCGCCCAGATGTACATCCGCATCGATAGTCTCGGCGCCGAACGTCAGGCGTGCGGTCAAGGGCAGCGGCGCGTCTCGATCCATTTTCGCGAATGGTGCCGGTAGATCCGAGTGGACACCCTCGAGCCGGGATTCCACCACCAACTGCGGTGGGGTCTTGTCGCCGGGAATGCGATAGCTGGCGGAGTACGCGGTTTCTCCCGCGACTGGGCCCCGCAGCCAGTCGGGCCACACCGGCAAATCTTCCATCACCATCCGGCCGCCCGCTTCGA
The DNA here is from genome assembly GCA_046566625.1 of Gammaproteobacteria bacterium. GTDB lineage: Bacteria > Pseudomonadota > Gammaproteobacteria > Pseudomonadales > Porticoccaceae > JAGPUQ01. The sequence continues at coordinate 3,482 of JBKHWK010000082.1, forward strand.
TCCGGGTCTCGCCGTGCGCGTCGGTGTGGATGGTCGCCCGCAATTCCCGATCCCAGAAGTGCGCTGCGAGCCCAGTCGCCGCCAGGCCATCGACCTCGGAAAAGGTGATGTCGCCGCGAATGCGCTCGAATTTCAGACCGCTCCCGCGGTGGGTAAGCGCGGCATCCGCAAGCTTGGCGACCACCCGGTAGCGCTCGCCGGTGTGCTGCTTCGACAGCGGAATCCGCAGATCCAGGGCGACCGCGACCGGACCCTGAGCCTGCCAGTCGCGCAGCGGTTCGACCCGGCTCCGCAGGGGCGATTGCGTCAGCACGCCGAGCGCCTGCGAAACCTCGGTCGTGGCAGTGCCCGTTACCGCCAGCAACGGCTTGCTGTTGCCGGCCACCGCGACGGTCCGAAACTGGACATCGCGCACCGGGACTCCGGCCACCATCGCCGTCTTGACGCGACCGGATACCTCGACGCCGTCAACCGCGACATAGGCGCTTACATCCGTCAATCCCGGCCACTCGGGGTCGTAAGCGATCGCTCCGTCCGCGACCCGGGCGTAAACCTGGGTGGCGCGGCGCGGGCCGGCCTCTTTTTCGATGGCACCACGCCAGATGAAACCGCCCTCGACCACCCGCATGTCGCCCAGGGCGCGGTCGAGCCACTGCAACAGTTCGGGGTCCAGCTCCCGGGGAATGTACTGGCGGGCATAGGCCGCGTCGCTGTCGCGGATGCCGGCCGTGAGCCAGAGCTCACCATGGGCGCCGGGCGCCAGCGGCTGGTGCAGGCTGAAGGCCGCACGAATGCGGCCCGCGCCGTCTGCGGCCTGGATGTCGAGTGGCGCGCCCTGGATCTTCAGCGTCGAATAATCGTCGTCCAGGGTGAAGCCGACCTGGCCGCGCACCTGCCCCACGCGGAAGAAATTGTCATAGGCCTCCGGAAACAGCATCGCCACTTCGGTTGCGCCGTCTAGCGTCAGGACGCCGCCGTGGCCGGTTGCGGTTATCTGCCCGGAGACGCCGGTCACCGCCGGACTGCCGCGCCAGGATGCGACTGCCACATTCTCCAGCGTCGCCTGCAAGCCGGTCACGCGGCCGGGGAGACCGAGATCGATATCCACCCGGGGATACACCAGTCGCCCGGTCGGATCCAATGCGGCAAGCACTTCGGCGGCGCGTTGCGGAAGCAGGCCGCCGGCCAGTGCCATGGCATTGAGCGTGCCGACATCGAGATGATCGGCGGCCAGACTGAAACGGGGGCCATCGGCGCCCAGGCGCTGGCGAAACTCCAGGGTCAGGGGTGCGATGTCGCGCTCATTCCAGGTGAAAGCAAGCCCCTGCAGACGCAAACCCCAGTCGTCCGGACCGAGCCAGCCCGTGATATCGGCCTTGAGATCGCGCAGCGGGCTCGCGGTAGGCGCCGCCCCTAGCGGCACGCTGTCGGTGGCGACGCGCCCGACCACCTCGATGTGCTCGTTACCGGTCGCAGTCAACCAGATCTCGGCGTTCATCGGTACTGCCACGGGCGCCAGCCGGCGCGCCCAGTCCGGCGCCAGACCGCGCAATATCACCCCCAGCGACCCGGAGAGATTGAGTCGCGACAGTTTCAGGTAGCTGCGCCCTTGCAGAGCGCTCCAGTCCGCACCGTCGACGGCGCCGCCGCGCCACTCAGCCTGGATCGCCGCAAACTCTTCCCCGGAGATTTCCAGCGCGGCACCGAGGCGATGGAAATCACCGCTGTTTTCCAGGACGAGATGGTTCGCCGCGATCAGTTCGCTGACCCCGGAACGGAAATGGAGCGTGATTTCCGCCCGCGCAATGCGCGTCCGCCGACTCGCCAGCAGCATGTCGACGACCTGCCTTGCGGCGCCTTGCGTGTTGGGGGCGCTGCCATCGAGAGCCCAGCCGGTGGGCGTTTCCGCAAGACTGATCTGCAAACGGGCGAGCGACAGGTCGGACCAGACCGGCCGTCGGGCGAACAGGCTGCGGAACAGATCAACCTCCGCGTCCAGGGCGTCCATGACCAGAAACGGCGGCCGGCCAGACGCAGAGGACAGGCGCACTGATCCGGCCCACAAATGCGGCGACAACCGGGTCCAGGCGCCGTTCAGATGCCGGGCCTCGGCGACGGCGCCCAGACGTTCGGACAGAACGGAGTCGAGCCGTGGTTGCAGATGGTCCAGCCGCGGCAGCAGCTCCCGGCCTGCCGCCACCAGCAGGGCATAGGCAATGACGAGTAGCGCCGATAACGCCCAGACCCAACGCACCAGACGCCTCGCCATGCCGGCCACGGTCAGTGCGCGGGCAACTGCGGCGGGCCGTGTCGGTGGCAACCGCGCCCGATCAGATCAGAGCATGACAATGCAGCGCGAAACACGGTCTCAGAGCGGCACAATGTCGAACTGCTCCTGTGAATAAAGGCTCTCCACCCGGAACTCGATCGGTCGCTTGATGAAGGCTTCCAGATCGGCGACATCGGTGGAGTTTTCCGCGAGCAGGCGGTCGATCACGCTGTGCGCCGCCATCACGCGAATCTTTTCGCACTCGAACGTCCGCGCTTCGCGCAGAATCTCGCGAAAAATCTCGAAGGTGACGGTTTCGGCCGATTTCATGTAGCCCCTGCCGTTACAGACACTGCAGGGCTCGCAGAGTTGTTGCTGCAGGTTCTCGTGGGTGCGCTTGCGGGTCATCTCCACCAGGCCGAGCTGTGATACGCCGGAAATCGTGAGTTTGGCGCGATCGTTGGCAAGCGCATTTTCCAGCGCGCGCAGCACCTGGCGGCGATGCTCGGGGTCCTGCATATCGATGAAGTCGAGGATGATGATGCCGCCCAGGTTGCGCAGCCGGATCTGGCGGGCAATGGCGCCGGCCGCCTCGACATTGGTCTTGAAGATGGTCTGTTCGAGGTTGTGACGACCGGTGTAGGAGCCGGTGTTGACGTCGATGGTGGTCATCGCCTCGTTCTGATCGATGACCAGATAGCCACCCGACTTGAGGTCCACGCGCCGCTCCAGCGCGCGCGTGATTTCGTCCTCCACGCCGTACAGCGAAAACAGCGGACGCTCGCCGCGGTAACGCTCGATCAGATCCCGGACTTCGGAGTTGAAGTACTCGGTGAAGCGCCCGAACAGGTCGAACACTTCGTCGGAATCCACCCGGATGCGGTCGATGCCTTCGGGGTTGAGGTCGCGCAAGGTACGCAGGGTCAGCGGCAGATCTTCGTACAGACAGCCGACCGCCTCGCTGGAAGCGATCTTGTCCTTGACGTAGGCCCAGAGCCGGTGGAGAAACGCGACTTCCGCGCTCAACTCCTCGCGGGTTGCACCTTCGGCGACGGTGCGGATGATGTAGCCGCTGGGTTCCTCGCAAACTTCCTGCGCGGCCACTGCCAGTTCGAGTTCCTGCCGCAGGCGCTCGCGCTCGGCTTCGTCCTCGATGCGCTGCGAAATGCCGATGTGATCGGTCTTGGGCATGAACACCAGCAAGCGCGACGACACCGAAAGGAAGGTGGTGAGGCGCGGCCCCTTGGTGCCGATGGGGTCTTTCAGCGCCTGTACCGCCAGCAGGTCGCCCTCGCGCAGCAGCTCGCGGATATCGCGCTCGCCGCTCGCCCAGCGGTCGACCGTCTCGCCGGCGCGCGGACGCAGGTCGTTGATGTGGATGAAGCCGGCCTTGTCGCGCCCGATATCGATGAAGGCGGCCTGCATTCCGGGCATCACCCGAACCACCTTGCCCTTGTAGATATTGCCTACCAGGCCACGTTTTTGCGCGCGCTCGATACTGACTTCCTGCAACACCCCGTTGTCGACCCGGGCGACCCGGGTCTCGGAGGGCGTGATGTTGATCAGTATCTCTCCGCTCATACCCGGCTCAGTCCGCAGTCGATGGCAAAATCGCTCAACAGTTTATAGGTTTCAGCCACCGGGAGCCCGACGACGCCGGAGTAGCTGCCCTCGATGCGGGTCACGAAGATACCGCCCATACCCTGTAGTGCG
>JBKHWK010000083.1:0-7461 GCA_046566625.1 Gammaproteobacteria bacterium
GAGGTTCAGGTCGAGATCATCGATGCCGGCGGACAGCTTGGCCGCGAAGTAGTAGCGCAAATATTCCGGATTCAGTTGATCGAGATAGGCGCGGGCATTGATGAAGGTGCCGCGGGATTTGGACATCTTCTTGCCATTCACGGTGAGAAAACCGTGCACGCAGATTTTGTCCGGGGTGCGAAAGCCGGCGCTTTCCAGCATCGCCGGCCAGAACAGCGCATGGAAATTGACGATGTCCTTGCCGATGAAGTGATACAACTCGGCAGTTGAGTCGCGCTGCCAGAAAGCGTCGAAATCCAGCGCGTTGCGGGCGCAGAGATTCTTGAAGCTGGCCATGTAGCCGATGGGCGCATCCAGCCAGACGTAGAAATACTTGCCGGGCGCATCGGGAATTTCAAAGCCGAAATAGGGCGCATCGCGGCTGATATCCCATTCCTGCAGGCCGCCATCGAGCCATTCGCTGAGCTTGTTGGCAATTTCGTCCGCGACATGGCCGGCGCGGGTCCAGGCCTTGAGGAAGTCGGTGAAGGCGGGCAGGGTGAAAAAATAGTGGATCGATTCCCGCAGCACCGGGGTGGCGCCGGAAATCACCGAGCGCGCGTCGATGAGTTCCGTGGGGCTGTAGGTGGCACCGCAGGCCTCGCAGTTGTCGCCATACTGATCCGGTGCCTTGCAGCGCGGACAGTTGCCCTTGATGTAGCGGTCGGCCAGGAACAGGCCTTTTTCGGGATCGTAGGGCTGGGTGACGCTGCGGGTCGCGATATGGCCGTTGTCGCGCAGGCGGCGGTAGATGATTTCGGACAACTCGCGGTTTTCCGGCGCGTGGGTGGAGTGGTAGTTGTCGAATTCGATCAGAAAGCTCGCGAAGTCGGCGCGATGCTCGGCGTTGACCTTTTCGATCAGCGCCTCTGCGGTCAGCCCCAGTTCCTCGGCCTTCAGCATGATGGCGGTGCCATGGGCATCGTCGGCGCAGACGTAGTAACATTCGTGCCCGCGCAATTTCTGAAAACGCACCCAGATATCGGTCTGAATGTACTCCACCAGATGGCCCAGATGAATGGCGCCGTTGGCGTAGGGCAATGCACTGGTTACCAGGATGCGGCGCGGCTTGCTCGCTGCGGTGGCAGCATGGGTGATCGAAGAGGCCATGGAAACGGGCCGAAGCCGGGGGCGGAAAAGGGCGGGAACTATAGCGGCTTTGCCGCTTTTTTTCATTCGCGCGACCTTCATCATTCGCACGAATTTCATTACTCGCAAGAGTTTCATCCATACCAAATGCACTGGAGTTCTCGATGGCAGAAGTGGCAGCAGGTTTGCAGGGCGTGCGGCACATTGTCGCGGTGGCTTCCGGCAAGGGCGGGGTGGGCAAATCCACCACGGCGATAAACCTGGCGCTCGCGTTGGTCGCCGAGGGCCGCAGCGTCGGACTGCTGGACGCCGATATTTACGGGCCCAGTGTCGGCATGCTGCTCGGGGTGCCGGATGGCACCCAGCCGAAAGTGCTGAACGGCAATACCTTCGTGCCGGTGGCGGCGCATAACCTCAAGACCATGTCGATGGCCTATCTGGCCAGTGCCAGCACGCCCATGGTGTGGCGCGGTCCCATGGCGGGCGGGGCGCTGATCCAGATGCTGACCCAGACCAACTGGGGCGAGCTCGACGTGCTGGTGGTGGATATGCCGCCAGGCACCGGCGATATCCAGCTCACGCTCGCGCAAAAAGCCCGGGTGTCCGGGGCGGTGATCGTCACCACGCCCCAGGACATCGCACTGCTGGATGCGCGCAAGGGCATGGAGATGTTCAACAAGGTGCAGATACCGGTGCTGGGCGTGGTGGAGAACATGAGTCTCCATGTCTGCACCCAGTGCGGCCACGCCGAACCCATTTTCGATACCGGCGGCGGCGCCAGGGTGGCGGCGGAATACGGCACCGTGCTGCTGGGTTCGCTGCCCCTCGACCGGCGCATCCGCGAGGGCGATGCCGGCCGCCCGGTTGTGGCTGCCGACCCGGAAGGTGATCTGGCTGGTCGCTATCGCGAAATCGCGCGCGGGGTGTTGACGGCCCTCGCCGGGTTGGAAACCGCGGTTCCCGAAATCATCATCGAATAGCCGTGCGGAGCGCAGAATCTTGAGCATCAAATCGGATAAGTGGATCCGCCGCATGGCGGTACAGGGCATGATCGAACCCTTTGTGGACCGCCAGGTGCGGGATCCGGATGACGGCGGTGCCCGGGTGATTTCCTACGGGCTGTCCAGCTACGGCTACGATGTACGCTGCGCGGACGAATTCAAGATTTTCACCAATGTGCATTCGGCCACGGTGGATCCCAAGAATTTCGATCCCAGCAGTTTCGTGGATGTGAAAGGCGACCACTGCGTGATTCCGCCCAACTCCTTCGTGCTCGCACGCACCGTGGAGTATTTCCGCATTCCCCGCAGTGTGCTCACCATCTGCCTCGGCAAATCCACCTACGCGCGCTGCGGCATCATCGTCAATGTCACGCCCCTCGAACCCGAGTGGGAAGGGCATGTCACTCTGGAGTTTTCCAATACCACCAGCCTGCCGGCCAAGGTCTACGCCAACGAGGGCGTGGCGCAGATGTTGTTTTTCGAGTCCGACGAAGTGTGCGAGGTTTCCTACCGGGATCGCGGCGGAAAATATCAGGGCCAGCGCGGTGTTACTTTGCCCAAGGCCTGAGGGTCCGCGCCCAGGCCTGAGAGTCCGCGCCCAAGGCCTGAGCGTCCGCCGCTTGTCAGGTTGCTTTCAGTTCGGGGCGGGCGGGTGCTGTACTGCGGCCGGAACTGCCGCGCCGCCCGGCGGGCTAGCCACGAGCGCCGCGCGCAGGGTATTGAGTTTGGCCTTCAGCGTGCGAGTGTGCTCGGGCCCCATGCGCAGCAGTTGTCTTCGCGCCGCCGACAGTTGTTCCAGTTCGAGATCCGCATAGGTATAGGCCACCGATTCCTGTGCCAGCGCCGGAGGTTCGGCGATCTCGGGCGTCCCCAGCAGGTGATCGATGGCGCCGAGCACCGCGGTATCCAGTTGCGCGGGCGGCTCGCCGAGCTCGCCATAGGCGGCTTCCAGCAAGGGACGGTAGCGCTGGAAAAATTCCGCCAGTGCGGTCACGTCCAGGCCATCCAACAGGCCCACCATGGGGTTGTAACGGGCGTAGTTGCGCGGACTCACATAAGTGCCGCCATCGCGCACGTCCACCTGAAAGCCTCCGGGCGGCGGCTCCAGCAACAGTGTTTCCAGCGCGAATTCGCCCCGCGCAAGTCCGGCAATCAGGACATCGATACGCTGTAATAGATTGTCCTGCTTGAGCCAGGCTGCCAGAGGGCCATCACCCAGCAGCGCGCGCAGACGCTCCCTCACCTCGGCGTCGCTGTCCGCGAGCCCGGGCAAGGCGATCTGGAGTGCCGGTGCTTCCGGAATGCGTGCCGAGTCCGAGGTCTCCTCAGTAGCAGGCATCCCGGGCGTGGTATCGGGCGTTGGCGTCTGCGCGTCTGCCGGCTGCGGCGTTTCTATCGGTCGAATCAGCGGTGGCGTCGGTGGTGGAGTGGGTGCGCCGAAAAACAGGAAATACGCGCCGATGCCCAGACCTATCAATACTGCCAGCACCGGTAGCACCCGGGTCAAACCGGGCGGGTAACGGCTGGGCTCGAAGCGCTCGGTCATTGGATCGCCGGTGCGGTTTTGGCGGTGGCTATGGGTGTGGTCGGTGCGGCGGCCAATTCGGTGAGCAGTAATTCGTAGCTCTCCCCCCCTTCCTCCTGGCGCAGTTTCACCAGCTGGTAGCCAAGTGAGGGTGCCATCCAGAACAGCGTCTGCCGCTCATTGTCGTCGCGCACACGGCGCACACGCACCGCATCCACGGCGCCGGTGGCGGTATGAATGGTGTCGGTTCCCTCGCGCTGGAAGGCATAGTGCTTGACCCGGCCGCGATCCATCACCTGGTAATCGAAACTGGTTTTGCCGGCGATCAGATCACGGCGTAACTGGACTTTGTAGCTGATCGGTCCGAGATAGCCGGCTTGCAGCGGAATGTCGCGCGGCTTGCCGTCGCGCTGGTAGTGGGCGATGCCCTGGCCGCGATCAACGGACAATTGCTCGTCTCGCCGGCTGCCGAGCAACGTGCGTTGGTGACGGTAGGCATCGACCAGTATGGCGCCGTCCGTGACGTGAAAGTCTTCCTGCTCATGAGTTTCGCCCAGTGCGTTGGCGGCGGCGGTAGTGACGCGATAACCCGCCGGGGTGGTTGTCAGAGTCTGGGTTATGACGACCGGAATGCCGTTGAAGCTGGCTTTGTACGTCGCCGTATAGGGCTCGAACGCGGTCTCGCCCTGAACGTTCAGGGCCAGCAAAAGCAGCGCGGTCGCGAGCCCAGGACGGTAACGGAATGCCGTGAGAAGGACGTTTTTCATAGCGGGTGGGACAACTCCAGCAAGGAAACGTTCAGAGATGCGGAGCAAGGAAATGTTCAGAGATCCGGGGCCCGACTGCCGGTGAAGCGGACCGCAGCATCGCCTTGTGCCGCGACGATGGTACCCAGTACGAAAGGTTCTTCACCGCAGCCGGCCAGGATGTCGAGCGCGGTGACGGCGGTATCCGTGGGAACGACAATCACCATGCCGATGCCACAATTGAAGGTGCGAAACATTTCCCGCCAGGCGATATTTCCCCGCCGCTGCAACCACTCAAATGCCGGTGGCGGCACCCAGGCGTCGGTATTGATCAGCGCGTGTGTGCCTGCGGGCAGCACCCGTGGCAGGTTCTCGATCAGACCGCCGCCCGTGATGTGGGCGAGCGCGTGCACCGATTGCAGGCGCACCAGTTCGCGTATCGATTTGACGTAAATGCGCGTGGGCGCGAGCAGGGCTTGGGCCAGACTTTCCGCGCAGGGACCCTCGCCGTCGATGAGCGTGCTGGCGGGATTCGCCCCGGTGCGTTCCAGAACCTTGCGGATCAGCGAATAGCCGTTGGAATGGGGGCCGCTGGAGGGCAGGCCGATCAGGGTATCGCCGGCGGCCACGGAGCTGCCGTCGATCACCTTGGAGGCTTCCACCACACCCACGCAGAAACCGGCGAGGTCGTAGTCCGAGCCCTGGTACATACCGGGCATTTCGGCGGTCTCACCACCCACCAAGGCGCAGCCGGCGAGCTGGCAGCCGGCGCCGATACCGGCGATTACCCGCGCCGCGGTATCGACATCGAGCTTTCCGGTGGCGTAATAATCGAGAAAAAACAGCGGTTCGGCACCGCATACCACCAAGTCATTGACGCACATGGCGACCAGATCGATGCCGATGGTGTCGTGCTGATCAAGCTCCATGGCCAGGCGCAGCTTGGTGCCAACGCCGTCGGTGGCCGAAACCAGCAGCGGCTCGTGATAGCCGGCTGGCAGCCGGCACAGGGCGCTGAAGCCACCCAGTCCGGCCAGCACTTCGGGCCGGCGCGTGGCCTGTGCCACGGCTTTGATCCGGTCAACCAGTCGATTGCCGGCGTCAATGTCGACACCGGCATCGCGATAGCTCAGCGGCACGGATTTATCACTCATCGATGCGCATCCCCGAAAACCCGGCAGTTTAGCCGGCTGCGCCGGCAAAGTCAGGGCGTGGCAGAGGCCGCAGCGGTTTCTGGTGCAGGGTGCAACTGCCAGACATTCGCGTCCTGATAGAATGTTGCCATGAAAATCAGCCGGGTTTACACAGTCTTTGCCGCACTTTTGCTCGCCTTGGCCCCGCACGCGGTGGATGCCACGGTGCCGGTCGTGGATCTGCTGGCCGCCACGGTGCCGGTCGCGGATCAGAGTGACGCGGAACGGGAGCGGGGTTTTCGCGCCGGGTTGAGTCAGGTTGTCGTGAAGCTGACCGGACAGCGTGCGGTACTGGTTGACCCCGGCGTTGCCGAGCTGGTGGCGACGGCGCCGCAGCTGGTCGAGCGCTATAACTATATACAGGCGCCAGTTTCGGTACAGCCGCCAGTTTCGGCGCCGAGCCCCGAAGTTGCCGACGCAGCCGGCTTGCTGTTGCACGTCAGCTACTCTGCCCCCGCAGTGGATGCAGCGCTGCGCGGACTGCGCTTGCCGCTCTGGCCCGCCCAACGCCCGCAACTTTTGCTGTTGGCGAGCGGCGGCGCGGATAGCACCGCAGCCATCGAGGTCGCCCGTCGCGTGCTGGCGGAGCGCGGGGTTCCGGTAATGGAACCGCTGTGGGATCTGGCGGACCGCGGGGCGATCGGCGCGACCGACGCAGGTTTCGACACGGCGCGGATCGAGGCCGTGGCGCAGCGCTACGGTGCGCGCCACTGGCTTGCGCTCGACCCCGTCATCGGCACCGATGCGATTCGCGGTCGCTGGCGGCTCGGCGGCGCCGGCGCGCCGATCTCGGCAACGCCGACCGCGGATTCCCTGGCGCATTGGGTCGAGGCGAGTGTCGGTGATGCCGTGGATCGGCTGGCCGCATCACTTGCCTATCTTCCCCAATCCGGCGCCGCGTCCCAGACCCTGGTGATCGAGGGCGTCAACAGTTACGGCGCCTACAGCGCCGTGCTGGAAACGCTGCGGGCCATGGAGTTTGTGCGTGGGGTCGAGGTGACCGCGATGGCGGCAGGTCGCTTGAACCTTGAGTTGCAACTGGACGGCGATCCGAGTCTTCTCTGGGCAGCACTCGACAACCATCCGCGGTTTGGCGCCGTCGCTCCGGCCGTCGCGGCCGCGCCTGAGGTTCAGTCCCCGCTGGAGTCGGTGGCTGAATCCGGTGTCGATGCTGCGGCCAGCGCCACAGCCGAAACCACTCCCACTCCCACTACCGAAACCACGCCCCCAACCGTGGTGACTCCCCCAGCCGAACCGGCGGCGCAACCCGCGACCGAGCGGCACTATCTCTGGCGGGAGCCCTGATTGTCTCGTCAGCTCGCCCTGCCGGTGACCTTGCGCGACGATGCCGGTTTCGAGAACTTCCACGCCGCCCCCGAGTCGGTCGCAGGCCAGGCGCTCGCGCTGCTGCGCGACCAGTTCCTGCCGGGCACCCTGGTCTGCCTCTGGGGTGGTCCGGGAACCGGCAAGAGCCATCTGGCGCGCGCCAGTAGCCGGCATTATCCCCATGCGCTTTATCTGCCGCTGGGCGCCTTGCGCGACTGTGTTCCCGAACAGGTGCTCGCCGATCTCGATAGCCTCGATCTGCTGGCGCTGGACGAACTGGATGCGGTCGCCGGTCGGGACGACTGGGAACTGGCGCTGTTCGCCCTCCACAACCGCTTGCTGGAGCGCGGCGGGCGCCTGTTGACCACGGCGCGGATGCCACCGCGCGAGCTGCCGTTGCGATTGCCCGATCTGCGTTCCCGCCTCATCGCCGGATATGGATTCGGTCTGGCGGAGTACGACGACGCACGCTGTCTGGAAATTCTCCGCTTTCGCGCCGCGTGTCTCGGCTTGTCCCTAGGGCCGGATGCCGGCCGTTACCT
>JBKHWK010000084.1:0-7434 GCA_046566625.1 Gammaproteobacteria bacterium
GGATCGCCACCCCTGGGACCGCCCGCGCGCGTCATGGCGAGTCAGCGCAGCAGGCGCGGACAGATGCGGTTCAGGACCTCGGCCAGATAGCTCAGGAACAGCGTGCCCATGCTGCTGCGGTAGTGATTGGGGTCGCTGTTGCCGATGGCGAGCATGCCGAACACGCGGCCGTGGCACAGGGGCACCGCCGCCACCGAGCCGATCCGGTCGGCATCCGCGCCGAACAGAAACCTCAGTTCCTCTCGCCGCAGTACGCCGCAGATGGCGCGGTTGCTCCGCAACAGGGAGCCGATGTGCTGGTGGGCTTCATCCACGCCCACCACGCGGGCATTGCTGGCCGGCAGCGTGCCGGCATCGCCGAGCAGCAGCAGATTGTGGAACTGGACGTCGTAGTCGGCTTGCAGGCTGTGGAAGAGCGCATCCACCACGGCGCCGAGACTGTTCGCCTCGATCAGGGTGAGCACCAGACGCTTGGTTTTCTCGAACAGCTTGTCGTTCTCGCGCGCCGTGGTGAGCAGGTTGTTCAGGCGCTGGCGCATTTCGAGATTACGTTCCCGCAGCACACTGACCTGGCGCTCGACCAGGGAGATCGCGCTGCCGGTTTCGTGGGGCAGTTGCAAGGCTTCCAGCGCCTCGGGATGGCGCGTGAAGAAATCCGGATGGGCGAGCAGATGCTCGATGATCTGGGTTTCGTCAACCATGGGGGCGGGCGTGTCGAAATTTTTTCGGCTCATAGCGGATGCGTCCCTGGTACACGGTGACCGCAGGCCCGGTCAGCAGGACCGGCTGGCCTTCGCCAGCCCAGTCGATGGTGAGTGTGCCGCCCGGCAGGTGAACGCGCACGGGCGAGTCTAGCAGGTCTCTCTGGATGCCCGCCACCGCCGCGGCGCAGGCACCGCTGCCGCAGGCGAGGGTTTCGCCGGCGCCGCGTTCGAACACCCGCAGGTCGATGCTGTGGCGATCGCGCACGGCCATGAAGCCGACATTGACGCCCTCCGGAAAACACGGATGCGCGCCGATCTTGGCGCCGAGCTCGGCGACGGGCGCGTGGGCGATGGCCTCGACTTCCAGCACCGCGTGGGGGTTGCCCATGGAGAGCGCGCTGAAACTGTGGTTCTGGCCGTCGATGTCGAGCTGGTAGCGGGGCGCGCGCGCCGGCGTGACGAACGGAATTTCCGCCGGCGCAAAACGCGGCACGCCCAGTGCGACCTGATACAGGTCGCCGCTCAGGATGACCAGTTCCAGGATACCGGTTGCGGTTTCGACCCGGAGGCGGGCCTTGGTGCTGAGTTTCTGCTCGCGCACGAACCGGGCCAGGCAACGGGCGCCATTGCCGCACTGACCGACTTCGCCGCCGTCGGCATTGAAGATGCGATAGTGGAAATCGACGTCGGGCTGCCGCGGCGGCTCGACCACCAGCACCTGGTCGCAGCCGATGCCGAAGTGGCGATCGCTCAGATGACGGGCCATTTCCGGCGTGACGCTCACCTCCTGGGTGACGGCGTCGATGACCACGAAATCGTTGCCGAGTCCGTGCATTTTCGTAAACGGGAGCAGCATGTCAGTCGCCTTGCAACCGATGTTCGCCGCGCATCAGATCGGCAAGGGTTTCGCGCTCCCTGACCACGGTAAAGTGGTCGCCATCGACCAGGACTTCGGCGGCGCGCGGGCGGCTGTTGTAGTTGGAGCTCATGGTGAAGCCGTAGGCGCCCGCCGAGCGCACGCACAGCAGATCGCCCTCGGCCAGCCGCAACGGCCGGTCGCGGCCGAGAAAATCGCCGGTCTCGCAGACCGGACCGACGATGTCGTAGCGCTGTTCGGGAACATCCGTGCGCGGTACCACGGGTTCGATGGCCATCCACGCCTGATAGAGCGCGGGGCGCACCAGGTCGTTCATGGCGGCATCGACGATGGCGAAATGTTTGCCGCGATTTTCCTTCAGGTATTCGACGCGGGTGAGCAGCACGCCGGCGTTGGCGACGATGGAACGCCCGGGTTCCAGAATCAGGGTCAGGCCGAGGGCGTCCGTGTGGCGGCGCAGGGCGGCGACATAGGCCTGCGGCGTCGGCGGCGTCTCGTCGCGGTAGCGCACCCCGAGCCCGCCGCCGAGGTCCAGATGCGCGAGCGCGATGCCATCCCGGCGCAGTTCGGCGACCAGCAGCAGGACGCGTTCGAGCGCGGCCTCGAAGGGTGCCAGCGCGGTGAGCTGGGAGCCGATATGGCAGTCGATGCCGCGAATCTCGATGTTGGGCAATGCGCGCGCGCGGCGATAACAGGCACGCGCGGCGTCGATGGGCAAACCGAATTTGTTTTCGGCGAGTCCGGTGGCGATATAGGGATGGGTGCCGGCGTCGACATCGGGGTTGACGCGCAGGGACACCGGCGCGCGCAGCCCGAGTTCGCCGGCCACTCGGTCGAGGCGTTCCAGTTCGGCCAGGGATTCGACGTTGAAGCAGTGGATGCCGACGCTGAGCGCGCGCGCCATTTCCGCCGCCGTTTTGCCGACCCCGGAAAACACCACCTTGCAGGGATCGCCACCGGCGCGCAGCACGCGCTCCAGCTCGCCCACGGAGACGATGTCGAAGCCCGCCCCGAGGCGCGCCAGCAGGTCCAGTACGGCGAGATTCGAATTGGCTTTCACCGCAAAACAGATCAGGTGATCGGTGCCGCGCAGGGCTTCGGCGTAGGCTTGAAACTGTTCGGTGAGCGCCGCACGGCTGTAGACGTAGGTCGGCGTGCCCAGGTCAGCGGCGATGGTGCCCAGGGCGACGTTCTCGCAGCGGAGCCCGCCGGCGGCGATCGGGAGTTGGCGCATCGGCAGCAGGTCGGTCAGGGCGCCGTGCTTTCGGTGGCGCCCGCGTCGGTGGGCGCAGCGGGCTCGGTGGCTGGAACTGGCGGGGCCACGGGCGGCGCGGCATTCGGCACTTTTTCGGGCACCTGAGTCACCGGTGGCGGCGGCAGATACAAATCTCCGGTGTTGCCGCACCCGCCGAGCGCGGCCGGCAGGGCCAGGACGAGCAGCAGGGTGGGCGCGATGCGCAGCGGACGGATCATGGACTTGGCGCCGGACGGGTAGCTGACCTGGCATTATAGCGACCGTGAACCGCGCTCGGGCCCCTGTGCGGCCGAAAGTTTTGTCGCCCGGGTGCGGGCGTCAGCGCCAGTCATTCGCCGTGGCGCGCATTCATACCTGGAGGTGTCCCAAAATCGCACCGCAACGAATTGGATCACGGCAGTGGGAAAGCGGACGGGAAGGACGCGCCGGCGACTGATCTATAATCCAACCCCTATGGATGTGATGGGGGGTACTCTGAATAACCGCGCAATCGTCGTTCCCGCGCAAGCGGGAACCCAGAAATCTCAAACCCTTCTGGATGCCCGTCTGCACGGGCATGACGATTACTCAGAGTATCCATGGATATGCGCTGCGCCACACGGGTTCGGATGCAAACCGGGCCTTCCCGCTTCGAGATGGACAGCATGCCGAACATAAGGACCACGGTCGCCAACACCACGCTGTGTGTGATCGATACCCAGACCCATGCGCTGGCGGCGCGGGCGATGCGGTTATCCCGGGCGGCGCTGGATTTCGCCGATGCGCTGTTTCTGTCGGATTCCGGCGCCGATACGGGCGGCGCTCGCCATATCGCCATTCCCCCGCTGGCCGGACGCGCGGCCTATTCGCAATTCGTCATCCAGGAGTTGCTCCGGCATATACAGACTGAGCACGTACTGTTGATCCAGTGGGACGGCTATGTGGTCAACCCCGACGCCTGGAGCGATGAATTTCTGCGCCACGACTACATCGGTGCGCGCTGGGGATTCCACGACGATGCCCACTGCGTCGGCAACGGCGGTTTTTCGCTGCGCTCGCGGCACCTGCTGGAAGCGCTTCAGGACCCCGCGATAGATCGTTTCGAGCCCGAGGATGTGATGATCTGCCGGGATTACCGGCCACTGCTCGAATCCCGCTACGGTATCCGTTTCGCGCCACCCGAAGTGGCGGATCGCTTTTCATTTGAAACCACCTATCCGCAGGGCAGGCCGCTGGGGTTTCATGGCCTGTTCAATATGTGGCTGTTTCTCGACGACGCCGAAGTGGCCGACTTTGTCGCGGCGATGCCGGTGTCGGTGCGGGGTTCGATTCAATTCCTGTCGCTCGCGAAAAATTTCATCGATCTGAAGCGGTTTGATTCGGCGCGTATCTTGCTGGAGCAACGCCTGCGCGCCTTTCCTTCCGACACCCAATGCGCCGCCATGTTGGATTCGATAGATCGTTTGCCCGACCAGCGCCCCGCCGCGCCGCCAAGTCGCAATGCCCCCTGTCCCTGCGGCAGCGGCAAGCGCTTCAAGCACTGCTGTGGTCAGGCCGATACGACGCCGGGAGCCCTTGTGGCTCCGACCGCGACTCCCGAGGCCCTGTTGCAACAGGCCATGGCGGACCATCAGGCCGGCCGCCTGGGCAGCGCGCGGCAAGGCTACGAAGCCGTGCTGGCGCAGGGTGCCCATGCCGTCGCGGAACACTATCTGGGCGTGATCGAAATGCAGGAGCAGCGCCCGGTCGAGGGCGAAAAACGGATCCGCGCCGCGCTGGCGCAACGGGATGATCTGCCGGATTTCTTCAACAACCTCGGCCTGTGCCTGCGCGCACAGGGCCGTCTGGAAGAGGCCGTGGTGGAGTATCGCAAGGCCGTGGCGCTGCTCCCGACCTATGCCCCGGCCTGGAGCAATCTCGGTCTGGATCTGCACAAGCTCGGTCAACTCGATGCGGCACTGGAGGCGTTCAATCGCGCGCTGGCACTGGATCCGAATCTGGTGCAGGCGCGCTTCAGCCGGGCATTGGTGCAGCTGACGCTGGGTGACTACGCCGCAGGCTGGATGGGCTACGAGTTGCGCCGGCAATGCCCCGAATACGCCGCGGGCTATCGGCTGCCGGTCATGGCCGGCACATCGCGCCCCTGGCAGGGCGAGCCGCTGGCCGGCAAAAGCCTGCTGCTGATTGCCGAACAGGGCATCGGAGATACCCTGCAATTCATCCGCTATGCCGGCCGGCTTGCGGACCAGGGCGGCCGGATCGCCCTCCAGGTGCGCCAGGCGCATATGGCGGGACTGCTGCGCACTGTTCAGGGTGTATCGGAGGTGTACACGGGCGAAGCGGCGCTTCCCCCCTGCGATTACTTCTGTCACCTGTTGAGCCTGCCGCGCCTGTGCGGTACCAGTTCGCTGGAGGCGGTGCCTGCCAATGTCCCTTACCTGACAGCGCCGATCGAGCGTCGCTCCCATTGGCGCCGGCGTCTCGACGCGGTACCGGCGCGGCTGCGCATCGGCCTGGCCTGGGCCGGCAACCCCGCCAACCCGGATGACCGCTATCGTTCCTGCCCCCTGCCAGCACTCGCCGGCTTGTTCGCACTGCCCAACGTGGCCTGGATCAATCTGCAACTCGGGGCAGGGCGGGAGGAGCTCCGTGCGGTGGCAACGCCCATTCTCGATTGGGGCGACGAGCAGACCGACTACGCCGAGACCGCCGCGCTGCTGGCGGAGCTCGACCTGATCATCACCGTCGACACCTCCATCGCCCATGCGGCGGGTGCGTTGGGGCGCCCGGTGTGGGTGATGTTGCAGCAGAGCGCGGATTTTCGCTGGCTGAGCGAGCGCACCGACAGTCCCTGGTACCCCAGCGCGCGCCTGTTTCGTCAGCCGCGCGCCGGGGATTGGTCGGCGGTCGTGGCGGACCTGCGTGCCGCGCTCACCGATTGGGCTGTCGAACGTTCCTCACCATGACCAAGGGAAGCCATGAATCCGTTGGATGAGCTGAATGCGGCCAACCTGACCCGCTTTCATTCCGCCGTGCTCGAATACCTGAAGCACGGCGGTGAACCGCCTGCGACTCAGTCCACGGAATTGTGGCGGGCAATCGAGGACAATCACCGCTGCAATATCGCACTGTGGGATGAGGAGGATCAGGCACGGCGTCGCGACGTGCCCGATAGCGCCATCGCCAACAGCAAGCGCCTGATCGACGGTCACAACCAGCGCCGCAACGATGCCATCGAGCGTATCGACGAGCTGGTACTGGCCGCCTTGCCGAACGCACCGGAGACGGCGCGCCTGCATTCGGAGACCGTCGGCGCACTGATCGACCGGCTGTCCATCCTCGGCCTGAAGATATTCCACATGGACTGGCAGACCCGGCGCCCCGACGCCGACGCCGACCATCGCGGAATGAGTGGCGAAAGGCTTGCCCGCCTGTTGGAACAGCGCGCGGATCTGGCGTGGTGTCTGGACGAACTTGTGCGCGGCTGCCTGGACGGCACGCTGCGTTTCAACGTATATCGGCAGTTCAAGATGTACAACGATCCGAGATTCAATCCCTGGTTGTCGGTTTCAGGTGCCAAACCACCGGCTTGAATGTTGCGCCTTGGCGTTAGGTGCCGGACAGCCACCTACATCACTCATGGTGCGTGAGCGTATATATTTCCTGCGGTGGTGGGCATACAGTCGAAGAATATTCGCGCTCGAGCGGGCGCCTTCGAAGAAGAATCGAGCCTAAAAATCGGCGGGACCAGATGAAATACCAACAAACCGATTCAGAGTTCATCAAAAATGTGCCCCCCTTCGCGCGCGTCAGAATGGTTGTTGCCCCGTTATAATCTTGAGCCCGGGGGCGATAAGGACGAAACATGGCAGGGTACGGCGAAGCATTCAGGAACAGAGCGGTGGCGCGGTTGCTGCCGCCGGAGAGCGCCAATGCAGGCGCGGTAGCCAAAGAGATTGGCGTGTCGGTGCAGACATGGGGGCGCCGGCGTGATGAGGCGCAGTCGGGGCCCCCCCGCGGGCGCGCCAAGGCGCCCATCGGCGCCGTGACGCTCAATCCAGAACGAGATTCCATCATCAAGACGCATTTGGCAGGTCAGGATATCCGAGTGGTGGCCGCGTGAACGAGGCGCCACCTACCTTGACGCGCGCCGATCCGGTATCCAGAAACAGCGCCTGTCCATGTGGCAGCGGCAAACGGTTCAAGCATTGCTGCGGAGCAGCAAGCCGCGGCGGCGACTCTGCTCCTGGCCTCGGGGGTATCATGGCTTCCGCTCTGGCGCGCCAGCAAGCCAGGGACCTGGCAGGTGCGGAAACGCTGTATCGCCAGGCGCTGTCTATCCAGCCGGACGAGCCGGACTGCCTGCATATGCTTGGCGTCATTTGCCTTGAAACCGGGAGAAATAACGAAGCCTTTGAGGCCCTTTATCGAGCGCTGTCGCTTACCGAGTGGCGCATTGATGCAATGCGTCACAATATGGGGCTCATTTTGGCCGGGTTTCTTGCTGGCGCCGATGCGGATGCAACCCGCCATTTACAGCAACAGTATCTGGAATATTGCCGACAGCGCAACGCCCGCCGGGTGGATTACGACCCGCTCGTCAGTATTGTCATCCCCTC
>JBKHWK010000085.1:0-7407 GCA_046566625.1 Gammaproteobacteria bacterium
CTCGCGGCGATCCGCGAGCGTTTCATGCAGGAAGTGATCGCCGACCTGTGGCTGCCGCGCGCCGAAGCCCTGATCCTCAGCCACCGCGAACGCGGCCACCGGCCGGTGATCGTCACCGCCACCAACCGCTTCGTGGTGGAGCCGATCTGTCTGAAGCTGGGCATCAGCGACATCATCGCCACGGAACCCGAAATCATCGCTGGCCGTTACACCGGCGCGGTGCGGGGCGAACCCAGTTTTGGTCCCGGCAAGGTCAGCCGGCTGCGGGAATGGCTGGTGCAGCACGGCTATGCGCTCAACGGCAGCTATTATTACGGCGATTCGATCAACGATCTGCCGATCCTCGAAGCGGTGGATAATCCCATCGCGGTGGACCCGGACGACCGCTTGCGGGCCGCCGCCGTTGCGCGCGGCTGGCGGGTGATCAGCCTGCGCGACTGAGCCGCCGGGCAAGCGCACAATCGCTCCATCTTCGACCAACCCTGGGCCAAGCATGCTGACTTACCCCGTCATCGATCCCGTCGCCGTCGCGCTCGGCCCGGTGAAAGTCCACTGGTACGGGCTGATGTACCTGCTGGGCTTCGCGGCCGCCTGGTGGCTTGCGATGCGGCGCAGCCGGCAGCCCTGGGCACCGGTGCAGCGCGCACAGGTGGACGACCTGATCGTCTACGCCGCCCTGGGGGTGGTGGTGGGCGGGCGACTCGGATCGGGCCTGTTTTACAACCTCGATATCTGGCGCACCGACCCGCTGTGGATTTTGCGGATCTGGGAGGGCGGGATGGCCTTTCACGGCGGTCTGCTCGGGGTACTGACGGCGCTGTGGCTCTACGGGCGCAAAGTACGACAGCCATTTCTGGCGGTGGCGGATTTTGTCGCGCCGCTGGTGCCCATCGGGCTGGGGCTGGGCCGCATCGGCAATTTCATCGGTCAGGAGCTCTGGGGCCGGCCCACGGACTTGCCCTGGGCTATGGTGTTTCCCCGCGACCCAGAACAGCTCGCGCGCCATCCCTCGCAGCTCTATCAGGCAGTCCTCGAAGGCCTCGTATTGTTCGCGCTGTTGTTCTGGTTTTCGCGCCGGCAACGCCCGGCTGGCGCGGTCGGCGGGTTGTTCCTGGCGCTGTACGGACTGTTCCGGTTTCTGGTCGAATTCGTGCGCGCGCCCGACCACCATATCGGCTTCGACCTGCTCGGCTGGCTCACCCGCGGCCAGCTCCTGAGCCTGCCCATGATCCTCGCCGGGCTGCTGCTGATGGGCTGGGCGTACCGCAACGCGCCGCAACGCGCGCGCCCCTGAGGGAGACGAAGATGCGCGAGTATCTGGATCTGATGCGCCACGTCCGCACCACCGGCGTGCGCAAGGACGACCGCACCGGCACCGGCACCCTGTCGGTGTTCGGCCACCAGATGCGCTTCGATCTGGCAGCGGGTTTCCCCCTGGTCACCACCAAGAAAGTGCACCTCAAGTCGATCATCCACGAACTGCTGTGGTTCCTCGCCGGCGACACCAACGTGGAGTACCTCAACCGCAACGGCGTCTCGATCTGGAACGAGTGGGCGGACGCGGCCGGCGAGCTGGGCCCGGTGTACGGCGCTCAGTGGCGCAACTGGCCGGACGGTCGCGGTGGGCATATCGACCAGCTCGCGCAAGTTATCGAGCAGATCCGCACCGCACCTGACTCGCGGCGCCACATCGTCAGCGCCTGGAACGTAGCTGCCCTGCCCGAGATGGCGCTCGCGCCCTGCCACTGCCTGTTCCAGTTCTACGTCGCCGAAGGCCGGCTCTCGTGTCAGCTCTACCAGCGCAGCGCCGACATCTTTCTCGGCGTGCCCTTCAATATCGCGTCCTATGCGCTGCTCACCCTGATGCTGGCGCAAGTCACCGGCCTGCAACCGGGCGAGTTCATATGGAGCGGCGGCGACTGCCACCTCTATCTCAATCACCTGGAGCAGGCCGATCAACAGCTTGCCCGCGCGCCGCGCCCGCTGCCCCGGATGCTGCTGAATCCCGAGGTGCGCGACTTGTTCGCCTTCCGCTACGCAGACTTCCGACTGGACGGCTATGACCCGCACCCGGGGATCAGCGCCCCCATCGCCATCTGATGGACGTGGTGCTGATCGCCGCGGTGGCGCGCAACGGCGTGATCGGCGCCGGCAACGCCCTGCCTTGGCATCTGCCCGCCGACCTCAAGCACTTCAAGGCGCTGACTCTGGATCATCCGGTGCTGATGGGCCGCAAGACCTTCGAATCCATCGGGCGGCCGCTGCCGGGGCGCCCCAATATCGTGGTGAGCCGCGATCCGGCCTTTGTGGCGGAAGGCGTGACGGTGGCCGCCTCGGTGGCGGCAGGATTGACGTGCGCCGCGACGCTTGGCACCCCGGTGTTCGTGATCGGCGGCGCGCAGATCTACGCGCAGTGCCTGACCCTCGCCGACCGGATCTATCTGACGCGGGTGGATATCGAGGTGGCGGGCGATGCCTTTTTCCCACCGTTGGACGACCACGAATGGCGCGAGACCGCCCGTGAACACTGGCCGGCGGCGGATGGCTATCCCGCCTATGCGTTTGTCACGCTGGAGCGGCAGCGCGATTAACTCGCTGTCCCCGGAGCCGGACCCGGACGGGGAAGGTCGCCGCGTGAAAGTGCGCGGTTATGCCCTCGGGATTCTGGCCAGTGTCGCGGTCCATGTTCTGGCGCTGACCCTGGTGGTGCTGGCCTGGCGCGCGGACTTCCAGCGCCGCGATCCGGCCGCCGGCAACACGCCCATCCCGGTCTGGCTGGTGGCTGATAAGAAGCTTCCGCCCAAGGAGATTGCGCCGACGGCAAGCCCGCTCCCGCCGAGCCAGACGCCCAGGCTTGCGGCGCCACCCGCCAGCCCGAAACCGGATCGTCCACGTCCGCCACAGCCGGTTCGCGAATCCGCACCGGAACCCGCTCCTGAGCCCGCCGTCCAGCACCCGACGGACGCGGCGCCGGTCGCACCCAGTACAGACCCAGCCGCGCCAGCGGCGCAAAGCGCGGCGGACCCGCCGCAGCTGGACCAGGGCATGAGGGTGACCGTCGCGCCACAAGCCCCACCAGAGGCGGCGCGGCAGCCGGTATCCGCTGGGACGGGAGCAGTCACTGACACGCGGATTGACCGGGAGTATCGGGCACTGTCCAGGCCGGAACCGGCCTATCCACACCAAGCGCGGGTGCGCGGGATAGAGGGATATGTGGTGCTGGAGTTCACCGTGACCGCCGCCGGCACCACCCGCGATCTGCGGGTGCTCGAAGCCAGTCCGGTAGATGTCTTTGATGCAGCCGCCCTGGCCGCGGCGCGCCAGTTCCGCTACCAGCCGCGAATCCAGGCCGGCGCGCCCGTGGATGTGCCCGGCGTGCGTAGCCGGATCCGGTTTCAGATCCTGCCGCGCTGATTTTGGCAGTTTTTCAACCAGCGGTTAAAGTTTGCGGGTCTTCCCCAATCATGATGAGTCGTTATGCGGGCGTGCATTACTCTACGGTGAGCAAGGTAATTAAGGGGGCGAGGTAGGCTTGGCATGTCAAGACGTGACCCTTAGCCTTGCTAGCCTTGACCCCTGGCCTGTGATTGGAATGATTACTCACACTTGGCTGTTGCAACAACGCGAGAACTGCCCCTGTTATCGCTGCTGTTATCGCCCCTGACCCTGTTATCGCCCCGGTGTGCGATTGCAGGTCGTGCGTATGATTCAGTCCACCTCGACGGCGGCATCGCATTGCAGCACATCGCCGACAAACTGGCGCAACACGGGGAGTGCGCAGGCTCGCTGGTGGTTCGCGATGCGATAGAGGCCAACCGTCAAAAAATGTTGTAGCAATTCATAGCAGATGCCGACACGGCGCAGATCGGCGCGCCACAGCGCATCCGGATCCCGAGGACAGTTGTCGAACTCAATTCGGATATCGTGTGGTAGCGCCATGCGCGTGGCGACGAATTCGGCGATGTCGTCGGCGAGCCGGCTCCGAAGCAGCCAGTCATATACCGGCCGGTTGTCCGGTTTGGCGGCCATGTAGCTCACCACAATTTTGCCCGCGGTGGCGCCCGCCTTGTCGTGAGCACCGTGGTGGCTGTAGGAATTGCGGACCCACTGCACGGCGCGCCGGGCCAGCCGGTATTCCCGCTCACAGGTCATGGCGCGCTCAAAGGGCAGCAGCGTGGTGTCGATCAGGCCGTCCAGAAGATCCGGGTTGCTGCCAAATACCAGACAGACCACATTGTGAAAGCGCTGAATTTCCAGTGGATGTGGACCGGCGTAGTAAGGCGCGTTGGTCTCACCGCCCCACTCCCACTCGGTATACCAGTCGCCGGCGACGGCGAAAAGCCAAGGAATCACCTTGGCCGGTGGTTGCTCCTGACGCGCCAACAGCATGGCGACAACGGCGATGCGGTCGGCGGCGTCTTCCTCCATGCCAAGAACCGGCAGCTCCAGCTCGTCGATCAGCATGTGACTCAGTTCATGAAAGAGTGTGAACTCGAGATTCGCGCGCAGAAAAAAATACTCGCCGCCGAGAGGCGCTGGCGCATCGTCAGTGTCGGCCATGGGGTGCTGGGGCGTCACCAACAAGCAGAGCAACAGGAGTAAACAGCCCTGCCGATGAATTCGGCTAGAGCCGTTATCGCGGCGGTTACGCGGTGCGTGGATGCGTGCGTTCCGTTCTGAGTTACGCATCGAGAATACCTCGGTGGCGAACCGCCCCGGATTTCGTGAAGGCCAATTCGTTCAAGCCATCCCAGTGATGGCACCAATCACCCCACGCAGAGCAGGGAGCAGGATCACGTCTTGACATGCCACTTCTATCTCTCCCCCTTAATTATCTTGCTCACCGTAGAGTAATGCACGCCCGCATAACCACTTATCGTTGCCATACTATACCTGTAGTCCAGATAAGCCTGGCGAATGGCTGCGTCGCGCCGGGCCTTATCGCCACGCACCGCCTTGGTAAACATGCTTGCCAGGCTGGGACGGTGCAGCAAATGCTGCGGGCGCGGAATTTCCTTCAAATCGCGAACATCCTTAAGCAGCGGGCGCATCTTCTCTACAAAATCTTCTGAACCCAGCAAAGCCTGGCCTCGCACTTCGGCCCAGGGCGACGCCGAGCCAGCGCCCTCCGCGACAAATTGCGCATAACGCCGCCGGGCAACCGCGCGCGTCTTGGCAAATCGCCCCAATATCCAGTCCGTCGCCAGCCACGCCGGACATGCGGCAAGACCCAGGGTTGCGGGATAACTGCTCCAGCCGTAGCGCTCGATTTTCTTCACCAGGCCGGCGCGGATCGGATTGAGGACGACATAGCGGCACAGCTCCATCAAGTAGCTATCGCGATCAACTAAAATCGCCTTGTATCGCCCTTGGAACAAGGGTCCCACGCGCCCATGGCGCCGGTTGAAGCGCTGGGTATAAACCCCGTTCAATTGGCGCATGCCCAGGGACAGATTTCCCTCCGGCGTCTCGATCATCAAATGATAGTGATTGCCCATCAGGCAGTAGGCGTGGCACAACCAGCCAAAGCGCGTCACCACCTCGCCCAGACAGACCAGAAATAATTCCCGATCTTCGTCGTCCAGGAAAATATCGCTCCGGGCATTACCGCGCGCGGTGACGTGGTAGATCGCGTTGGGGAACTCGAGTCTGAGAGGGCGTGCCATGGACGGGAAGCTAGCTTGGTTGTAAGTGGCATGTCAAGACATGACCCCAGCCTTATGCTGGTTCAGGCTGGCGTGCCCGTGGATGTGCCCGGCGTGCGCAGCCGGATCTGGTTTCAGATCCGGCCGCGCTGACCGCCGTAGTTGTTCAATCAGCAGTTAAAGCTTGCTGAGATCCCGCACTGCACCACGGTCCGCGCTGGTGGCCAGCAGGGCGTAGGCCTTGAGGGCCGCCGAGACCTTGCGCGGGCGCTTTTCGGCGGGGTGCCAGCCGAGTTTTTCACGCCGTTCCCGGCGCGTGGCGAGCTCGGCTTCGCTCACCTGGAGTTCGACGATGCGGTTGGGGATGTCGATGCGGATGGAGTCGCCCGTTTCCACCAGACCGATGGTGCCGCCGGCGGCGGCTTCCGGAGAGACATGGCCGATGGAGAGCCCTGAAGTGCCGCCCGAGAAGCGGCCGTCGGTGATCAGCGCGCAGGCCTTGCCGAGGCCCTTGGATTTCAGATAACTGGTGGGATAGAGCATCTCCTGCATGCCGGGGCCGCCGCGCGGACCTTCGTAACGGATCACCACCACGGCACCGGGTTTGACGCGGTCGTGGAGGATATCGTCGACCGCGGCCTCCTGGCTCTCGACCACATGGGCCGGGCCTTCGAACACCAGAATGGACGCATCGACACCGGCGGTCTTCACCACGCAGCCGTTGGGCGCCAGGTTGCCGTACAGCACGGCGAGGCCGCCGTCCTGGCTGTAGGCGTGTGCGACGGCGCGGATGCAGCCCTCGGCGCGGTCGTCATCCAGGCTCGGCCAGCGGGTGGCCTGGCTGAAGGCGACCTGGGTGGGAATGCCCGCCGGGCCGGCGAGGAAAAACTTTTGCACCGCTTCCGCGGGGTTGCGTTTGATATCCCAGGTATCCAGCGCTTCGCCCATCGTATTGGCGTACACGGTCGGCAGATCCGTGTGCAGCAAACCGGCGCGGTCGAGTTCACCCAGGATGCCCATGACGCCGCCGGCACGATGCACGTCCTCCATGTGGTATTTGGGCGTGCTGGGCGCCACCTTGCACAGGTTCGGCACCTTGTGGGACAGCCGGTCGATGTCGGCGAGAGTGAAGTCCACCTCGGCTTCCTGCGCCGCCGCCAGCAGATGCAGGATGGTGTTGGTGGAACCGCCCATGGCGATGTCGAGGCTCATGGCGTTCTCGAACGCTTCGAAACTGGCGATGGAGCGGGGCAGCACCCGGTAGTCGTCGTCGTCATAGTGGCGGTGGGCCAGGGTGACGATGCGCCGGCCGGCTTCCAGAAACAATTGCTCGCGATCGGCATGGGTCGCCAGTACCGAGCCGTTGCCGGGCAGCGACAGGCCGAGCGCCTCGGTCAGGCAGTTCATCGAGTTGGCGGTAAACATGCCGGAGCAGGACCCGCAGGTGGGGCAGGCGGAACGCTCGTATTCGGCGACCTGCTCGTCGCTGGCGCTGTCGTCCACCGCGATCATCATGGCGTCGACCAGATCCAGCTTCTGCGCCGACAGCTTGGTCTTGCCCGCTTCCATGGGGCCACCGGACACGAAAATCGTGGGGATATTGAGGCGCAACGCGGCCATCAGCATGCCGGGGGTGATCTTGTCGCAGTTGGAGATGCACACCAGGGCGTCGGCGCAGTGGGCATTGACCATGTATTCGACCGAGTCCGCGATGATGTCCCGCGACGGCAGCGAATAGAGCATGCCGTCGTGGCCCATGGCG
>JBKHWK010000086.1:0-7272 GCA_046566625.1 Gammaproteobacteria bacterium
CACGGGCGTCTGCATCACATGGTTTGCGTAGTTGCTGAGGGTTTTCATGGTCACCCCCATCACCACGTCCAGCACATTGCCGCGGCTGAATCCCGCATCCAGAAACGCCTGCACGGCCGCTTCCGTTACCCAGCCACTCTCTTGCACCACCTGGCGCGTGAAATCCGCCAGCGCTCGCAATCTTGGATCGGCAATGGGCCGTTGCTCGCGCAGTGAGCAGACGGTGTCGGGATCGGCCTTGGCAACGTTCGTGGCCAGCATCGAGTGGGCCGCCACGCAGTAGCTACAGCCGTTTTCGACGCTCGCATTGAGCATCACCACCTGCTGCTCAACCGGTGTGAGCTCGGTCTTGGCCAACGCGGCACTGAGTGCAAAATACGCCTCCAGCGCCGCCGGCGATTCCGCCAGACCCGCGTACAGATTGGGGATGAAGCCCATGCGTTTCTGGCCGTCTGCCAGCAACGCCCTGGAACCTTCCGGTGCTGATTCGATGGTGTGAAAACGGAACAATGACATGGCAGCGCGCCTCGGAATTGGATTTCGGAAACCGGAGTGGATCACCGCTGAAGGCATCAGCTTGTACGCCAGACTAGGGGGGGCATGGGGCGCTGGCGATGCCCGATAAACGCCAATTTCATGTCCGATCGTCCAAAACACATCTATCCAGGGTCGGCACCGCCCACTTTCTGCCGAAACCAGCGCCGAATGGCTCCCGGCCCGACTCCATGCACCCGCTTGAAGGCCTTGCGAAACGCAGCCTCGGTTTCATAGCCCACACGCTCAGCGGTACTCGCCACGGATACCTGCGGATTGCGCAGCAACAATTCGGCCTGGATCATGCGCCAGCGGGTCAGGTAGTCGATGGGTGTGGTGCCGACCAGTTCGGCAAAACGCTGCGCGAAGCTCGCGCGTGACATTCCAGCTTCCTGGGCCAGCGCGGCCAGAGTCCAGCCTTTGGCGGATTCGAGGTGCATCACTGCCAGTGCCCGACGCAGGCGGGGATCGGCCAGCGCCGCTAGCAAACCGCGCTGATCGGCCGAACGGTTGATGTAATGACGCACAACCATTACGAACAGCGCGTCTGCCAGCTTGTCGAGCACCGTGCGAGAGCCGGGACCGGCAGCCTCGGCTTCCTCCATCAAGAGCCGGCCAATCAACTCCAGGTGGCGGCCAGCGTCTTGCTGCCGCACCACGATCACCTCTGGCAGGGCGTCGAGGATCGGATTTTTGTCACCCACCAGGAATTCGAAATGTCCGCACACCAGTGTGGTAAAGGGCCCCTCACCGTCCATTTCCAGACGGTCGTCATCCCCGTGCAGCTCGGGTGTCCCGGCCAGCATATGCCAGGCATCGTGGGGAAACACGACCAGATCACCGCCCTCAAGGGCCTGCGGCGCCGCCCCGTCGCGCAGGTGCAGCCAGCATCGGCCCTCCCCGACCAAATGAAAGGTGGAGCGTTTGTGGCCAGTGGCCCCGAACTGCCAGACCCCACAAAATCGCGGGTGCGCATATACGCTCGCTCTTAGCTGATAGGTACTGAGCACACTGGACAGCAGGTCGTCTTCTGGACTGTGGGACATAAAAACCTGGTGCGGGCCGAGTTGATCGGTGGACAAGGCTGCCCACCAAGACAGCACTGGATTGTGCTTTGGCACTGCTCACCATGGCGCAACTTCCCGCAGGTCTGCAACCCGATCATCACGCTCGGGCGGCAGGCTCCGCGTGGGCTTGGCGCGGGCCTACATGCACCGAGATGCCTGTCGGGCGCCGCAGGGCGCGTCGCTACGCGGCAGATGGTGACGCGCACCCGGCCTACAGCAGTCACGGATGCTCGCGCCGAAGGACCGCCGGGTCACACAGGACGCCAGGCTCGGCGGTTACCGCCGGCTAGTAAAAGCAGCATAATCCCTGCGCGCTAGCATTTACCCACCAAACCGGGCAACAAACCCGACGATACCTGTGTAGATCAGCCATGTCCGACCAACGCACCCAGACCATCGACGCCATCGTCGTCGGCGCCGGCTTTGCCGGTCTCTACATGCTGCACCGGTTGCGCCAATTGGGCTTTTCCGCCCGCATTATCGAGGCCGGCAGCGGCGCCGGTGGGACCTGGTTCTGGAACCGCTACCCCGGCGCCCGCGTGGACGTCGAAAGCATGCAGTACTCCTATCAGTTTTCCGAGGAACTGCAACAGGAATGGCAATGGTCCGAACGCTACGCGCCCCAGGCCGAACTTCTCGCCTACATCAACCATGTGGTGGAGCGCTTCGATCTGGCCCGCGACATCCAGTTCAACACCCGGGTTGTGTCCACCGTGTTTGACGAAGCCAGCCAACGCTGGCAGGTGACCACCGACGGCAATGATCGCTTCTCCGCCAAATTCTGCATCATGGCGACGGGCTGTCTGTCCGCGGCCAACAAGCCCGACATCAAAGGTATGGACTCCTTCAAGGGGCCGATCTACCACACCGGCGAATGGCCTCACGAAGGCGTCGATTTCACCGGCAAGCGGGTCGGCATCATCGGCACCGGCTCGTCGGCGATTCAGGCCATTCCCGAAATCGCCAAACAGGCAGCGCACCTGACCGTATTCCAGCGCACGCCGACGTTTTCGGTGCCGGCGCGCAAT
This sequence comes from Gammaproteobacteria bacterium, assembly GCA_046566625.1. Classification (GTDB taxonomy): domain Bacteria; phylum Pseudomonadota; class Gammaproteobacteria; order Pseudomonadales; family Porticoccaceae; genus JAGPUQ01. Next base: position 2,630 of record JBKHWK010000086.1, read on the forward strand.
GCACCCCTCGATCCGGAATACGTTAAAAGCGTCAAGCGGAATTACGCCGCCTTGCGAACGACCGCGAAACAGCAATTCAATGCCTTTGATGTGCAGTTCAACGAAAAGGCGGCGACGGAAATGTCGGCCGGGGAAATCAAGGCCGAGCTGGAACGACGCTGGGAAATGGGCGGTTTGAATTTGTACGGCGGCTTTGCCGATCTGCTGGTCAACAAACACACCAACGACATGGTTGCCGATTTTGTTCGCGAGAAAATCGCCCAGAAAGTAAAAAATCCGGAAACGGCGGCGCTGCTGACACCCAAGCTGGTATTCGGCTGCAAGCGCCTGTGCGCCGACACCGATTATTTCGAAACCTACAACCGCGACAACGTTTCTCTCGTGGATATCAGCACGACGCCGATCGAGGCCATTACACCCGAGGGCCTGACCGTCGCTGGCAAGACCCATGCGTTCGATGCGCTGGTTTTCGCCACCGGCTTCGACGCCATGACCGGCTCGCTCAACAAGATCGATATTCGCGGCATCGGCGGCAAAACCCTGAAGGAAAAATGGTCCGCCGGACCACGCACCTACCTGGGTCTGTGTTCCGCCGGATTCCCCAATCTGTTCACCATTAGCGGGCCGGGCAGCCCATCGGTGTTCACCAACATGGTGACCTCGATCGAGCAGCATGTGGAATACATTGGCGACATCCTTGCCTATATGGCCCAGCACAAACTATCCACCATCGACGCGACCATAGAAGCCGAGGACGCCTGGGTCGATCACGTCAACGAGGTCGCGGCAGGCACGCTGGTCAACTCGTGCAGCTCCTGGTATCTCGGCGCCAACGTCCCCGGCAAGCAGCGCGTGTTCATGCCCTACATCGGCGGCTTTCCGCCCTATGTCGAGAAGTGCAACGAGGTGGCCAGCAAAGGCTATGAGGGGTTCGCGCTGAAATAGATGCGCACGGGGGCGCAGCGCGATATCTATTGCAGCGCCGGCCGGTCGGTACCGAATAGCACTCGCCCGGCAAAAAAGGAGTCCGGGCGAACTGCCCCGGTCAGGACTCCGGCGAACAGAACGCCACGCCCTCGCCGATCCAGCCATTGGCCATCATGTGCCGATAGGTGTCCGGACTCGCCACGAAGCGGTGGTTGCTGTCCGCTTGTGCGAAGCGATCGTTGTAAAGCCGCCACACCGGCGTGGTGCCGGGATAGCAGGAACCCTTGGTCGGCACCAGTGCGCGGAAGGCGATGCCCTCGTAGGTCCAGCCCGAGCTTGGCTGTTTGAGCGATTCGCACTCGTTGGGGCCGGCGGTGTAGAAGTGCGAATTCACCGCCGCCGAATAGAACCGGCACACGGGTTTGGCCGCATCCGGCGCCGGGCCAGCCGCCGGCCAGGCGTTGAAGCCTTCGTCGACAATCCCCCAGCCTCCGCCACCGCCACCGCCACCGCCACCGCCGCCGCTCAGCAGTGAATCCCGTTCGGCAGTGCCGGCAGTGATGAAATAGTGGTTGATGCCTTCGTTATAGAACGCGAAGACCGGTTGGGTGGGTGGTGCAGGACCCACCGTGATGTCGCCGAGCGCATAATCTTCGAACGGCTCGAAGTCCTTTCTCAGTCTCGCGGCAAGACTGTAGGTCCCACCGGGCAAGCCCGCAATGATCAGCGGAGGCGCTTCGAAGGGGTCTCCCGGGCAGAGCAGATCGTAGCTACGGGTCTTCGCCTCGATGGTAATCGCGCCGGAATCGACATGAGCATCGACGTTGACCGTAACCTTACAAAAGGTCGAGAGCGCCACAACAAAGGGCTGGTAAGCCTCCGGCATCTCTGGCGTGACTGTAACCTCTTGGGCCTGGCCTGCCATCGCCAGACCGAGCAAGCCACCCGAAGCGACCAGGGAAAGAAAACTGCGCAGGGATCTTCGCATTACGTTCATCACAAATTTCCTCATCTCGAAAGCGGCAACGGCGCAAGCTGCCGCCGGCAATTCGAGTCAGCTGATCACCGGCACATTGCCGTTGGTGTTGGGATAGACATGACCGGTCAGGACTCCGGCGAACAGAAGGCCACGCCCTCGCCGATCCAGCCGTTGGCGATCATGTGGCGGTAGGTATCCGGGCTCGCCACGAAGCGGTGATTGCTATCGGCTTGCGCGAAGCGGTCGTTGTACAGTCGCCATACCGGGGTGGTGCCGGGGTAGCAGGAACCCTTGGTGGGGACGAGCGCGCGGAAGGCGATGCCCTCGTAGGTCCAGCCCGAGCTTGGCTGTTTGAGCGATTCGCACTCATTGGAGCCGGCGGTATAGAAGTGGGAGTTGACCGTCGCCGAATAGAACCGGCACACGGGTTTGGCCGCATCCGGTGCCGGGCCAGCCGCCGGCCAGGCGTTGAAACCCTCGTCGACGATCCCCCAGCCTCCACCGCCTCCGCCGCTCAGCAGAGAGTCCTTTTCAGCGGAGCCCGCCGTGATGAAGTAGTGCCGGATGCCTTCGTTGTAGAACGCGAAGACGGGTTGGGCAGGGGGAGCCGGGCTGACGACGACGCTGCCTATCTCGGGAGGCTCTACGGGATCCCAATAGTGGACACGTGCCCGGATGCTGTAGGTGCCGCCCGGAAGCCCAGAGATATTAGCCACTTTACGAAATGAAGGAGGAGTTGCGAAACACGCGTCAGGCACATCTGCATCGAGGTGGATGGTATGTGTTCCCGGGGATACATCAACGCGAATGACGTCGAGATCGTCAATGACCAGACAGTCAAAATCGTGGTCTAGGGTAAATGGTTGATAGGCTTGGGGCGCAGCAGGTGTGATGGTCAATTCCTGCGCATGGCTTGATGTCGACACACTGGGCAATCCGCCGGAGATAACAAAGAACAACAAACCTCGCAGGGTGCGCTGTACTGTATTCATGGTGAATTTCCTCCAATGGATGCCGGCAACGGCGCAAGCCGCCGCCGGCAATTCGAGTCAGTTGATTACCGGCACATTGCCGTTGGTGTTGGGATAGACATAGCCGATCCAGTCGCTGCCCGAGTTCGTAGCCCTGGGCGTCCATGGTACTGAGCTGGCTTTCGGGAAAAATGGCATGGTCTGCGCCTGGGTAGCTACCGGGCAGAGCAGCGGCGCCGCGCGCAGCGCACAAATGGATAACGGACTCGGATTGCGCGATGGGTGATGCGTGATGCGTGATGCGTGATGCGTGATGCGTGATGACATGGGACCTCTCCTTTTGTCGTGTCGATATCGATGACACCACCACTGGCGACTCATCTCGCGCCCGGGCACGGTCCGCGCCGTTGTAAAAATCGGGCTTCGGGAGAGGGACGCCGCCGTGCTCTTGCTTCCCTGGCCCTGCTGTCGGCGCACGGCGAGCGTATCCCTTCCCCATGACCGGGACAAGTCGCGGCCGGCGATCCGGCGCGCCCAGTGGTCGGTCGTCGAGCGCGCCGCGCTGGACGTGCTTCCCTACCCTGGGGTAACTTTGCGCGATCGCCCTGCCGCGCGGCGCGGGAGGCCAGCACCGGGAGAAGCCACATCAGCATCTTGACCGTCACCCCGTCCCGCTACGACTTCAGTCCCATCCACGCCGCCATGCAGCCCTATGTCGATGGGGGTCTGGTCAGCGGGCTGGTGTCCGTGATCCTCAAGGGCAGCGCGGTCGTCGATGTCAAAACCTGGGGGCAGGCCGATCTCGAAGCCAAAACGCCGATGCAGGAAGACGCCATCTTCCGCATCTATTCCAGCACCAAGATCATCACCTCGGCGGCGGTGATGATGCTCCACGACCAGGGCGTGTTCGATCTGGACGATGCAGTGGCCGATCACATCCCAGAATTTCGCAACCTGCGGGTGATGAAGCCGGGCGCGACCGAAGTGACGGACACGGAGCCGCTGCACACGCCACCGACGCTGCGCCAGTTGATCAGCCACAGCTCGGGCTTCACCTACGGGCTGTTTCCCGAAACGCCGGTCGACAAGCTCTACACCGAGCAGCGCATCATGGACATGAATTCGTCGCTCGAAGAGATGATCGACAAGCTCGCCGCGTTGCCGCTGATCTTCCAGCCCGGCGCGCGCTGGAACTACAGCATCGGCATCGACATCCTGGGGCGGCTGATCGAGATCTGGACCGGGCAGAGCTTTCGCGATTTTCTGCGCGAGCGCCTGTTCGAACCGCTGGGCATGGTGGATACGGATTTTCATGTGCCGCCGGAAAAACATCACCGGCTCACCAAGAACTACATGCCCCTCGATCTGCGCGACAACATGAAGCCAGGGCTCAAGCCCTGCCCCGATCTGCTGATCGGCAGCGTGCTCGCGCCCAAGCGCTTTCATTCCGGCGGCGGCGGTCTGGTGGGCACCATCGGCGACTACACCCGCTTCATTCAGATGATCGTCAACGGCGGCGAGTGGAACGGCAAACGCTACCTGTCCGAGCAGGCGGTCGCGCTGATGCACACCAACCAGCTCGCGCCGGGTGTGCAGGTGCGCCTGCCCACCTGGAAGATGCCGGACACGGTGTTCGGCGCGGGCTTTGCGATCAAGAATGCGCCGGCCACCGGCGAGCCCGCGAGCGCCATCGGCGAATACCACTGGGGCGGCATGGCCGGCACCCATTCCTGGATCGCGCCGCGCGCCAACCTCGCCGGGTTGAT
>JBKHWK010000087.1:0-7154 GCA_046566625.1 Gammaproteobacteria bacterium
TGCCCATGGCGGTGACGGTGCGCTGCTCGCCGGCGTGGCCGGCGCCGTGGTAACAACCTGGGTGCTGTTCCTGCCCAGCTTTTTGTGGATTTTCGCGGGCGCGCCCCATGTGGAGCGCCTGCTGCACCGGCCGCGTCTGGCGGGGGCGCTGACAGCCATCACTGCTGCGGTATTGGGGGTGATCGCCAATCTGGCGCTGTGGTTTGCGGTAAATCTGTTGTTTGCGCACAACGTCAGGATTGACGACTTCGGCCTCGCACTGCTGGTACCGGAGCTGTCCAGCCTGCGTCCCCAGATACTCGCGCTCTCGGTGCTGGCCCTGGTGCTGACATTCGCCCTGCGGCTCGCGGTGCTGCCCGTGCTGGGACTGTGCGCGGCGGCGGGTGTGGCCCTGGCCTGGGTGGGCTAGCCGCGCCCGCGCTGGCCCGGCTCGCTCTCCCTGGCCGACAGTGGAGCTGCCCCGGTTTGCGCAGTTCTCGTCGCCGGGTAAACACTGAACTGCATCATGCGCAGGCGCAGCTGCGCACCGACCCGGAATGCCGGCGCGTCGTGATGCAGGTGCGGCAACTCGATACTGACCACACTGCCGTTGGCGACCAGATCCGCGCTCGCGCGAACAATGGGTCCGGTACGCTGCACTTCGGTGACGCGTACGTCGATGCCTGCCTTTCCCGGCTCGGCAAGGCGCAAATCGCCGGGCCGCACATAGAGATCGACCGGGCCCGCGGGGTGGATGCTGTCGGTGACCAGGGCTTCGCCGGTGCCTGGCAGACGCAGCTCGCGTCCGTGCACTTCGGCGTCGAGCACATTGCTGTCGCCGAGAAAATCGAAAACGAAGGGCGTGCTTGGGGTCTCGTAGACATCGTCCACGGTGCCGACCTGTTCGATGCGGCCGCGGTTCATGATGACCACCCGGTCGGCCAGCTCCAGCGCTTCTTCCTGATCATGGGTAACAAACACCGTGGTGTAGCCGGTCTGCTGGTGCAGCTCCCGCAGCCAGCGCCGCAGATCCTTGCGCACCTTGGCGTCCAGGGCGCCGAACGGCTCGTCGAGCAGCAGCACGCGGGGATCGATGGCCAGCGCGCGCGCCAGCGCCACGCGTTGCTTCTGGCCGCCGGACAATTGATGCGGGTAGCGGTGTTCAAGACCGCCAAGCTGTACGAGCTGCAACAGCTCCCGCGCCTTGGCGGTGATGGCGGCGCGTGCCGGGCGCTCGGCCTTGCGCCGCACGGTGAGCCCGAAAGCGATGTTGTCGAGCACGGTCATGTGCTTGAACAGTGCATAGTGCTGAAACACAAAACCGATGTTCCGCTCGCGCACCGCGCGCCGGGACATATCCTCGCCACCGAACAGAATCTGTCCGCGATCCGGAAATTCCAGCCCCGCGATGATGCGCAACAGCGTGGTCTTGCCGGAACCGGATGGCCCGAGCAGGGCGATCAGTTCGCCGGAACCCACATCGAGGCTGACATCATCGAGTGCGGGAAAGCCTGCGAACTGCTTGCGGATGTTGCGTATCTGGATATCCATGATGCTCCTCAGTGCCGGCGCGCAGCGGACAGTTCGCCACCGTGCCGGGCTTCCAGTATCGCTTTCAGCCCGAGCGTGACCAGCGCCAGGCCGGCCAGCAGCGACGCCACCGCGAAGGCGGCGGCGAAGTTGTATTCGTTGTAGAGGATCTCGACGTGCAGCGGCATGGTGTTGGTCGCGCCGCGAATATGCCCGGATACCACCGACACCGCGCCGAATTCGCCCATGGCGCGGGCGTTGCACAACAGCACGCCGTAGAGCAGCCCCCACTTGATGTTGGGCAAGGTGACGTAGCGAAAGGTCTGCCAGCCATTGGCCCCCAGGGACAGCGCCGCCAGTTCGTCGTCGGTGCCCTGCTCCTGCATCAGTGGGATCAGTTCGCGGGCGATGAACGGAAAAGTGACGAACACCGTGGCGAGCACGATGCCGGGCACCGCGAAAATAATTTGCAGATCGTGCGCGATGAGCCAGGGGCCAAGCCAGCCCTGGGCGCCGAACATCAGCACATAAATCAACCCCGCGACCACCGGCGAGACCGAAAACGGCAGGTCGATCAGGGTGGTGAGCAGCGTCTTGCCGCGAAATTCGAACTTGGCGATGGCCCAGGCCGCGGCCACGCCAAAGACCAGATTGAGCGGCACCGCAATCGCCGCCACCAGCAGCGTCAAACGCACCGCGGCGAGTGCGTCGGGTTCGGTCAGCGACTCCCAGTACAGTCCCACGCCATTGCGCAGCGCTTCGGTAAACACGCCGATCAGCGGCAACAGCAAAAAGAAGCCGAGAAACCCGAGCGCCACCAAGGTGAGCAGCCAGCGCACCCAGGGCTGCTCGGTGACCACGGCATTGCGCTGCAGCAGCGGCTCGAACGGCAGCTTGGGCGGATCGAGCAGCGAGTGGTCGGTGGCCTGGGTCATGAACCTGCCCCCTGCAACACTGGATGCGGCAGGGCCGGCGCCGCACGGCTGCGCTGCTTGTGACGATTCGACCAGGCTTGCAGTGTGTTGATCGCCAGCAGCAGCGTGACGGAAATCACCAGCATGGCGGCCGCCACCGCCGCGGCGCCGCCGTAATTGAGCTCTTCCAGCTTGATGACGATCAGCAGCGGCGCGATCTCGGACACCTGCGGCAGATTGCCGGCGATAAAGATCACCGAGCCGTATTCGCCCACGCCGCGCGCGAAAGCCAGTGCGAAGCCGGTCACCAGCGCCGGCAACACGGCCGGCAGGATCACCCGAGTGACCGTCTGCCAGCGCGTCGCGCCCAGGGATGCCGCCGCTTCTTCCAGTTCTTTTTCGGCATCGCGCAGCACCGGCTCCAGGGTGCGCACCACGAACGGCAAGCCGACGAAAGTCAGCGCCACCACGATGCCGAGCGGTGTGAAAGCGATTTTGATGCCGGCGGGTTCGAGCCACTGACCGATCCAGCCATTACCCGCATAGAGCGCCGTGAGCGCGATGCCGGCCACCGCCGTCGGCAGCGCAAAGGGCAGATCGATGGTGGCGTCGAACAAGCGCTTGCACGGAAACTCGTAGCGCACGAACACCCAGGCAACCAAGGTGCCGAACACGGCGTTGATGCACGCCGCGACGAACGCAGTGCCGAACGACAGCTTCAGTGCGCTCAGCACGCGCGGTTCGCCCAGCACCTGCCACAGGCCATCCCAGCCGAGTCCCGCCGCCTTGGTAAACACGCCCGCGAGCGGGATGAGCACGATCAGACTCAGGTAGGTGATCGCAACACCCACGGAAAGCTCGAACCCGGGCAAGGCCGAACGCTGGCGCCTGGTGGCAAGGGGGCGAATCGTCACGGTGTCGCAACTCCGCTAGTGGCCGTCGCCAGAATCTGATCGAACATTCCGCCCTCGCCGAAATGGGTCTGCTGTACCCGCTGCCAACCGCCAAGATCCGCCACCGTCGCCAGCTCAAGCTTCGGGAAGCGGGCGAGATCGGCCGGATCGGCCTGTTCCGGCGCGACCGGGCGGTAATAATGCCGGGCGACCAGACGTTGACCCGTGGGCGAATAGAGATATTCCAGATACGCCCGGGCGATCGCGCTGGTCCCGCGCTTGGCCGCATTGCTTTCCACCACCGCCACCGCCGGTTCCGCCAGAATCGACAGCGACGGAGTAACGATCTCGAACTGGTCCGGGGGCAGCTCATGCAGCGCCAAAAATGCCTCACTCTCCCAGGCAACCAGTACATCGCCGATGCCGCGCTGGGCAAAAGTCGTGGTCGCGCTGCGCGCGCCGGTATCCAGCACCGGCACATTGCGGTAGAGCCGGACGATGAAATCCCGCACCGCGGCCTCGTCTTTGAGGTGCTTGCGCGCATAGACCCAGGCGGCTAGGTAGTTCCAGCGCGCACCCCCGGAGGTCTTGGGATTGGGCGTGATGACGGCAATGCCGGGGCGCACCAGATCATCCCAGTCGCGGATCTGCCGCGGATTTCCCTTGCGCACCAGAAACACGACGGTCGAAGTGAACGGCACGCTGTGGTTCGGCAGCCGCAGCGGCCAGTCGGCGGGAAGCTTGCCGCTGCGCGCCGCAATCGCATCGATGTCGCTGGCGAGCGCCAGCGTCACCACATCGGCGCGCAAACCATCGATCACGGCCCGCGCCTGCTTGCCGGAACCGCCGTGGGATTGCCGGACCGTCACCGCAACGCCAGTCTGCGCCTGCCAGTACGCGGCAAACGCCTGGTTGTATTCCTTGTAAAGCTTGTAGGTCGGGTCGTAGGACACGTTAAGCAGATCGACCGCGGCCTGGGCGGCAAGCGGGAACGCAAGGGCGGCGATGAGAGCAAACTTTCGGAACATCCGGTGGGCTCGGTCGGCAAGCAACGCTCGGCCCGGAGCACACCGGGCATGAGGGTCGACAAAGAATGTTGATTGCACGGGAGGTGCAGCCCGGCATTTCCTGGCCGCACGATAACGGACTCAACTTATCCTTCAAAAGAATAAATATTTGTTTTCTTATTCCTTGGCGGCGGTCAGCGCGAACGGAGTGGACGCGCCCTTCCGGGCACCGTCTAACACGTGGCAACCTGTTGAAAAGCGTCACACAGCGCGCAGCGACCGCGACCTATCCAATAATTAGATAGGCGAGGGAGCGAGCACCGCGCAACGAAGCAGATGGCTGCCACAGGTTATCAACAAGCGGCTAGAGTGACCCCAGCCAGCGATCCGGCACCTGATCCCAGGCGCGACGCTCGGCTTCCAGGGGCTTGGCGAGAATCCGCCGGCTCGCACCCAGCAACGCCGTGGTGCGCTGCCCGGTCTCGTAGGCGGCCCAGCCCGGATCGCCGTCGTGGGCGAACCGGGTCCAGGCGTCCATGGTCATGGTCGCCAGAGCGGCCGCGCCCTCCCCTTCGCCGTAGAATGTTTTCGCGCCCGGCTTGCTGTAGGTGCCGAACACATAGGCGAGCTCCACCGCATGAGGCGAGCCCAGGCGCCCGCCCGCCGCCGGCGACGGCCAGTCGAACAGGTAGTTGAACACCTGCGCCTCGTGAGGGCGCTGGCACTCCAGCAGACGTAACGCCGGGATGCGGAAAATGCGGTCGGTCTGGATCGCCATGAAGACTTCGGGAACGCTGGGCTCGATCCCGCGCGCCGGCAGCGCGGCGCGGTAGGCGGCGACCAGATCTGGGGTGTGCTCGTCGCCCACCAGATAGCCCAGGCGCTTGGCGAGGCCGGCTTCGTCCAGTTGCTGGATCGCCTTGGCCGGAATGCCGAACAGCTTCCACTCATCCAGCGTGCTGCCCGCCAGCACCGGGATGCCGGCGGCAACGCCTGCCGCCACCGCATCGATGGGGTTGTGGGGCATGACCACGCCATCCACCACCGGCATGAACGGCAGGCCCCCGATCACGGCCAGTGGATAGCCCTCGACGCGCCCACCTTCCATCAGGCGCTGGGCGCGCAGCAGATCCGCGAGCGGGGCGTTGCGCAGGCCATCGGCGTCGAGCGCCAAGGCCTTGAGGATAGCCTCCCCACGCCGCACGGCGGTGGCTCCATCCGCGCAGGTGTGACAGGCGCCGGACTGGGGAATCGCTTTATGAAACAGCCCGCGCGCCGCCGGCAATGCCAGCAGATTGCCGATACTCATACCACCGGCCGACTCGCCGAAGATGGTGACATTGCCGGGATCACCGCCGAAATGAACGATGTTGTCGCGCACCCAGGCCAGTGCCTTGACCTGATCGAGCAGCCCCTCGTTGCCGGTGGCCGGGATGCGACCATCGGTCACCGCGGCCAGCGGCGCGAAGCCCAGGATTCCCAGCCGATAATTGATGGTGACCACCACCACGTCGCCGTGGCGGGCGAGGGTTCCGCCCTCGTAGATACCCTGGGCGCCCGAGCCGATGGTGAAGCCGCCGCCGTGGATCCACACCATTACCGGGCGCTTGCCGGCGCATCCGGGCGTCCAGACATTGAGGCTGAGGCAATCCTCGGACTGGGTGCCGGTTTCAGCGCCCATGACGTCATCCAGCGCGCCCTTGTTCTGAGGCGCCCAGTCGCCAAATTCCCCCGCATCCTGAATCCCGGCCCAGGGCAGTGGGTCCGCCGGCGGCAGCCAGCGTCGCGCGCCGACCGGCGGCGCGGCATAGGGAATGCCCTTGAACACGAGCACGCCGCCCTTTTCGTTACCTTGCAACTTGCCGCTGCCGATCTCGATGACCGGTGTCGCTGTCATGCCACTCATGATGAGGCCCCGTGTTTGTGAGTAGGAAAAAACGGTCGTGGGTTATTCCGTGGGGCTCGCCGCGCGGCGCCGTCGGAATCAACCGAGACGATGAAAAATACCGCCGCTGGCGACGCCGTGGCCGTCTCCGTCGGGGGCCGGCTCGGCGATCTCGACCAGTTGGTAGTACACCGGCCGGCTGAGCAGACCTTCAAGGTTGCGCCGTACCAGCAGATAGGGAGTTGTCCCACGCGTCGCGGTCTCGACCACGCGCAGCGGATGATCCGGCCCGGCAATCACCTGATCACCGACGTTGGTGGCAAAGACCAGTTGTTGCGTCCCTGTAGCCTCGACTGTGCGCTCCAGCGCCACGATCACAAAGGGCGCGTCTTCCACCTGGATGCGCCACTTTTCCTCCGGGGTTACCAGATAGTACTGATCGTCTTCGCGCTTGAGCAGGCTGGAAAAGAGTCGCACCAGTTCCAGACGGTTGATGGCGCCACCTTCGTGGTACCAGGTGCCATCGCGCGCAATGCGGATATCGATATCGCCGGACAGGCGTGGATTCCAGGATTCCACCGGGGGCAGCCTGGCCCCGGTTCGGGCTCGCTCGGCGCCGGCCTCGATGTCGTCGAGCGAAAGCTGGGGCACGGTAATCAGATGTCCCGCAACTGGCCTTTGTTGCCCATGGTCATGCCGATGCCGGTGATGAAGCGCAGCAGATCCTCCTTGTCGGGGAACTGATCGGCAAAGCCCTTGTTGAAGCACACGTCCACGGCGCCCTGGGCGAGCGCCCAGCAGGCGAGGTAGTGGTAGTGGGGCGGGACATCCTCCAGCACACCGCGCGCGATGAGCTGACTTACCATCATGCCGATCCGCTCAGTGGTCAGGCGCCGCATCTCGTGCAGTTCGCCAACCTGCTTCTCCACCAGCGGATCATTCTGAA
>JBKHWK010000088.1:0-7027 GCA_046566625.1 Gammaproteobacteria bacterium
GGCGATCAGGTCGGTGTGGTCGATGGCATCGCGCTTCCGCGCGACGAAATTCTGAAATACGCCTTCGTATTGCGGCCGCTCGCCGACATCATCCCGGGCCAGCGCCATCCCGTGGTGGGGCAGTGCTATCGGCAGCTTGCCGCGGAACTCGATCTCGGTCGGCACCGACTGTGGTCGGTGCCGTTTGACTGGCGTCCCGCAGGGACAACCGACGCGGCGACGCCGGATTGAGTGGCGTCGCCGCGTTGCCCGGCCCGATCAGCCCACTTCGATTCGGCGTTGCTTGGATTTTGTTTCGGTCGCTTTTGGCGCTTTGAGTTTGAGAATGCCATTTTCGAACGTCGCGCTGATATCGGCGTCGTGGATATCACCGCCCAGATTGAAGCTGCGCATGTACTTGCCGTAACGCCGTTCCTGGCGAATGACCCGACCTTCCTTTTTCTCGACATCGTCGCGGCGCGTTTCCGCAGTAATGGTCAGCGTGCCGTCTTCCAGCTCGATGTGAATGTCCTCGCGCTTCACGCCCGGTAGTTCGGCGGTGATTTCGTAATGATCGGATTTTTCGTGGATGTCCACTCGCGGTGCGAAAAATCCGGTATCGGCCTGTTCCAGGCGTTGCAAGGGCGACATGAAGTTATCGAATACCTGGTCCAGGTCGAACAAGCGTCCTCGTGGTACTAGTGGCATGACAAACCTCCCGGTAATCATTCAGCAGTGTTTGGTGCCAACCAATATTGTCACGGTGAATTTTTTTTCAAGGGCGATGTCGAGGGTGATGTCGCGTAGGCCGGCGCGCAGTTGATGCCGGTCAAGAGGTCGTGAGAGCGAGGCGCGCGCCGCCATCCACGGCGATCACCTGACCAGTGATGTAGGTGGCAGCGGTAAGCAGAAACCGGGTGACCCGCGCGATATCTTCCACCGCACCCAGCCGGCCGAGCGCAATCGAGTGCAGGATTTTCTGCTGCGCCACGATATCCGCCGACGCGGGATTTTCCGGCCACAGAATGGCGCCCGGCGCGATGCCGTTGACCCGCACCCGGGGTGCCAGTTCGCGTGCCATCACCCGGGTCAACATCATGTTGCCGGCTTTGGCGATGGAATAGATCGCATGCTCCGGAAGTGGCCGCAGGCCGTGGATATCGGCGATGTTGACGATGGCGCCGCCGGTTTGGGCGAGCGCCGGCGCCAGATCGCGGCACAGAAAAAACGGCGCTTTGAGATTGCTCGCCATCAGATCGTCCCACTGCGCAACGTCTGCTTCGGCGAGGGGCGTTGGGTAAAACGCCGAGGCATTGTTGACCAGGGCGTCGAGACGGCCCCAGCGGTTGGCGGCGTCTGACGCCAGCTGCCGCACCTGCGCGAGATCGGCGAGATCCGCGCTCAGTACCGCAGCGGAATCCGCGCGCATCGACTGTAATTGCGCGCACAGGTCCTGTGCGGGAGCGAGCGATTCGCGGCAGTGGATCAGCACCCGAAAGCCGACGCCGTGCAACTCGCGGGCTATGGCGGCGCCGATGCGCCGCGCCGCGCCGGTGATCAGGGCGACGGGCGCCTCATCCGGCATGGGCGGTTTCCCACCGGTAGGCGGCGATTACGGCCTGGCGTTCCCGGTTGATGGCGTCGGCGAGCGTGGTGCCCGCCAGACCCGCCGCCACATGAGGCGCGGCGCGCACCGCAAGCACTCGCGTCACCAATCCGCGCAGCCAGGCCGCCGACTCGTACGGCTGCATGTGCAAGCCGCCGCCGCGGCCGCGCGCGTCGGCTTCGCAAGCCATCAGAAAGCGTTCGAGCATCTCGATGCGACGGTAGATATCCAGCTCCTGGAGCATTTTCAGCACCGTGATCGGACGCAGCTCGCGAATTTTGTGGCACTGAAGATGGTAGCGGGTAACCGCCACCGCCAAGCGCCGATAGGGATTGGGAACCCGCAGCCGGTCGCAGACCTCGTGCACCAGCGGCACGCCGCTGGCTTCGTGGCCGATATGACGGGGCAGCACATCGGCGGGGGTGGCAGCCTTGCCGAGATCGTGCATCAGCACCGCGAAGCTCACTGCGGAATCCGCACCCATTTCCGCCGCGCGATCCAGCGCCATCAGCACATGGAGGCCGGTATCGATTTCCGGATGATAATCCGCGCGCTGCGGCACGCCGAACAATGCATCCACTTCCGGCAGCAGGACCCCGAGCGCGCCGCAGGCGCGCAACACTTCGATATAGGTGCGTGGCGACACGCTGGCCAGCGCGCGGTCGGTTTCACGCCAGATGCGTTCTGCCGACAGATGCTCGAGTTCGCCGCTAGCGGCGATGGTCGTCATCAGTGCCTGCGTCTCCGGCGCCACGCGAAAGCCCAGAGGGTGGAGGGAGGCGGCGAATCGCGCTACCCGCAAGACCCGCAGCGGATCTTCCACGAAGGCACCGGAAACATGGCGCAGCACCCGATCGTCCAGGTCGCGCAGTCCTCCGCAGGGATCGATCAGCTCACCTTCGGCGCTTTCGGCGATGGCATTGATCGTGAGGTCGCGGCGCTGCAGATCCTGCTCCAGCGTCACGCCAGGCTCGGCATGAAACACGAAGCCGGTATGTCCCGGAGCGGTCTTGCGCTCGGTGCGGGCGAGCGCGTATTCCTCGCCGGTGTCGGGATGCAGGAACACCGGGAAATCCCGCCCCACGGGGCGAAAGCCCTGGGCGCGCATGGCATCGGGCGAAGCGCCCACCACCACCCAGTCGCGCTCCCGTACCGGCAGGCCCAAGAGTCGGTCGCGGATGGCGCCGCCGACGAGGTAGGTGTTCATCTTCGACTGCGCACGTCGCTCGGACCCTGCTTGGGAAAGTATTCGCAACGGCCGATTATACGGAGAAAATTTTTCTCACCCTGCACTTCCGGTCGGCGTCGGGCCGAAGTGCCGGGGGAGCTGCCGGGTTGGTGGGGAGCCGGGATGAGCGGCTGACGGTGCCAGCCCCGGCGGTGGGGTGCCGTTCAGGGGCTCAATCCGAGCAGTGCCGCAGTGTTGCTCCGCATCACGTTGCGCACCTGGGCGTAGTCGAGCCCAACCAGGCCATCGGCGAATTCGAGGGGCTCGGCGAGGCCTTCCGGGTGCGGCCAGTCGGAGCCGAACAGGGCGACATCCGGCCCGACGGCGGCGATCAGCTCCGGGATGTTGTCCTCCGGGAAGGGGCAGACGCGAATGCGGTCGAGAAAGATTGCGCTCGGGCGGGCGTGCAATGGCCCGAAAGTGAAATTGTTGCCGGCGATTTTGGCGGACTTGTCGAGCTTGCGCAGCAGCGGGGTGACCCAGGACGAGCCGTTTTCGATCGACGCCACACGCAGGCGCGGGAAGCGGCCGAACAGGTTGTGCATGATGAGTGCCGCGAGTGTGTCCGTGACGGGTCGCTCCATCATGCCGATCACATGCTGAAACGCGGTGACCCGGTGGTGGGGTGGGCGCGGATTTTCGCCCCAGGCCGCCGACACCAGTTCCTCGAAGCCGGCGTTGCCCAGATGGAACGCCACCGGAATCCCGGCTTCCTGGCAGCGCGCCCAGAAGGGATCGAAATGGGGGTCCGCGGGCGAGCGGCCGAGCACCGGCCCGGGAATCAGGTTGACGATGCGGGCACCCTCGGCCAGCACGCGGTCGAGCTCGGCGACGGCAAGGTCGATATCCACCAGCGACAGCTGGGCCGCGGCAAAGATGCGGTTCTGGTAATCCCAGCCCCAGTCATCCCGGAGCCAGCGATTGAAGGCGCGGTGATTGGCCATGACCACCTCCGGGCCAGCGTCGCGCAACTGCATTTCGACACCGACGCCCAGCGAGGGCAGGAAGATGCCGGCTTCGACGCCGTAGTGATCGAACCAGCGCAGCCGTGCGTCGCGCTGCATGGACTCGGGCAAGTCGAAACAGGAGATCGGATCGGCGGCGAGAATATGGGCGCCCTTGGGCTGGTCGCTGCGGTAGAACGCTTTGTAGGAGCCGGGTTTGCCTGCGTGTTCGCCGGGCGGGGCGCTGAAAAAGCTTAGGCGGCGGCCGCGAAAGTGGACCTGGGCATGGGTGCTCAACCCCCGCACCACGGTGATGGCGTCGGCGCGGAACCGGCTTTCCATGTGGCGGGTGTAGCAATCGTCGGGCTCGTAGTAGTGACAGTCCGCATCGACCAGTGGATAGTCGATCAGCGCGCGGGGGTCGTCGCGTTGGGTGGCGGGCGAGGTCATGCCGATGTCCTCCTTATTGGGTGGCCGTGGCTGATTATGGAAAAATCCTGGCAGGATGCCGCGTCAAACAACGGTCTGGACCTTAGCGCGGATTATCGTCCGAGGCTAGAGACAAGCGCAGGCACAGGGGTTACAGTTTTTTGGTGCGATGACCATTTGGCTGGCTCCGTCGATAGCCGTACGGAAGCCGGACCAGGGTAACCCGGGGCCTGAGCATCGCAAGCGACCCCAGATAACAACAAGATTGAGGGAGCGACAGATGAGCGATGAGCCTATTTTGGACGGCCTGCGCGTGCTGGATTTCACCCAGCACCTTGCGGGCCCCACCACCACCCGCCTGATGGCCGAAATGGGCGCCGAGATCGTCAAGCTGGAACTGGCGCCCTGGGGCGATCAGGTGCGCAAGGCGGGCTACCTGAAAGGCGGGCGTTCCGCGTATTTTTTGCAGCAGAACCGCGGCAAGAAAAGTCTCTGTGTCGATGTGAAAGCCCCCGCAGGACGCAAGGTGCTGCTCGATCTGGTGCCGAAGTTCGACGTGCTGGTAGAAAACTTCGCGCCCGGTGTCATCGGACGCATGGGACTGGATTGGCCAACCGTCCATCGCCTCAACCCCAGCCTGATCCTGTGCTCGATATCCACCTTCGGGCAGACCGGCCCGCTCGCCGACCGACCCGGATTCGACTACATCGCCTAGGCGTACGCGGGGATCACCAGCCTGATCGGCGAGCGCGACAAGGCGCCCAGCCTGCCGATGGCCGCAATCGGCGATGTCACCGCCGGTGTACACGCGCTGGCAGCGATCAACGCGGCTCTGTACCGGCGCGCCCTCGGCGGTCCCGGTCAGCTGCTCGACATTTCGCTGATCGACAGCTATTTCCATTGCCACGAACTCAACGTGGGCATGATCAGCGCCAGCGGGGGCATGCTGAAACCCACCCGCGGCGGTTCCCACCATCCGGGCATGGCACCCCTGGGCTGCTTCAAGGGCAAGGCGCCGGAGCGCTATCTGATCATCATCGCGGTGCTGCATCAGTGGAAGGAATTTTGCGAGGCGATGGGCAAACCCGAGCTGCTGGATGACGCGCGCTTCAAGGATCCCCGCAGCCGCGCCAGGCATCGCTTCGAACTGGTCGCCATCGTTGAAGACTGGATTCAGTCGCAGGCGAGCGACGAGGAAGTGATCCGGATTCTGGAGGAACGCCGCATTCCGGTGGCGCCGGTGCTGACCGTCGAGGAGGCGATGCACCATCCGCACTTTATCGAGCGCGGCACGGTGCGCACGGTGACCGAGCGCGAATTCGGGACTTTTCAGATGCCGGGCATGCCGCTGCGGTTTTCGGAATACGCCAACGTCGCGGATCTCGAAGCGCCCTATCTGGGCGAGCACAACCACGCAGTGCTGAAAAATCTGCTCGCCTATACCGATGCGGAGATTGCCGCGCTGGAACGGCAACATGTCCTTGTAGCCGAAGCCCTGCCCGACGCAGCGAGCTGAATATTTCCCGCCAACTGGCGTCGGTTCAGTCGCGCCGGTCGAGCCAGTCGTGTTCGAGCAGCTTGAGCCGCGTGGTCACCGTCAACAGGAAAGCCGTCGACCAGGCAAACAGAATCCAGCCGTTGGCGGACTCGATCGCGCTCACCATCCGCCAGCGCGGCGAGAGCACGATGTCGCCGAATCCCACGGTCGTGAAAGTTACCGTGGAGAAATACAGGGCTTGCTCGAAGTTCTGCATTTCACCGAGCCAGAAGTAGAGCACCGCGTACAGCCAGATCTCGATGCTATGGAGCACAAAGATGCCGAACACCACCGCCAGGATGACCGCGGCGCGGCGTGTGTGGCTGTCGTGGGGATGCAGCCGATGGCCGTGTCGGCTCATGAGGTAAGTGAGGAAAATAAGGCCCCAGAAATGCACCAGCACGGTGGCGGTACCCATGCCGGTACCCACCGCGAGATTGATCATAAGAGCGGGAACATCAGTTTCCATCGTGCCGGATACGAAGTGGGTGATATGTTGGGTGTGTGGCGTCGCTGCGCGGTTGTGCGCAGCTTAGCACGCACATCGACCGGCTTTGGGCGCCCCTGGCGGACATGGCTGGTCGGGATTTGCCGGCGTGCGTAGTCTGCGCGCTGAATGGATGAGCACCGACCTGGCGCGCGAGTTTGGAGGATCTTGAATCGACACTGGCGAATCCGGGGCGCCTGAAGCAAATCCATGCGCTGACGATGCGTATTTCCGCGCTGGCCTGAGCCGCAGCCTGTCAATCCGTCCTTGCGCAGCGTGCCTTCAGGCCTATAATCAACGCGCAACTCTCGGGGCGCCCTTGCGGGGCTGAGATGCCGAACCGGCAGACCCGTGGAACCTGATCCGACTCGCATCGGCGTAGGGAAGAGTGAACGCCTGCCTTCCGTACTCCACGCTGGTCACCCATCCCACGCGAGGAGACCATCATGGCCAAACCCACCGTCAGTACCCCGAAGTCAGAGTCGTTGCCCCGGCAACCCCTGCCGGCGAGCCGCAAAATCTATGTGAGCAACGCCGCCGGCACGGTGCGGGTGCCGATGCGGGAGATCGCGCTCACCGACGGCACCAGCGCCCAGGTTTACGACACCTCCGGACCCTACAGCGATCTCGACCTCGCGTTCGACATCCACAAGGGCTTGCCCGATCACCGTGGCGCCTGGATTGCCGCACGCGACGACTGCGAACTGGAACCCGATCCCTACAACCGGCGCACCAACGGCAGTGCCGACCCCAACCACAGCGCGGCGCTGCAGCGGGCGCCGTTGCGTGCCAAGCCGGGCCGCAATGTCAGTCAGCT
>JBKHWK010000089.1:0-6966 GCA_046566625.1 Gammaproteobacteria bacterium
CGCCGGGCTCGATTACATCGGCGTGAACCCGATCCTGGTTCACCTGTGGGATCAGGGCCGCGTGCGTTTCGAGGCTGCGACCGACGCCGAGGTGCGCGACGCGCTGCGCCTGGTGATGCGCACCGAGGGTCTGATTCCCGCGCTCGAAAGCACCCATGCCTTTGTGCGGGCGATTGCCGAGGCACCCACCATGGGGCGCGACGAGGTGATCCTGATCAACCAGTCCGGACGCGGCGACAAGGATATCTTCACGGTGGCGGATGCCATCGACGATCAGGCGTGGAAGGCGTTCATCCGCGCCAAGGCGGTCGACTATGGCGCTTGAGCCGTATCTGCGCGAGCGGCGGGCCCACAAGGACCTGCTGCTGATGACCCATGTGGTGTGCGGTTATCCCTCCTTCGAGGACAACTGGCGCGCGCTGGAAGTGATGGCGGAGTTCGACGTCGATCTGGTGGAGCTGCAATTTCCGTTTTCCGAGCCTTCCGCCGACGGGCCGCTGTTCGCGCGCGCCAATCAGCGCGCCATCGAGCTTGGCGTTCATACCCGCGACTGTTTCGCCTTCATGGCGCGCGCCGCCGCCCGGTTTCCGTTCAAGCTGCTGATGATGGGTTACTACAACACCGTCTTCAAAATGGGCGAGGCCGCGTTTATCGAACAACTGGCAGCGGCCGGGGGAGCGGGCTTCATCGTGCCCGATCTGCCGGTGGAGGAAGCGAGTGAGCTGCACCGCCTTGCCGCGCTGGCGGATCTCGATCCCATCATTCTGATGACGCCGACCAATACCGATGCGCGGCTCGTGCGTCTGGGGCAGGCGGCGCATGGTTTCGTCTACGCCGTCGCGCGCAAGGGCGTGACCGGCACCAAGACCGCGATGGACGAGGGCTTGGTCGGTTTTATCGAGCGCTGCCGGCGCGCCACCGACCTGCCGCTGGGCATCGGTTTCGGGGTGAGCGGCAGGGACGATATCGACTTCCTGCGCGGTCGCGCCGATATCGCCATCATCGGCACCGCGGCACTCGCCGCCTGGGAGCGGGGCGGCGCACCGGTGCTGCGGGAATTCTTTGCGGAGCTGCTGGATCGGACTCAGGCCAAGGGCGCGTAGCGGTCCAGCCGACCGAGCGCCTCCGCCACCGGGCGGCAGGTGATACGGCCATCCCGTGTATTCAGTCCTTTGGCAAAGCCGGGGTCGTCCCGCAGGGCGTCGAGCCCGCCCGCCGCGAGGCGCCGCACATAGGGCAGGGTGGCCTCGGTGAGCGCCAGCGTCGAGAGCCGCGGATAGGCGCCCGGCATGTTGGTCACGCAGTAGTGAATGACGCCGTGCTTCTCGAACACCGGGTCGTGGTGGGTGGTGGGCCGCGAGGTTGCCACGCAGCCGCCCTGGTCGATGCTGATATCGACGATGACGGCGCCGGGCAGCATGGTCTTCACCATGGCTTCGCTGATCACGTGGGGTGCGCGGGCGCCGTGCAGCAATACCGCGCCGATCACGAGGTCCGCGTTGCGAATCTCGGCGGCCAAGGTTTCCGGAACCGATCGAACGAAGCGGAACTCCGCGCCGATGAACTGGCGCAACGCTGGCAGTCGATCAACATCCCGCCCTGCCACACAAACCCGAGCGCCCAGACCCACCGCCGCGCGCGCCGCATGACTGCCCGCAACGCCGTCGCCGATCACCAATACTTCGCCGAAGCTGCGATCGAAAATCCTTCCCAGCAGCATGCCGCGCCCACCATTGCAGCGGGCGAGGTGGAAGTTGCCCATGGCGACCGCCATGGCCCCCGCCACCGCGCTCATGGGGGCGAGAAGCGGCAGACGGCCGGCCTCGTCTTCGACAGTTTCGTAGGCGACCGCCGTGCTACGGCTGGTGAGCAGCGTTTCGGTCAGTGCCGGATCGACGCCGGCGAGATGCAGATAGGTGAAGAGGATCTGGCCAGCCAGACTGGGGTATTCCGCCGCGGTGGGCTCCTTCACCTTGAGCACCAGTTCGGCATTCCAGGCGGCTTCCACCGCGACGATCCGCGCCCCGGCCAGTTCGTAATCCGCGTCCGCAAAGCCCGATCCGACACCCGCGCTGCGTTCGATCAGCACCTCATGGCCGTCGGCGATCAGAGTTGCGGCGCCGGCGGGCGTGAGGGCCACGCGGCTTTCGTCGGGTTTGATTTCCCGTGGTACCCCGATCTTCATGGTATTGCTACTCCATCCACATCCCGGATGCTGGCTTCGAGTCGCTTCGGTGGCCGGTCAACCGAACCAGCGGCGCGGGCGTTGATTGGCAATCCCTGGCATGGCAACCGGCCATGGCACGGCAATGGGAGTGTAGCAAGCGATGAAAACGATGATGCGGTACGGCACGGTAATGGCAATGGTGTTTGCCGCAGCGCTCGCGGGTTGTGCGGGTCATCGGCACCGATCCGCAGACCGGGTGATCGTCGATACCAAAGGCGTTGACTTGAACGCCTATTACCGGGATCTGGACGAGTGCCAGCACTACGCCGACGACGTCGCCGTGGGGCGGCGCGCGGCCGGCGGCGCGGTAGCTGGCGCGGTGATTGGCGGTGCGGTCGGCGCCATTGCCGGTAACAGCCGAACCGCCGAGCGTGCAGCCGGCGTCGGTGGTGTGGTCGGCGGCGCCAAAGGCGTGGGCTCCGGCTTGCGCGAGCGCGACCGGGTGGTGAAAAACTGCTTGGTGGGGCGGGGTTACTCCGTACTCAACTGACTGGCTTGGACGCCACGGATTCCTGCAACAGGGCGATGGCGGCGCGGGCAAAGGTCCACATGTTGGCTTCGCGCTGGTCGTTGCCCGTCGCCAGGGTCAGGGTGTGCTCGCTGCTGCCGACCACGGCGAGACAGGCGTGGCCCGGCGGGTCGCCATAGGGGTTGGCGGTCGGGCCGGTGGCGCCGGTTTCGGCAAGCGCCCAGGTGGGATTGAACCGTTTGCGCAGCTGTCGCGCGCAGGCCAGGGCATAGGCTTCACTGGCGGGACGCAGATCGGCCATGTCGTGCTCGGTAAATCCCAGCAAGAGCGAACGGGCGGCCGGGGTGTAGACCACGGCGCCGCCGACAAAATAAGCAGAAGAGCCCGGTATCGCCACCAGGGCAGCCGCAATCAGGCCACCGGCGGAGGATTCGCAGACGGCGACTGTTTCGCCCCGAGCTTTCAGTAGGTCGGCGCAGGTCGCGGCAAGCCGCGTCAGGGGCAGGGGGAGTTCCGGATCATTGCGATGTGTTGGCATGGTGGTGACCTCGATCACTTGAGCTATGGGTTAGGTGTGGTTAGAGTCTGGCAACGACTTTCCACATCGTTTTCCAACGCATCCAAACCAACGGGGGTATTTGTTATGGACGTCGGCATGCTGAGCGTCTTTCAGGCCGGTCTCGGCCAGAATCTGACCGATCTCGAAGTCTACAAAAACAATCTGCGCATCTGCGATTTGGTCGAACCCTTGGGGTTTGATTCGATCTGGGCCGCCGAGCACCATTTCACCGATTACACCATGTGCCCGAGTGTGACCGAGTTCCTCGCCTACATGGCGGGCCGCACCCAGCGTATCAAGCTGGGCACCGCCGTGCTGATCCTGCCCTGGCACAAGGATCCTGGCCGGATCGCAGTGGAAGTGGCGATGCTCGACAATCTGTCGGATGGCCGCGCCTTGATGGGCTTCGGGCGCGGCATCGGTCGGGTAGAGTACGACGGCTTCGGCATCCCCATGGAGGAGTCCCGCGACCGCTTCGACGAGTCCGCGCAGATCATCATTCAAGGACTGGAGACTGGGTTCATTGAGTACAACGGCAAGTTCTTCAAGCAGGAGCGCCGCGAGCTCCGTCCGCGACCGTTCAAGTCGTTCAAGGATCGGCTCTATATGGCCTGCCAGTCACCGGACTCGGCCGACGTGGTCGCCGACCTGGGCGCCACCATGATGGTGTTCGCGATCTCCCCCTGGGAGGCCCGCGCCAAGGATGTGGAACGCTACCGTGCGCGCTATCGCAAGGTGCAGGGAAAGGAGCCGCCACCGATCATCGCCAATATCTTCTGTGTCTGCGATGACGATGCCGCCCGCGCGGACCGGATGGCCGAGAAGTACATGCACGACTACTGGATCTCCGCGCTCGACCATTATGAGATGGATGGCACCCATTTCAGTGACAAGAAGGTGTATGACTACTACGCCCGCAGTGCAGCGATCATGCGTGATCGTGGCCGCGAGTCCGTCACCAGTCTGTTCACCAACAATCAGGTGCATGGCACGCCGGAGCAGATCCTGCGTCGCCTGGAGCGGATCCGTGAGATGGCCGGACCGCTGCACCTCAACGTATCCTTCAGCTTTGGCGGTATGCCTTTCGACTACGCCGAGCGCAGCATGCGATTGTTCGGTCGCGAAGTGTTGCCTGAGCTGCACCAATGGTCTTGCGCGGCTCCGGGGCAGTCCGTCCAGGCCAGCGCCTGACGGTTCGTGATGCGAAATAAGCCGTGGGCCATTCGGCGCGGCGGCCCAGAGTTGGCCGCCGCGCGGCGAGTGGAATCCGGAACTGCTTTCGCGATATGAGTATTCGTTTCAAGCCAATTAAGTGTGGATTTTCCCCGCGGAGTTAGTCTTATAATACGGGTAACATAATTTCTGGTAATGATGATTACTCCGTAATCATAACTTCGGGGGATAATATGACCGACTTCGATACTATCATCAAGGGCGGCACCATCGTTGACGGCACACGACATCGCGCCCGTTTTGTCGGCGATATTGCTATCAAAAACGGATTGATCGCCGAGATCACTCCAGCCGGTGGGCTGAGTGCTCGCACCGCCGGAAAAGTCATCGATGCCAAGGGCTTGGTGGTTGCTCCCGGGTTCGTGGATCTGCACACCCACTACGACGGCCAATTGCTGTGGGATCCTTATCTGAGCTGCTCAAGCTGGCACGGTGTGACCTCGGTGGCCATCGGCAACTGCGGTTTTGGTTTCGCGCCGACGCATCCCGAGCAGCGCGAACGCATGATGTTGTCGATGGAGCGGGTGGAAGCCATTCCCCTCGCCACCATGAAAGCCGGCATGGATTGGGACTGGGAGACCTTCCCCCAGTGGCTCGATTCCATCGACCGGCGCCCGAAAGGCATCAATGTCATGAGCTTCGTGCCCCTCAATCCCCTGATGATTTATGTCATGGGCGTAGAGGCCGCCAAGTCGCGCGACCCGGATGAGCGCGAACTGAAGGAAATGCTGCGGATGATGGAGGAATCCCTCGACGCGGGCGGCGTCGGCTTCTCCATGCAGCGCTTGGGCGATGGCTTTACGTCCGTGCAGCGCGACTATGACGGCACACCGATGCCGACGGATACCATGTCTGACGAGCTCTGCATGGCTTTCGCGCGCATCCTGAAGCGGCGCGGTCAGGGCTTCATCCAGCTGACCCAGGCCAAGAACGAATTCACCGCCGATCTGGATTTCGGCCTCCAGCTGGCCGAGGCCTCCGATGCGGCGGTGCTCTGGAATGCCGTGCAGGTTAACGAGCGCCACCCTCACCAGCATCGCCGCATGCTTAAGTGGGTCAACGAAGCGCGTGAGAAAGGGTTGAAAGTCTGGATGCAGGCCATCACCACGCCCAACGACATGCGCTTCAAGCTGGACAACTTCAACCTGTTCGACGGCAACGGCTCTTGGCGCGATGTCACCATCGGCGATGTCCCGACCCGCATCAGCAAGATGCAGGATCCCAAGTTGCGCGAAGCGGTGCGCCACGATTATGACTTCGGCAGTGCGCCCTTCGTGTCCGGGCCGATCTCCGAGATCGTCGTCGATTCCGTCGCCAACGCGGAAAACACCAAGTACGTCGGCATGACGATTGCCGAGCTGGGTATAGCGATGGGCCGCCACCCGGCCGACGCGATGCTCGACCTCGCCATCAGCGAGCAGCTGCAGACCGTGTTCTATGTAGTGCCCTTCAACTACCGCGAAGACCTGCTCGACGAAATCCTGCAAAACGAATGGACCGTTCCCGGCGTGTCGGATGGCGGCGCCCACACCAAATTCCTCAACTTTGGCCGTTATCCGACCAATATGCTTCAGGATCTGGTGCGCGAGCGTGGGTCCTATACGCTTGAGGAAGCGCATTACCGGCTGGCCGCACTGCCTGCGGTAGCGGCGGGTTTCAGTGATCGGGGAACGCTTGAGGTAGGCCGAGCCGCGGACATTGTGGTCTACGACTATGAGAATCTGCGGATGCTGCCAACCGAGATCGTCCATGACCTGCCCGGTAACGAGTGGCGCTATGTCGAAAAAGCCGAAGGCTACCGCTACACCATCGTCAATGGCGAAGTGACCTTTGTCGATGGTATCTGTACCGGGGCTATACCCGGCAAACTACTTCGCCATGGCAAGGCGGCCGAGGTGACCAAAGCGGCCTGATCAAGGGGTGCGGGAGTGACGCAAAAACCGGGGCCTAGCCCCGGTTTTTGCGTCTGCTGCGGTGTATTACTCCCTTTATTCTTTGTGGCCTTGACGCTCCGCCAGTGTTGGAATGTTTGTGGGTGAATTCATTTCGGCCATCTGTGCGTCGCGGTGGGGCAGATGGAGGTTGCTTACCCCGGGCCGTTCCCATAGAATCGCCCGTCCATTTTTCACCTGCTTAGTGCTGGCGTAGCTCAGTTGGTAGAGCAGCTGACTTGTAATCAGCAGGTCGGGGGTTCGACTCCTCTCGCCAGCTCCAGGGCCGTACGGTCGCATCGATGCGATTGTGTGCCGCGTTTGACAGCGGCTGGATAGTGGACGAAGATGCCGGGCTTTTTCCGGAGGGGTTCCCGAGTGGCCAAAGGGATCAGACTGTAAATCTGACGCGCGAGCTTCGGTGGTTCGAATCCACCCCCCTCCACCATTGGTTTTTGTGAGGTCGGCGGCGGGAGTCGTCGCCAGTGCCGGACGAACTGGAAGGCCAGGGTCCGCTTAGCGCGGGTATAGTTCAGTGGTAGAACCT